>CADBQR010000131.1 GCA_902796945.1 uncultured Acidaminococcus sp.
GATCGAACTCACGCGTGCCGGAGCCACAATCCGGTGTGTTAACCGCTTCACCACAGCCACCATGTCGTACTAACCAACGACTAGGTTATTTTATCACGAAACCAAATACCTGTCAATAAAAATCAGTCGCAAATGACGGGGTCCGATACATCCAGTCCCTTGAAAATGGATTTCCCATTCCGGGATCTTTCTCAAGACCTCCCTATTTGTTATACTGATCCTATACTTCCTGTTTCAGGACGGAGAAACAGGAAAATGAGAAAATGGGTACAGAGCAAAAGAGGTATAAAGGATGAACGCAAACGAATTGAAGGACGGCGTCTATGAACAGGTCATCTCGGAGCAGCTTGACCGGTATCTGAAGAATGATGAACTGTGGGCCCGCATCGAACAGGCCGACCCCCAGGAAGCCGCCATCTATTTATCGGATTATGTGGGCCGTCTTGTCCAGTGCTGTCTGAAGGATATTGCCGACAGGGATGAAAAAGAAGAGCATTCCCTCGAGGAGGAACGGGCGCTGACGAATCAGCTCATTGCCCTTCTGGTTTCCAGGAACGAAGGACTGGGCGAAGGCCACCGGATTCCCCGCAACGATTTTCTGCTGATGGAACTGAAACATCGCCGCAATGAACTTCAAAACAAGGTAACCGAGCGACCCCTGACCTCCCTTACTCATTCCTTTCTTTTTACAAACAGCCAGAAAGATGCATCCCTGGTTTCGGAACTGCAGAAAGAAATCATGTCCTCTGACCGCATTGATTTCCTGGTTTCCTTCATCAAATACTCAGGCTACACCATGCTTCGCCCCTATTTGCGTAACTTTGTCAACAAAGGTGGGAAGCTGCGGGTCATTACGACCACCTATATGGGAGCAACAGATCCAAAAGCCATTGCAGAGCTGGCGTCCCTGCCCAATACGGAGGTCCGTATTTCCTATCATGTCCAGGAAACCCGCTTGCACGCAAAATCTTATATTTTTTATCGGGAAAGCGGCTTTTCAACGGCCTATATCGGCTCCTCCAATTTGTCCCATGCAGCCATTGCCGACGGACTGGAATGGAATGTAAAAGTAACCCAGCAGGATATGCCGCTCATCATGGACAAGATTCGTTCCACATTTGAAACGTATTGGCACTCCGAGGAATTTCAACCTTTTACAACGGATCAGGAAGACCGCCTCAGGGAGGAAATCGACCGGCAAAAAGGACGGGACCCCTCCGGTAAAAGAGGCCCTGTCTACACCTTCCAGATCCGTCCTTATGCGTACCAGCAGGTCATTCTGGATTCCCTGGAAGCAGAACGAAAGGAACGGAATCGCTGGCATAACTTGATTGTTGCCGCCACGGGTACCGGAAAAACCGCAATTGCGGCTTTTGACTACCGGCGGTTTGCCCGGGAACGCGCTCACATTCCAACACGGCTGCTTTTTATTGCCCACAGGGAAGAAATCCTGAAGCAGTCCCTTTCCTGTTTCCGCCAGGTCATGCAGGACCCCGATTTCGGGGGACTCTATGTTGGCAGCAGCAAAACGGACCAGCCGGAACATCTTTTTATATCGATTCAGTCCTTCGATCGCCTGCGCCTCTGGGAAAAGATGGACCCCGATTATTATGATATGATCATTGTCGACGAATTCCATCACGCGGCGGCCCCTTCCTACCAAAAACTGCTCTCCTATTTCAAGCCCACCATTCTGCTTGGATTGACAGCCACACCGGAACGAATGGACGGAGAGAATATCCTTCGTTATTTTGATGGACACATTGCAGCAGAAATCCGCCTTTCCGATGCCATTGAACGCCGCTTCCTCTGCCCCTTCCATTATTTTGGCGTGGAAGACCCCATTGACCTGAAGGGTGTGAACTGGGTAAGAGGGCATTATGATGTGGACGCACTGAACAACCTGTATGTCCTGAGTACAGTTTCCGCAGAAAGGCGGGCGGCGGCCATCCTCAATGCCATTGACCGCTATACCCCGGATCTGCGGGATATCAGGGGGCTGGGATTTTGCGTTTCCGTCAGGCACGCGCATTTCATGGCCGATTATTTCAATGCCCACGGGGTTCCTTCCCTTGCCCTGGACAGCCACACTCCGGAAGTGGTCAGGGAAGCTGCCCGGGGACAGTTGGCCCGCGGGGAACTGACCTTTCTTTTTGCGGTCGACCTCTTCAACGAAGGGGTGGATATTCCAGAAATCAACACCGTTCTCTTCCTTCGCCCCACCAACAGCATGACCATATTCCTGCAGCAATTGGGTCGCGGACTGCGCCGCGCGGAAGGAAAGGATTGTCTCACTGTGCTGGATTTTGTTGCCCAGGCCAACCGGAAATACGACTTTGCCGGCCGTTTCCAGGCCCTTTCCGGGTCACGTCACATCGCCATCCAAAGCGAAATCAAAAACGGGTTTCCCCACGTCCCAAAGGGCTGCTGCATCCAGCTTGAACAAAAGGCGCAGGAATGGGTTCTTTCCAATATCCGGAACCAGATGCGGGGCAGCGATTACTATAAGAGCATTATTAAAGAACTTTATGATGCAACAGGCGGCACACAGATGCCATCCCTGGCCGAATTCCTGAAGGCCGCTTCCGTCGACCCCCGCATTTTCTACAATGGAAAACGTTCCTATGCGCATCTTTGTGAAGAAGTGAAAACCGATTCCCTGCTTCCTTATTCAGAAACGGAAGAGCATCTGTCCAAAGCCTTTCCGCGGATTCTTTCCATGGATTCCCCCCAATGGCTGTCCTGGCTGCAAAAAGCCTTTTCCGGTTCCCTGTCCGTCAAATCCCCGGTAGAGTATCAATTCCTTCGTATGTGGCAATTCACCATCTGGAATCAGGATTACCTTCAGACAGGATTCATGAAGCCGGAAGAAGCGGTCACTTCCCTCACCGGTCAAGGTTCCCTGACGACAGAAATCCAGGAGCTCCTGGCCTGGCAGTATGAACATTTCAATATGATTCCGAAAAAAGCAGCTCTGCTCTATCCCTGTGCCCTGGAAATCTATTGTCACTATACACGGGACCAGATTTTTGCCGCTCTGGGATTTGAAAAGCCGACCTCCATCCGGGAAGGTGTGAAATACCTGGACGCCGGGAACAGCTCTGTTGTAACAACGCCGACGGACATCTTCCTTGTGACCCTGAACAAATCCAGCAAGGAATTTTCCGAGACGACCCGGTACGAAGACTATTCCATCGATGCCAGGACATTTCACTGGCAATCCCAAAGTACGACCACCCCGGAGTCCAAGACCGGGCGGCGCTATCTGGAACGGATGCATAAGAAAAACGGCTTTATCCTGCTCTTCGTACGGGAAAGCAAGTACGATGCCTGCCATAATGCCATGCCTTATACATTCCTGGGTACGGCTTCCATGATCGAACTGCATGGTTCCCAGCCCATGACCGCCCTGTTGCGGCTCGATGAACCCATTCCGGCCAAATACATTACACAGACGGACTGTGCCGGTGTGCTCTGAAATACCGTTCGACAGGGGACTGCCCGTCAGGGCAAAAAGTTGCCAAAAACGACGCTGCTGCAAACGTAAACATCCCGCTGTTTACGTTCCCAGAAGGGCTTAAACAGCGGGATGTTTGTTTTTCACCAATTGTCAGTCAGCCGGTTTTGTCATTCCATAGGGCAGCAGTCTCCAGACGTCGCTCGTTTCAAAGCCAAACCGCCAGGCTGCCAGGCCGGCCAGTTTGTATTTAGGGATCAGGCGGGTCTTGTAGTAAAGGCTCAGGGCATCTTCCTGCCAGAAAACAAAGGCGTTTCCATCTTCTTCATAGGAGCAGCGCACCATCTTTTCCTCCGGGAGCCATTCCCGCTTCCACGTGGGCAGGGAGGATTTCTCCCTGATGAGGGCCTCCGCGCCCTTCATGCTCAAGGTCTGTGCCTTGTAGGTCCCGGTTTTGCCTTCATCTTTCCAGAGCCGCATATAGAGGGGAATGCCAAAGACGATTTTTTCGGCAGGCACTCCGCCCGCCAGGGTCGCCTTCACACCTTTTTCATCCCAGTTATAGGAGGCCGTCGGCCCTGGCACCGTGCTCAGCCGTGGATACTGGTCATAGGTCATGAGCACCAGATAATCCACTTCCCGGGAAAGCGCCTTCCTGTCGTAACAGCGGGACCAATTGGGATTGTCGCTGGGAACCGTGACATCCATGGACAGCACAAACGGCCTTCCCTTGACCTGCCGCCGCATATAGGCCACGAACGCGGTCAGGGCGTCACGGTCCTTTTCGTATATGTTTTCAAAGTCAATATTGATCCCGTCAAAGTGGTGGGTATCCGCCAGGGCAAGGACCTGGTCGATGACAAAGCGCTGGGCATGGGGATCCTTGAGCACCTGATGGGTCCTGTCGGGATTGAATCCGTTGCTGATCAGCGGCCAGACCTGGTAGCCCTTTGCATGGGCCCGTTCCACGTAACCTGGTTCCGTGCGGTCCTCCACCAGGCCGTACTCATTGCTGACCGTATACCAGACGGGGGAAACGACGTTGATGCCGGGCACCTTGTCCAGTCTGGAAAGATCCACGGAGGGATCGTTTTTATGCTGCCACACAAGGGTTACCGGCCCGCTGCGTACGGGGGCCACGGGGACTTCCTTTTTTTCGGTTTTCCGGCCTGCACACCCGGTGCCGGCCATGGTCCCGCATAGAAAAAGGACCATCAACAGGGACGACAGTCGTTTCATGAAAAGGCTCCTTTCCCCTGACGGACGCTGGCCGGGCCCCGCTTCAGGGCCGTTTCGCGGCGCCAGGCAGCATATGGGAAGCACGGGTCAGCCCCGCTTCTTCCCCATTGGACTTCATCAGGCCGGAACGGATCAGAATTTCCAGTTCACACCGGCCCTGACATGATACGTCCTTTTGAAGTCATGGCCAAAACAGCGCTCCCCATCCACGTAGAAATACTGGTTGGTGCCGATACGGGCACTGTATCCCAGGCCCAGGACACCCCACGTTCCTTTTTCGTCCCCGTCAAAGGTATGCCGCTGGGACGGACAGGCCACGGTCACATCATACCCGTCGAGGAATTCATGGAGCAGGCTTGCCTTGAAATACAGCCGGCTGTCGAGCCGGGGATCCATTTTCCGGACCAGGTCGAAACCGACACGGCCAAGGAGGCTCCATTCATGGCCGGCGGAAACAGCGATTCCCCCGGAATCGACATCATCATAAGCGCCCAGCCAGGAGGCCTGCACCTGGACCTGGGGGACAATGGACCAGGCCTTGCCGAGCTTGTTTTCCCGGCCGTATTCCGTGGACAGGCTGAAGGCATTCTGGCTGTATTTACCGTGGTAATCCTGGCCGGTTTGATGGTCAATGGTGGTGTAATCGCTCCGGACATGGTGGTATTTCAGGTACGTATCCCAATAGCTGTGGGTGCCTTGTTTCCAGGCCGGTTTTGCGGCCATTTTTTCCGCCGACGGGAAGAACTCCTGCGTGTCGTAAAGGGACACGGTCATGTCACGGACCGCCAGGTCCCCGTGCATCCCTTCCCAATCGCCCGTTTCCCGGCTGTAGGCCAGGGAAGCGCTGAAGCGGTGCTTCTTTTCAGGCGTGTCGCTGGCAACGGCCGTATAACCGGCTTCGTACGTATTGCCATCGATTTCGGCGATGCCGTCCACGCCCAGGTTGCGGTACCGGAAGCGGATCCATGCGCCCTGGTCGGCGCCGGGGGTAAAATACCGGGTTTCACCGGAGCGGTTTGTAAAGGTATCAGGGTCCGTCACGGAGCGCCAGACGATGTCCGCCGCCCTGCCCGCTGACTTCGCGCCGTCATTGAGTTCCTGGAATTTTTCCAGATAGACGTTGTACGCGCCGGTTCCGCCGTAGGTCTCCGCCACGGTTTCCGTTGCGGGCTTCCGGGTGCCATCCCCGTCGTAGTTCCGTGTTTCGGGGTCTGACCGGTACGGGACGTACCGCACCGTCAGGCCGTCATTGTAAATCCCATGGGGGCCAACCTGATATCGCCGGCCTTCCGTAAAGCCCATGCCGGCATTTCGGACCGTGGCAAAACGGACCCGGTCGCCGGCCTGCATCTGATTCTTCAAGTCCGTGCCGTTTTTGATTTCCAGCGTCTGGGAATCCGCCGTGCCATTCCCGATATACAGCATGTCGCTGCTTGCAGGATCGGCATAATCAAGGTCCATGGCAAAGGTGTGGGGTTCCGTCAGCGTATCCAGCTGCAGGGAATCGCCGCCGTTTTTGAAACGGACCGTGCCGCCGCTGCCGTACAATCGGGTCAGGGCTGACGATGCCGACAGGTTCCAGATGGAACCGCTGCCCAGGCCAACGTTCAGCGTGCCGACGGCGTGGCTCGTCCCGTTCTGCTGGTTGTCCAGAAGACCGGTGTCGGCCTTGCCGTTCCAGACGGAACCACGGCCCAGGTCGAGGTCGATGGTGCCGGCAGAAACCGTATCCAGCTGATCAAGCGTCGTATACGGTCCGACATAGCCGAGAATATCCGCATACGAATTCGCGGTACGGGGAGAGCTGCTGGCGCAGGCGTCGCCGTTGAAGGTCATGCCGCCGCCCTCTCTAGGGGACACGGCAATGGCGCCGCCAGCCAGGGTCAGGACCCTGCCCGTGATGGAGCTGTTGCTGCCATAGTTCACCTTTATCCAGGACTGGTCGCGGTCGCCGCCCGTCAGCGAGGGATTGAACTCCTTGAGCATTCGCTTTCGATATTTTTCCGGATTGTGCGAAAATTCCTGATGGGCCTTTTCATTGATTCCCTGATACGTTTCGGTATACGTATGGCCGGCGCCCAAGGCAATGTTGCCGGAAATATCGGTTTTTCCGTTGATGGTCGTATGCCCGCCGGCCAGGGAAAGCACCGCGGCCCCCCTGCCACCGTAACCATCGCCGCTTGCCGTAATTTGTGTCCGGCCGTTTTGGGAGCTGATTTCCGTGTCACTGCTCTTTTCCGTTAAAAGACCGACGTGGGATCCGGAAATCACGTTATCGCCTTCTCCTGCTTCCAGTTTCAAATGGGACAGCCGCGAGACGAAGGCGCCGCCGCGCGCACCGGTCAATTGATTGCTGTGGCCGGCCTCAATGACCGCCTCCTGGGCACCATCGGCGTCAAGGGCCACGAATCCGGTTCCTTCCAGGATGTTGTCCCGGGCGGCCTGCATGGTAAGGGTTCCCACCTTGGTTGCGGCATCGGAAAGGTTTGCCATTGCCGTACCGTTTAACGCCACGGCCGTAAAATACCCCACGAGCTGATTGCTGCCTTCCGTTGCCGTAAGGGTTGTTTCCGCGGTGGCATCGGGGTCGGCGGCCTCTGCCGTTCCAACCAGGGCCATATAGGGCACCTCGCCTGTATCGGTTGCTCCGATGTAGTTGTCACCGGCTGACAGCGTTACCGTACTCCGGGAGTTGCCAACGGCCCACTGACCACCGTCCTTTACGAAATTGCTACCGGAACCCGCCTGCAGGGACACGCGGCTCTGGTTCATTGCCAACAGGCCATCCCCATACGAACTGGTAACCACATTATCTCCCGATTCCGTCCCGACAAGGATGGTCGTGCTACTGTTTGCAAACAGGCCGTTTTCGTCGCCACTGACGGTGTTGCCCTTCCCGGCCGTAAGGGTGACCTGGTTGCCATCACTGGCAAAGATCCCGGAACGATACGAGGTAATCTCGTTGGTTCCTGTTTCTGCGGTAATATCGATGGTTGACCGGGCATCCGTATAAATGGCGTACAGGTCCCCGTGGATGCGATTATCATTTTCCGCGGCAATGGTTACGGAATAGCCCGGGGTCCTCGTTGGGTCGTAGGTTCCGGAAGAGCTTTGTCCAAGCACCGTCCTCAAATAGCGGTTCATGGTGTCTTGGCTGTCGCTTTTGCCAATCCGGAGGCCGCAGAGGGATCCAGTGAATTGATTGGAACCCCCCGTGGATGTAATTGTGATCGTGTTCCTTCCGTCACCGTCTGCCACGGGCACATTCACCTGGTTTACCGCAAACAGGCCTTTTTCCCCGCCGCTGAAGGTGTTGTCTCCCCCGGCCGTAACCGTGACGGAGCCCCCGTTTCCCGCCATCAGGGCGGCCTTTATGCCGGCACCGCCGCTCACTGCCGTAAAGGTATTGGTCGTATCCGCCGCAATGGAAACATTCGCATTGCCGACGGACAGGGCGGCGGCGTGGTTATACCCGGTCGTTGTCGTGAAGGTGTTGGCTCCATCCTGGATTGCCAGGGAGCCTGCCGTCCTCGAATCATAATTTGTGAAATCCTGCGCAAAGGCCGCCGGCGTTCCGGAAAACGCCGCAGCGCCGACCAGCAGGGAAACCAGAATGCTTTCTGTCAATAAATCCTTTTTCATAAATCCTGCTCTTTTCTCCAATCGTAATCAGGGCCTGGCAAGGACGCCAGGGAAACGGCTCCTGCTGCCAGGGCCGGTCCTGCTGGCAGCGAAAGGGTTCCTTCGCCGCACGGCACCTGAATCATTGTATCTCATGACAAAAAAGAACGCAATGGAGGGAGCACGCGCGGCGTTCCCATTCCGGCCGGTCCGGATCCTCTCCTTTCAGGCAGGGGCTGGTCCGCGGCCTTCCCACGCGCCAGGCAGCCTGACAGGCAGGCGGCACCGCTCCTGCAGGCCCGCCTTGACGAAACAAAAAACCATCGGATGGCTCCGATGGTTTTTTTCAGGTTTTCTCAGCCCTTGAAGGCGTCCGTCAAGGGCGGTACAATCTGCTTTTTTCTGGAAAGGACCTTGGGCATATGGAAATGGCCGTCCGCTTCTGCCTTGCCAAAAGCCTTTTCCAGGACATCGCCATTTTTGCCGGCCCACAGGAGTTCCGTCACTTCCGCCATGATGTCCGTCACCATGAGCAGGGCCGTATCCGCCTCTTTCCTGTCCACCATGGCCTGCAATGCTTTTTTCAGTGCCGGCCATTTTTCCCTGGCCTTTTCACCGTCCATGACATTGACCTGGGCCACCGTTACCTTCCCCTGGGGGAAGTCAAATTCCTTCATATCGCCGTGGCAGATTTCATCCAGCGTGCTGCTGTTGATGGCGGAACCATGCTGCAGCATATCCAGGGCATAGGCTTTCGGATCCTTGATGCCGGCTGTTTCAGCCAGTTCCAGGGCCAGTTTCCTGTCCGTTTCCGTCGTGGTCGGGGATTTGAAATACAAGGTATCGGAACTGATGGCGGAAAATAACAGGCCCGCATAGGCCGGCGGCAGGGTGACTCCGTTTTCCCGGGCCAGCTTGCAGATCAGGGTGGAGCAGCAGCCCAGCGGTTCTACCCGCATATACAGGGGAGCTGCCGTGGACAGGCCGCCCAGACGATGGTGGTCGATGATTTCCGTAATGGTGGCGGCTTCCAGTCCGTCAACGGCCTGTGCCGCTTCGTTATGGTCGACGAGGATGATCTTTTGGCCAGCCTCGACTTTTTCGACCAGTTTCGGGGCTTCCATCTTGAAAGCATCCAGTACGTACTGGGTCTCGGCGCTCACCTTGCCGGCACGGCAGGCAACCGCGTTTTCACCGAGTTGGTTTTTGATGTACGCATAGGTCAGTGCGCAGCAGATTGAATCCGTATCCGGGTTCTTATGACCTGTTACAATCGTCCTGTTTTCCATGAATGGCATCTCCTTTTATTTGACTGTCAAGTGCAATTATATCACAGAAGGGCGGAATCGCGCCATAAATCGCCGGGCCTGATGGAATCCGTCCAGGGCGGCGCTGGTAATGCCGCCGGCGTACCCGGCCCCCTCCCCGCAGGGATAGAGGCCGCGGCAGCTGAGGGACTGCCCGTCTTCACCGCGCAGCAGGCGGACCGGTGCGGAGGTTCTCGTTTCCACCCCGATCATCAGCCCTTCCCGGCTGAACCCGGGAAGGCGCCGTTCAAAGTCCTTCAGGCCGTTTTCCAGGGGGCCTGTCACGAATTCCGGAAGGACTTCCCTCAGCTCCGCCGCTACCAGGCCGGGACGGTAGGAAGGTTTGAACGGGACCGTAAGGTCCGCCCGGCTATGGTCCATGAAACTGCGGCTCGACTGGGCGGGAGCCCGGTAATCCTTGCTGACCCCGTAGGCAAGGGCCTCGTATTTACGCTGGAATTCCATACCGCCCAGAGGGCCGGAAGGAAAATCCTGCGGACTGACACTGACGACCAGGGCACTGTTGGCCAGGCCGGTATCCCGCTTATAGGGACTCATGCCGTTTACGACCAGCCCTCCTGATTCCGAGGCGGACGCCACTACCTGCCCGCCGGGACACATGCAGAAGGAATAGACGGCCCGCCCGGAGGGGTCATGATAGACCAGGGCGTAATCAGCCGCGCCCAGTTTCGGATGTCCGGCAAAGGGCCCGTACTGGGCCTTGTTGATGAGCTCCTGCCGATGTTCAATGCGAACCCCGACCGCAAAGGCCTTGGCTTCCATGCGCACGCCCCGTGCCAGCAGGGTCCGGTAGGTATCGCGGGCACTATGGCCGCAGGCCAGAAGGACCCCGCCGGTAGCCACGCTTTCTTTCCCGTTCAGCACAAGGCCGGTCAGGCCCTTTTCCGGGTCGATGATGAAATCCGTAACCTGCGTCTCATAGCGGATTTCCCCGCCGGCTTTCCGGATACGGCCGATCAGGCCGGCAACCATCAGGCGCAGCTTGTCCGTGCCGACATGGGGTTTCTGTTCGATGAGGATGTCCTCCGGCGCGCCGGCTTCCACGAAGGTCTTCAGGATATGGGAGACAATGGGATCGTTGACGCGGGTCGTCAGTTTCCCGTCGGAAAAGGTACCGGCTCCGCCGGCGCCAAACTGGACATTGCTCACCGGATCCAGGCGGCCGGTTTTCCAGAAGGTTTCCACATCCCGCACGCGGTGCGCCAGGTCCCGGCCCCGTTCCACCACGAGGGGGGCATAGCCGTGTTCCGCCAGTTCCAGGGCCGCCAGGAGGCCCGCCGGCCCCAGGACGACCACCACCGGGCGGCCCGGCAGCGGCTCATTTCCAATGAGGGCGTCCGGCACGGCCGCCTCCTTCCATGGCTGGACCAGTCCTGCCCGTTCCAGGCGGCCCTGTTCAGCCGCGGACACGTCAAGGTCCAGCAGCAGGTGGTAAACAAAACAGATATTGTTCCTGCGCCGGGCATCAACGGCCTTGCGCAGGATCCTGGCACTGCGGACGCGGGCAGGCGCCAGATGGAGTTTCCTGGCGGCCGCCGCGGCAAGGGGCTGGCGGCTGTCCAGGCCTACCCGCAGGTTATTCATGCGTACGATCATGGCTCGTTCTCTTTCTTGATGGTGATTTCCACGACGACACTGTGGACATCGGCCATGACCTTGTCAGGAATCTGCAGGGGCATGTTGAGTTCCACACTGCTGGTGAGGTTGTTCAGCATAATGGGTGCCGTCTTGATTTCCTTGAGCTGACCCAGCACCTTTGGATCCGCCGTCAGCCGCACCGTGGCCGGCGTGATCCGGGTTCCCGCCAGGGCAAGGCCGGCCGGCAGTTTTCCGGACAGTTCCGCCTTGATGGGGAAATCATTCGTGCCGAGCTGACGGACAATGGTCACGGTCGTGCTGACCTTGGCGGGCGAGACCTTGACGTCATACATTTCCCGTCCGGCCTGGTCCACGGCGACGGCCGTCGCGTCGGTTTCAAAGTTTTTGTCGTGGTTGGAAATATCGACCATGACCACGACCTTGGCGACCTGCTTGAGCCGTTCCTCGGCCCCGCTGATGGTCACTTCCGTCGGGTTCATGTCCATGCGGCTGACCGTGACACCGCTATGGGGAACGCCGACGATCCGGGCTTCCAGTTTCATTTCCCGCGTCACCTGCGTGTCAAGTTCCAGCTGCAGCAGGCTCGGCGTAATCTCGACAATCTCGCCGGACTTGCTCGTGGCCATGACGTTATACGTATTGCGGCCCTTCGGCGCGTCGGTGAAATCAATATAGGCCCGGATATCGCTCATATGAAGGGCGGCAATCTGGGACCGGGTCCCGCTGATCTTGACAATGACATTATCCGGCAGGTCCTTGACCAGCATGTTGTCGGCCAGGTTCGCCGTGGTCAGCGGTACGGTGAAGCTTTTTGTGGTGATCGGGTTCTGTTCATTCATCACATAGATCCACAGAATGGATGCGATGATGACGGACATGATCCGGACCACCCAGGAATTCCGTTTGGGATGATCATTTTTGAACATCATCACCACCTCCTTCCTGGTCCTTATGGGGATGCCGGAAGGACATCAGCCTGGCCTTCAGGGAATCCTTCCAGTTGAGCATGGGCTGCTTCATGACCGGCCGCAGCAGGTCCTTCACATCATTGTGCGTCAGGTAGCGCTGCAGGGCACCGCCGCGGGCCAGGGAAATGGCTCCGGTTTCTTCACTGACCACAAGGATCAGGGCGTCGCTCTGCTCGGACAGGCCAATTGCCGCGCGATGCCGGGTGCCCAGTTCCTGGGAAAGGTTGCGGGCCTCCGTCAGCGGAAGCAGGCAGCTGGCCGCGGCGATCCGGTCGCCCCGGATGATGACCGCTCCATCGTGGAGGGGGGTATTGGGAATGAAAATATTTTCAAAAAGGGCCGTACTGATGAGCCCGTCAATCTGGATGCCCGTTTCAATATAGTCGTCCAGGCCGGTTTCCCGTTCAAAGACGATCAGGGCGCCGATCTTGCTGCGGCTCAGGTCATCCGCCGTGGTTGCCACGGCTTCCAGCAGCGTTTCCACCTGGGTCTCGTTAAGGACGGTGCTGCGGCGGAACAATTTGCCGCGGCCGATCTGTTCCAGGGCACGGCGCAGTTCCGGCTGGAACACGATGGGCAGGGCGAACATGACAATGGTCATGAATTTTTCCAGCAGCCAGTTGATGACATACAGGTTCAGCCATTTGCTGACCAGCATGATGAGGAGCAGCATAAGCAGGCCCTTGACGAGGGACGCGGCCCGTGTGTTCTTCAGCATCTGATAGATTTTGTTCAGGAAGAACGCAACCACCAGGATATCGACGACATCCAGGAATTGTATGGTATGGATCAGATCAAGGATATGGTAACCCAACGCGATAGCCTCCTATCTTGGGAATGACCGGCCGAGCCGGACGGCAACGCCTCCATCAGACGTTCCTCCGGGCCAGTTCCTCCACGCTTTCCGTAGTGGGGGTAAAGGGAATTTCCCCATCATGGTTCAAAAATGCCAGGGCATAGCTGACTGCCATTGCCGAGCCGGCCACCAGGCCCCTTTCATCCAGGTCGAATTCAGGCGTGTGATGGTTGGCCCCGCACCCGGTTTCCGCATTGGCAATGCCCGTAAAGGACAGGACGCCGGGGTAGAGCCGTTCAAAAAGGGCAAAGCTTTCCGAAGCCATCCAGGGAGCCGGGTCCTTCACGGCCTGACTGCCCAGGTCCCTCAGGATGGCCTGGCGGCCCAGCCGGGCACAGGCTGCATTGTTATGGGCTTCGTAAAGGGCCTTCGGCATATGGGTGATTTCATAGGTGCAGCCATGGAACGCCGTGAAGCGCTCCAGCGTCCGATGCAGGAAATCCTCAAAAGGACGGCCGGCCTTCTCATAGCTGAAGAAACGGGCCGTTCCGCCGAAGGTCAGGGTTTCCGGAATGACATTGTATTTTTTCCCGCTGTGGACAAAGCCAAGGGAGAAGGTCAGGCATTCAAACGGGTCGATCCGGCGCATCCGGAAGCTGCTCAGCTCATCATAGATGGCATGGAAGCAGTCGATGGGGCTGTTGGCCAGATCCGGACGGGCCCCGTGGCCAAAGGTACCCTTCAGCTCCACAATAAAGGATATGCCGCCGGCCATGACCCCGCCGGGCATGATGGAGACCGTCCCGGCCGGCATATCCCAGCGGACGTGGGTCGCATAGCAGCCGTCAATGGCAAGGCCGGACCGATGGACGATCCAGGGTAAAAGGTTCTGGATGTCGCCGTTTTCTTCCTCGCCCCGCTCAAAGCAAAGGACGACGCGCCCCTTGAAGGCTTCCTTATGGGCCATGAGGATGCGGGCCGCCGTAAGCAGCATCGCCATGTGGGCATCATGACCGCAGGCATGGGAACAGCCGGCAACCCTGGATACACAGGCCTTCGGGCGCAGCAGGTTCCTGGGGTTTTCCGCAATGGGCAGGGCATCCGTATCAGCCCGCATAAGCAGGGTCTTCCCCGGCTTTCCGCTGTCGATGACGCCAATCAGGCCGGCGTCGGGAATGTTTACAGGGGCAATGCCCAGTGACTGGAGGTATTTTTCAAGGAAGTCAATGGTATGGACTTCCTGGTTGCTCAATTCAGGATATTCATGGAAATGACGGCGCAGACGGACCGTCTCGTTGTATTCGGCTTCTGCCAGTGCTAAAGGATTCATGATCGTCCCCTTTCCGGAGCGGCTTTCCCTCATAGTGAAAGCATTGTCTTTTTATTATATCATTTTGGAAAAGGGGATGGGGGATTTTTACGCGGCCCCTGCCAAAAGGCCGCCAGCCTTTTCAGGAAAGGGTCCCCCACGCACACAATCCCGGAACAAGGGAATGCAGACTCACCGGTGCTGCTTGATTTCCTCGTTCCGGGATTGGGTTGTTCATGCATCAATAACAAAAGCCTTACAGCTTTGAGACCAGGTTTTCCAGGACCTTCTTCTGTGCCTCAACCTGTTCATGCCCTTTTTCCAGCTGGATCTTGTTCTGGCTCGGTGCCGGTCCGCCGTAGGAGGTACGGGCGGCCACGCAGTTTTCCGGTTTCAGGGCTTCCAGCAGGTCCGCTTCGAAAAGCGGCGAGAATTTCTTGTATTCGTCCATGGAGATTTCCGCCAGGAATTTGTGGTTCCTGATTCCATAGGCAACGGCTTCACCGACCACCTTGTGGGCATTGCGGAAGGGCATTCCCTTCTTGACAAGGTAATCGGCCAGGTCCGTGGCGTTGGAATAATCCTTGTGGACCGCTTCCGCCATGCGTTCCTTGTTGACCGTCATGGTCAGGATCATATCCCGGTAAACGGTCAGGGAGAATTTCAGCGTGTCGATGGTATCGAAAAGGCCTTCCTTGTCTTCCTGCAGGTCCTTGTTATATGCCAGCGGCAGGCCCTTGATGGTCGTCAGCATGCCCATGAGGCTGCCATAGACGCGGCCGGTCTTGCCTCGTACCAGTTCGGAAATGTCAGGATTCTTCTTCTGGGGCATCATGGAGGAGCCCGTTGCAAAGGCGTCATCAAATTCAATGAAGCCAAACTCCGTGGAAGACCAGAGGCACATTTCCTCACTCATGCGGGACAGGTGCATCATGCAGATGGAAGCAGCGGACAAAAATTCCAGGATATAGTCCCGGTCACTAACGGCATCCATGCTGTTCCCGTAGACCTGGTCGAAATGGAGTTCCTCCGCCACCTGGAAGCGGTCGATGGGCAGTGTGGTACCGGCTACGGCACCGGCCCCCAGGGGCATCATGTCCGCCCCTTTCCAGACGCCTTCCATGCGCCGGAAATCCCGGAGGAACATGTTGAAATAGGCAAGCATATGGTGGCAGAACGTGATGGGCTGGGCCCGCTGCAGATGGGTATAGCCGGGCATCAGGGTCTTTTGGTGCTTTGCGGCCACCGTCAGCAGCGCCTCCTCAAATTTGATGAGAAGCTCCATGACTTCCGTCACGGCTTTTTTCATATACATATGCATATCCAGGGCGACCTGGTCGTTGCGGCTCCTTGCCGTATGCAGGCGGGCACCGGGAGCGCCGATCTTATCCGTCAGGGCGGCCTCCACGTTCATGTGGATGTCTTCCAGTTCCGTCTTGAATGCAAAGGTGCCCCCTTCCATTTCCGAAAGGATTTCCTTCAGGCCGTCAACGATCTTCTGGCCATCTTCCTCGGAAATAATATGCTGATGGGCCAGCATATGCGTATGGGCAATGCTGCCCCGGATATCTTCCTTGTACAGCCGTTTATCGTAGTCGATGGATGCGTTGAAGGCATCCACCAGCGCGTTCGTATCCTTACTGAATCTTCCGCCCCATAACTTTGCCATGTTTATTTCAACTCCCCTTGCTTCATCAGTGCCCTTACCGTCAGCGGCAGGCCAAACAGCGTAATGAATCCCTTGGCATCGGTCTGGTCATACACGTCATCCTGACCGAAGGTGACATATTCCTTGCTGTACAGGGAGTACGGGCTGGTTACGCCGGCGGAAATGATGTTCCCCTTGTAGAGTTTCATCCGGACCTTGCCGGTCACCACTTTCTGGGTTTCATCCACAAAGGCCTGCAGGGCTTCCCGCAGCTGGGAGAACCACATGCCGTCATAAACGAGCTCGGCATAGCGCAGGGCAATCTGTTCCTTGTAATGATAGGTTGCCCGGTCAAGGCAGATGTTTTCCAGTTCATTATGGGCATAGTAAATGATGGAACCGCCCGGGGTCTCATAGATGCCGCGGTCCTTCATGCCGACCAGCCGGTTTTCGACCATGTCGGCGATCCCGATGCCGTGTTTCTTGCCCAGGGCATTCAACGTGGTCAGAAGTTCCACGGGATCCATCCGCTTCCCGTTGACCGCTACCGGGACGCCCTGTTCAAATTCCAGTTCCACGTATTCAGCTTCATCGGGAGCCTGTTCCGGCGTGCCGGAGAAGACGAAGATTTCGGGTTTCGGTGCATTGGAGGGATCTTCCAGGTCGCTGCCCTCGTGGGACAGGTGCCAGATATTCCAGTCCATGCTGTAGTCCTTCTTCTTCGTCACAGGAACGGGAATGTTGTGGGCCGCTGCATAATCGATGGCATCTTCACGGGACTTGATGCTCCATTCCCTCCAGGGCGCGATGACCTGCAGCTGGGGAGCGAGGGCCTTGATGCCCAGTTCAAAGCGGACCTGGTCGTTGCCCTTGCCCGTGGCGCCGTGGCAGATGGCATCGGCCTTTTCCTTCAGGGCCACTTCGACGAGATGCTTGGCAATGACGGGACGGGCGATGGAAGTTCCCAGGAGATATTTCTTTTCATAGACGGCACCGGATTTTACCATGGGCCAGGCATATTCCCGGAGGAATTCATCGCGCAGGTCCAGGATGTAGGCCTTGCTGGCACCGGATTTCAGCGCCTTGTCATGGACAAAGGACATATCGTCGCCCTGGCCCAGGTCGGCCGTTACCGTAATGACTTCACAGTTGTTGTAGTTTTCCTTCAGCCAGGGAATGATGCAGGACGTGTCCAGGCCGCCGGAATACGCCAAAACCACTTTTTTGATTTCTTCCTTTTTCTTCATAGGTATCAGTTCTCCTTTTACGAATATTACAGAACTTCATCGCTCATGAGCAGGGCCATGATGGCCTTCTGGA
>CADBQR010000132.1 GCA_902796945.1 uncultured Acidaminococcus sp.
GTGACGGTGCTGGTTCCCATAAGGGCACCGCAGCAGGTGGCCAGGGAATCCGCCATGAGGGCACCCCGGATGCGGGGCAGGCGGCCTTTGTCATCCAGCATGTTGCTCTTGGAGGCGACCCCGATGAGGGTTCCCAGGGTATCAAAAAGATCGACAAAGAGGAAAGCGAAAATGACGGCAAAAAAGTCCAGCGAAAAGACATTGGATAAGTCCATTTTTCCCCAGATGGGCAGCGGGTTGGGCGGAATGAAGGCGGCTGCGCCGGCGGACAGGTTTGGAAATACGCTGAACGTGCCCAGTTTGGGGTTCGGCACGTAAAGACCGGTGGCTTCGCAGAGCATGCCCAGCGCCCAGGTTCCGATGATCCCAAAAAGGATGTTGCCGCGGACGTTCTTTACAATCAGGAATGCGGTAAAAAGGATCCCGACAAACGCAATGACCACGGTAATGCCAACACTGTGAAAGGTCCCGTCAGCCACGGACTTCGTGAAGGAATAAAGGGAAACCTTTGTGGCCGGGTTCGCTACCACGATGCGGGCGTTCAGCAAACCAATGAAAGCAATGAACAACCCGATTCCTACAGAAATCGCCCGTTTCAGGGTCAGGGGAATGGCGTTGAAAATGGCTTCGCGGATGTTGGTCAGGGAAAGGACGATGAAGATGATGCCTTCTACCAGGACCGCCGCCAGACCGGTCTGCCAGCTGTATCCCATCTGCAGGACCACGGTATAGGCAAAATAGGCATTCAGTCCCATTCCCGGTGCCAAGGCAAATGGATAGTTGGCCAGTATTGCCATGAAGAGCGTGCCCAGGGCGGAGGCAAGGGCCGTCGTGGTCAAAAGGGCGCCCTTATCCATTCCCGTGGCGCTCAGGATGGACGGGTTGACAATCAGGATATAGGCCATGGTCATGAAGGTCGTAATCCCGGCAATGATTTCAGTTTTTACAGTGGTGTGATTTTCCCTGAGATGGAAAACGCGGGTAAGCAGTTCTTCCATAACAATCTTCCTTTCTTCACGATGGTAATGGGTGGCTGTATGGGTTGTGTCCGGCTGGCTCCTGTCCGGCATCAGGAATCCGGTTCCGGTTTCCTGGCCGCTGCAGCCGGTTTGTTCCTGTCTTTTTTCCAGAAGGTGCGGAAACGGTCCAGCATTTCCTTCTGGCTCAGCTTTGCCGGCCAGCGTTCTTCGTCCTCTGAGTGACGGAGGGCGGAAGCCATGTGGTCATAGAAATGGGGAATGACCTGTTCCAGTCTGGAAGCCAGTTCTTTCATTTCCTGACGCTGCGTATTCCCATCGTAGGGGCAGGGGTTCTTGAGCGGCTTCAGCCCCAGTTTCCTGCCCAGTTCAACGATTTCCGCTTCCCTGTAAAAGAGCAGGGGCCGTATGACGGTGATTCCTGTCCGGGTCAGGTAGGTCACGGGCAGGAAGGTCTTGTTCTGACCGGAGTGGAACAGGTTCAGCATCAGGGTATTGACGGCGTCATCGTTATGATGGGCCAGGGCAATCTTGTTGCAGCCCAGTTCCCTTGCCTTGCGGTTCATGGCGGCGCGGCGGAAATAAGCGCAGGAAAAGCACGGCGTATTGCCCCGGTGCCCCCAGACCTCCTCTATGTTGACCTGCTCGGAATAATGGACAAGGCCATACCGGGCACAGAATGCCTGCAGTTCCTCTTTCGGGAAGTCCGGTGCAAACATTCCGTCCATGGTATAACAGGAAAGCGTAAAGTGGCGGGGGCTGTGCCTTTGGACTTCTGCCAGGGCCGCTGTCATGAACTGGCTGTCCTTGCCCCCGGAAAGACCAATCAGGATGTGGTCCCCTTCCTCAATCATATTGAATTCAATGATGGCCCGCCACATTTTGGTTAAATCATCGGCGGGTACATATGCTTTATCCGACATTCCCTATCCCCTGATAAATTTTTTTTGATATCGCTGAAGGGCCGCACCTTGCTTTTGGCGGATTCCCTTCAGCCTGGAAAAATGAACCGTCCTTCAACTTCCCAGGCTCCAGGCCCCATGGTTGTTTTTGCCAGGAACCATCCGTTTTGGACGCGGATTTTTCACTTCTTTCAATTATAGCAAAAAAACAGCGAATCTGTTAGAATGTTAGGGTATAAAAAGAAGATGGAGAGGCAAATATGGAAGATTTATTAGCATCTTTGAACGAACAACAGGCTAAGGCCGTGAAAAACGTGGCCGGGCCTATTTTAATTTTGGCAGGTGCCGGCAGCGGTAAGACAAAGGCCCTGACGACACGGATTGCCTACCTGCTGAAAAAAGGGGTTCCTCCCTACAGCATCCTGGCCATTACATTTACGAACAAAGCTGCCAAGGAAATGCGGGAACGGGTTGATAAGCTGGTAGGACCGGCTGCCAAGGATGTCTGGCTCTATACCTTCCACGGGTTCTGCAACCAGCTCCTGCGCAGGGAAATTTCCCATTTGCCGGGATATACGACCGGTTTTTCCATCTATGATGCTTCCGATTGCAAGAATGTGCTGAAGGAAGTCCTGAAAACGTTGAACCTGGATGAAAAATATTATCCCGTCAATTCCCTGATGTCCGTGATTTCCAATGCCAAGAACGCCCAGCTTGGACCGGTGGCGTTCGCCCGTCAGGCAGCGGATTTTCATTCCCAAAAGGTGGCTGAGGTATACAGCGAATATGAAAAGCGCCTTATCAGCAGCAATGCCGTGGATTTCGACGACCTGCTGCTGCGGGCCGTGGAGCTGCTGGAGAAGAACAAGGACGTCCGGGAAAAATACCAGAACAAGTTTCACTACGTGATGATTGACGAATACCAGGACACGAACCATGTCCAGTATAAACTGGCGAAGCTGCTCAGTGCGCCGGAAAACAACCTGTGTGCCGTCGGGGATATTGATCAGAGCATCTACGGGTGGCGTGGTGCCGATATCAACAATATCCTGGATTTTGAAAAGGACTATCCCAACGCCCGGATCTATAAACTGGAGCAGAATTACCGTTCCACCCAGGTCATCCTGGACGCGGCCAACGCCGTCATCGAACATAACGAGGAGCGCCGCCCGAAGAACCTGTGGACCGATAACGGCAATGGGAAGCCCATTGTCTATTTTCAGGCCTTCAATGACCGCAATGAAGCCGAATTTGTGGTCCACCATATCCTGCAGATGCGCAACCGGGACGGCTTTACCCTGGGGGACATGGCCGTTTTGTATCGGACCAATGCCCAGTCCCGGATGTTTGAGGAAACCCTGATCAAGAACGGGCTTCCCTACATTATGGTCGGCAGCCTGAAATTCTATGACCGGAAGGAAATCAAGGATACCCTGGCCTATTTGCGGCTCCTTGTCAACGGCAGGGACCTGCAGGCCATGGAACGGGTCATCAATGAACCCAAGCGGGGCATCGGTGCGGCTACCGTGGCCAAACTGAAGAACCTTCTTTCCGCGACGGGCAGGTCCCTGAGCCAGGTCGTCAATGACCCGCCGGCAGGGAATGACCTGGGGCGGGCCTTTGGCAAGATTGAAAAATTCAGTTCCATCATGGACCGCCTCCGGAGCCGGATGGATACCATGCCGGTCAAGGACCTGATCAAGGCGGTACTGGATGAAACCGGCTATCTGGAAGAACTGCAGCTGGATCCTTCGGAACAGGCCAAGAGCCGCATTGACAACCTGAACGAATTGATGCGGATCGCTGATGAATTTGTCAATGACGAAACGGAAGAAAATAACAAGACCCTGGAGGATTTCCTGAACCATGTGGCGCTGGTCGCCGATATCGACGATGCCAAGCTGAGCCGGGACGCGGTTACGCTGATGACGCTCCATTCGGCCAAGGGACTGGAGTTCCCCGTCGTTTTCATGGCGGGGATGGAAGAGGGGCTTTTCCCCAGCCAGCGGTCCCTTGATGACCCGAAAAAGCTGGAAGAAGAGCGCCGCCTGTGTTATGTCGGAATCACCCGGGCCAAGAAACGACTCTTCCTGACGGCCTGCCGAAGCCGCATGGTCTACGGGCGGACCGTGATGTATCCGCCTTCCCGTTTCCTGGAAGAAATTCCCCGCCGCCTGATTGAAACGGCCATGCCCGTTTCCTCCCACAACAGCATGGGAATGGAAGAAACGGAACGGCGTCCGTTTTCCGGGCTGCGCCACATTGTCCGCAGCCGCGGCAGCAGCATCCTTGACCGGGGTCCTTCCCGGCGCAGCGAATTCATTCCCGAAGGGGACATGACCCATTTTGCCGTGGGGGATAAGGCGCGGCATAAGACCTGGGGGGTTGGCACCATTGTCAATGTGAAGCCGGATCATGACGGGCAGGTCGTGACTGTGGCATTCCCCGGTGTCGGAATCAAGAACCTGTCAACAAAATATAAAGTGCTTCAGAAAGTATAAGGGGCGATCACCATGAGTGAAATGACAAAGGAAGAAGCTTCGGCCAGGATCAACGAGCTGAAGGCGGAGCTGGCCAAAAATTCCTATCTGTATTATGTGCAGGATATGCCGACCATTACCGATGCCGAGTACGATGGCATGATGCGGCAGCTGCGGGAACTGGAAGCCGCTTATCCGGAACTGGTCACGCCGGATTCCCCGACCCAGCATGTCGGCGGCTATGCCAAACCGGGCTTTACGGAAGTGCATCATATTACACCGTTGCTCAGCCTGGCCAATGCCTTCTCCCCGGAGGAAATGGAGGAATTCGATCGCCGTGTCCGGGAAGGACTGCCGAAGGATGCCCGGGTGGAATATGTGGTAGAACCTAAAATCGATGGCCTGGCCTGCAGCATCATCTATGAAAACGGGCGCTTTGTAAGGGCCGCCACCCGCGGTGATGGTAATGTCGGGGAGAATGTCACCGAAAACGTGCGGACCATTCAAAATATCCCGAAGGTGCTTAAACCGGTGCCCGGTGTGGAAATGCCGGAGCTGCTGGATGTGCGGGGGGAAGTCTATATGCCCCGCCATGCCTTCCTGAAATTGAACGAGGAAAGAATCGAGAACGGCGAGGCGGAATTTGCTAATCCCCGTAATGCCGCAGCCGGATCGCTGCGGCAGCTCGATCCCCGTGTGACGGCCAAGCGTTCCCTGGCCTTCTTTGCGTACGGCATCGGAACCGGGGCCCTGCCGACCCATAACGAGTCCATGGACCGGCTGCAGCAATACGGTTTTACGACGACGGAAGGCCGTACCAAGGTCAGCACCATTCAGGAGGCCAACGAGCTCATCAGGAAACATGGGGAGCGGCGGGCCAGCCTCGGTTATGATACGGATGGCGTGGTCGTCAAGGTCAATGCCGTCTGGCAGCAGAATCTCCTCGGTGCAACGGGAAAAGATCCCCGTTGGGCCATGGCCTATAAATTCCCGCCAGAACAGGCGGAAACGACGTTGCGTGACATCGTGATCCAGGTCGGGCGGACGGGGGTCCTTACGCCGACGGCCGTCCTTGATCCGGTGCGTCTTTCCGGCAGCACGATCAGCCGGGCTACCCTGCATAATGAGGATTTCATCGCGGAAAAGGATATCCGCATCGGGGACCGGGTCATTATCAACAAGGCCGCCGAAATTATTCCGGAAGTCCTGCGGGTGGCCGTGGAAAAAAGGACGGGCCAGGAAAAAGTATTCCATATGCCGGAGCACTGTCCGGAATGTGGCTGGCCTGTGGAACGGAAAAACGGCGAAGCCGCCGTCCGCTGTACGAACCCGCATTGCCCGGCCCTGGGCCGGGAGGGCCTCATTCACTTTACCTCCCGTGATGCCATGAATATCGACGGCTGCGGCCCTGCCGTCCTGAACCAGCTTCAGGAAACCGGGCTCGTGAAGGACCCCGGTGATTTGTACCTGCTTACGGTGGAGGATCTCATGCAGCTTGACCGCATGGGGGAAAAGTCAGCCAATAACCTGGTCCGGGCCATTGCCGCCAGCAAGGAACAGAGCCTGGATAAGCTGCTTTTTGCGCTGGGAATCCGGCATGTCGGAGCCAAGGTGGCAAGAACGCTGGCCCTGCGCTATGGGACAATGGACGAACTGGCCCGGGCAACCCAGTCCGAGCTGTCGGCCATTCCGGATATCGGACCGGTCATTGCCGAAAGTGTCGTCACCTATTTTGGCGATCCTGGCAACCGGGACTATATTGAGCGGCTGAAGGAACTGGGGCTGAACATGAAGATGCTTGGGACAGCCGCTTCCAATGAAAACCACCCCTTCTTTGGGAAAACCATGGTCTTTACGGGGACCATGCCGACACTGGACCGGGCAACGGCCCAGACCATGGCCCAGGAAGTCGGGGCCAAGGTGACCAGTTCCGTCAGCAGGAAAACGGACTATGTCGTGGCCGGCGCGGACCCGGGCAGTAAATATACAAAGGCACAGCAGCTGGGCGTTACCATCATCGACGAAGCGGAATTCCGTCGGTTATTGGGAAATTCGTAAGGCGCCGCCAGCTGCTTTAGAGGGAGTATAGCAAAACACAGGCCCCGGGAGCCAAAGCTCCCGGGACCTGTGTTTTTTGCGCGAAAACAGGAATCTTTTTTATGGCTGCATCCTGCCTTTTGGTAGTACCGACAGGCGTTCCTGCAGTTTTTCCGTGAGCAGGCAATCGTCGACTGCACGGTGGTGGTTTCCTTCGATGCCGAAATGCTGGCAAAGGAATTCAAGGCTGTAATGCGGCAGGCCGGGCACCACCTTTTTGGCCAGTTTCCGTGTATCCAGATAGGGATTGTCGAGGGTTTCCCCGGTCAGGCTGAAAATCCGGTCATAGAGAAAATTCAGGTCAAAATTGATATTATGACCGACAATGGTATGCCCGCCGATGAAATCCCGGAGAGAGGGCAGGATTTCACGGAAAGCAGGTGCATTTTGGATATCCTGGTCCGTAATTCCGGTCAGGTTTTTCACAAAGGGCGACAGGCTCCGAAAGGGTTCGGGACGGACGAACGTGCGGTATCGATCCAGGATACGGCCGGCCCGCACCGTAATGCCGCCGATTTCAATGATGGCATCCACGGAAGGATCAAGACCCGTGGTTTCAAGATCCAGGACAATGTAGGACAGGGGCCGCACCAGCGTCGGTTTCCCTTTTTTGCGCCTCCCGCGGGGTTCCCCGTTTTCACCGGGAACCGGCTCGGAAACATCCCCAAAGAGTGATTCGGAATAAGGTTCCATGACAGGACCTCCTTTCCAGTCATTTCCGGAAAAAGCAATTGCTTTTTCCGGATTAATCATTATACACGATTTTGGTGGATCTGCAAAATAAAAAATAATGTAAAACAATCTGAAAAATTAAAAAATTCAAGAAAACCTTCCTGGTTCCCATCGAATCCTGGAAGGAATGGAACCGCCTGAAAAAAATATTTTTTCCGTCGCCAGGGAAAGTCTTATAATATAAAAATGAACCATGGTTCCAGACCGTGAAAGTTGGCCCTGGTATTGCCGGACGCTGATTCTTTTCCTGCTGGCGGAATGAGGAGAGGGCTGCCAGGATTTCTGCGAAAGGCACAGGGTATCTGCCGGTTTTCACTGGAAACAACAGAAAAAATGTGTGCGGCCGCCGGAAAACGGGGGCGCGCTGAAAGGAACGGGAAGAGGATGAAAAACCAATTTGCATGGCAATTCAGGCCGGCCTTGCTGCAGGCCGCCCGCCGCTGCGAAAAAGCAATGGCATTTTTAAGGCCCGGGAGGTGAGCCCATGGAAATCGTACCGGTGCTGTTCTTTCAGCTGTCATCCCTCGTGCTGATTGCCCTCGTGGGTTTTACCATTGTCCGGCTGGGCATCCTGAAGGCAGCCGAGTGCAAGACCTTGTCCACCATCCTGATCGATGTCATTATTCCCTGTGCCGTCATCAGGGCCCTCCAGCTTCCCCTGACAGAAGAAAAGCTCCATGGATTCCTGGTTTCCATCAGCTTTGCCCTGCTCATTCATTTCGTTTGGATCATTTTATCCACGGCCTTGGGAAAATGGCTGCATCTGTCCGGCGTCGAGGAAGCTTCCCTCATGTATCCCAATTCGGGGAACCTGATACTGCCCTTGGCGGCTACCGTGTTTGGGGAGGAATACGTATTCTATGCCTGTCTGTTCAACGTGGTCCAGCTGATTTTCATCTGGACCCATGGCGTTACGGTCGTGCGGGAAGAGCGGGACCTGCACCTCAAGAATATCCTTCTCAATGTCAACCTGATCTCGGTTGGGATTGGCCTGGTTTTCTTTTTGTTCCAGATCCGCCTTCCCCTCCTCCTGGCCAATACAATGGGGCTCCTGGGCAGCATGCTGGGGCCCCTCAGTATGCTTGTCACGGGAATGGTCATGGCAGAAGCCGATCTGGGGAGCATTCTCCGGCGTGCGCGGATCTGGCTTGTCTGTGCCGGACGGCTTCTGGTGTTTCCCATGGTCATCATTTTTTTGACTGCCCTGAGCGGATACCTGAAAATCCACCGGCAGGAACTTTTCATTTTCCAGATTTCCATGATGGCTGTTTCAGCACCGCCGGCAACCCTGCTGACCCAGTTTTCCGTCATGTATGACAAGGATTCCTTTACCGCCGGAAGTACCAATCTGATCAGCATCATGCTCTGCGTACTGACCATGCCGGCAATGCTGGCCCTGTTCACGTACCTGGTCCGCTGATCCTGCGTCCGGAAAACCTTGCTGGCGCGGGATGGCTTTCCGGAAAGAGGCTGCCATGAAGGCAAGACGGCCTGCCGAAAATACGGATGCATCCGTGTCTTCCGGCAGGTCGTTTTTTTAGCAGGTCAGGAAGGGGCAGGTGGCCTCCTTTCCTGACGGTTCCTGTCCGGGCAGGGTGGGGATTTCCAGATCTTGGACAATGCTTTTCCGGGTTTCCCGGGAGGTCCGCACAAAAAAGGAGCCGCCCTTTATCAGGCAGCTCCTTCCAGGAATCAGGATATTTAGTTTTCAGCCGGAGTTTCTTTATCGACCTTGCCGGAAACCAGTTCCTTGCCGCAATGCTTTACAACCATCAGGGCCAGGAACATGAGGGCCAGGGCAACAACCAGCTGCAGTCCATCTACCATGACGACAAATTTGCCAGCCATCAGTTTCGTATAGATTCCATAAACGGACAGGCACAGGGCGCTCATGGTGACAACGAACATGAAGCACATGGGAACGTAGAGCATCCAGCTCTTGCGGCCCGTGGTGCGCAGGAATACAGCCAGGCCAATGAGTACCAGGGCACTCAGGAGCTGGTTGGCAGCACCGAAGAGCGGCCAGATGTTCAGGTACCCGCCAAGGCAGAGCAGGTAGCTCGGAATCAGGGTCACGATGGTGGCCACATAGGTATTGCTCAGGGTCCTGGCAAGGGCGTTGTTCGATTCACTCAGGAGTTCCTGCAGCATCATACGGCCGATACGGGTAACGGCATCGATGGTGGTCATGGCCAGGGCGGAGATGCACATGGTCACGATGCAGGTGCTTACATAGGGCGGAATCCCGAAGATGGAGAAATACTTACCGATTGCCGATCCGAAGATGGCAAAGGGAGTCGCCTTCGGCAGGGCTCCATTGACCGCAACGGAGCAGGCAATCACCAGGGATACGACACCCAGGACCGATTCAATCAGCATGGAGCCGTAGCCAACCGGGAGCATGTCCTTTTCGTTGGAAATCGTCTTGGAGGAAGTCCCAGAGGAAACCAGGCTGTGGAATCCGGAAACCGCACCGCAGGCAATCGTTACGAACAGGATCGGGAACATGGGCTTGTTGCCAACCGTGAACCCCTTGAACGCGGGCATGTTGATGGTCGGATTGCCGACAATGATACCGACAACGCCTGCAAAGATCATGCCCAGCAGCAGGAATACGCTCAGGTAGTCACGGGGCTGAATGAGCAGCCACATGGGAAGTACGGAAGCAATGAAGCAGTAAGCGTACGTGGCATACAGCCAGGTCGTACGAGGCGCAAAGATCGGATTGGCAATCCCCGCGGCAATCATGGCGACCATGCAGATCAGGGCCAGGACGATTTCCCTGGCACCGCTGATCTTGAAGCGGCGGACAATGACACCGAAGATCATGGCCACAAATACATACAGCGTAGAAATGGAACCTGCCGCGGCATTCGGCCCCAGCAGTTCACCGCTCTTGGAGAAGCCGTTAAAGGTCGATGCCATGATGTCAGAGAACGCTGCAATTACGAGCAGGGAGAAGAGCCAGGCAAAAAGCAGGAACATCTTGCAGCCCGTATGGCCGACATATTGCTCGATGATCTTGCCCATGGATTTGCCATCGTTCTTTACCGAAGCGTACAGGGCCGTGAAATCCTGGACAGCGCCAAAGAAGATACCGCCTACCAATAACCATAAGAATGCAGGAAGCCAACCAAACATGCAGGCGATAATGGGGCCGGTTACAGGGCCGGCACCGGTGATTGAAGAAAACTGGTGGGCAAAAACAGTGAAACGGGATGCAGGAGCATAGTCACGACCGTCCTCAAAACGATAGGCCGGGGTTTTGGCATCCGGTTCAATTCCCCAGGTTTTGACGAGCCAGCGGCCGTAGAAAATGTATCCGCATGCAAAAATGACGATTGCGATGCAAACAAGCGTTAATCCATTCATCTAAGCCACTCCTTTCGAACTTGTTGTGTTTTTCACTTGGTTTCGGATGCGTGTGTTTACAGTGCCATAATCTATCACGAGTTCACGAAGTTGTCAACACTTTTTTATGAATCAATGTGAAGAATGGGTAAAAATGTTTACTTGTATTCAATTTAATAAAGAATGGACAAACAAAATCCATTCAGAGAGAACAAAATAACAAAACTGTACTTTCCAATGCGAATGAAATAGACTGTCAAATTACTGTTATGGACAAATTTAGGTTAAATTTTTCATAATGTGCCAAATTCCACAAAAGAAAGCGGGAATTCATAAAAAGTGTTAGCCTTTTTGAAAAAAACAGGAACTTTTTTGGAAAAAAGTGTTGACATGCAGAACAAAACGAGTATAATTAGCTTCAACAACCGAATAACAAAACAGTGTCGATTGGGAAAAGTAATAACGGGCACGACCATTACAGAGAACCTGCCATCAGGTGCGAGGCAGGATGGGAACCGGTTATGAAGATCACCCAGGAGCTGCCAGCTGAAAGCATTTGTCAGTAAGCGAGGCCGAGTGACATCCGTTAGCGTGTCGGGCATTGAACGGGGGAACGAATCCTTCGGTGATGTCAGGAAAGGGGCTGTACTTGTACAGCAAAAAGAGTGGTACCGCAGAGCTGAACGCTTTGTCTCTTACAGGAGACAAAGCGTTTTTTGTTTTCCGGGGAATCTGATCTGACCGTTTGTTATCGGAAATTATCCATCAGGGAGGAAAAAATCATGATGAACGTTGTTGGTAAAGTAAGCGGTTGGGTTGGCAAGTATTTGACGTATCTGGTGCTCCTCACCATTGTCAGTGCCTATTTTGTCCCGGAAATGTATTTGTGGGCGGTGAAACATACCGTCTGGATGCTGGGCGTCGTGATGTTTGGTATGGGCATGACCCTGCATACCTCGGATTTTCAGCGCGTCCTGAAGCGTCCCCGGGAGGTCCTGATCGGAACGGTCTGCCAGTACACCATCATGCCCCTGGCAGCCTATGCCCTGGTACGGGTTTTCCATCTGAATGCGGACCTGGCGGTTGGTATGGTCCTTCTTGGTTCCTGCCCCGGCGGTACGGCATCCAATGTCATGTCCTTCCTGGCCAAGGGCGATGTGCCCCTTTCTGTATCCCTGACAACGGTTTCCACGCTCATGGCTCCGGTCATGCTGCCGTTCCTGGTCTGGGCACTGGCCGGTGAATGGGTAACGGTTTCCTTCTTTGCCATGGCCATGACGGTCGTCAAGGTGATCCTGGTTCCCCTGGTTTTGGGACTCATGGCACACCGCGTCGTTGGGGAAGCCCATCTGGACGATTGCAAAAAATTCCTGGTCCTGCTTTCCGCTTTCTCCGTCCTGTCCATCCTGGGCGGCGTGGTAGCGGTCAATGGACCCCGGATCGTATCCTACGGCGGTTTCCTGGTAGCGCTCGTCCTGCTTCACAGCGTCCTTGGCTACGGCCTGGGCTATCTGGCTGCTTCCCTGCTTGGCATGGGACAGCGCCAGCGCCATACCGTTTCCATTGAAGTGGGAATGCAAAATGACGCCCTGGCCATTTCCCTGGCCGCCGTCTATTTCAATCCCCTGGTGGCAGTGCCGGCTGCAATCGGTGCGGCTGTCCATCAGGTGACCGGGTCCCTCCTGGCCAGTGTCTTCGCTTCCCGGACGCAGGAAGAAACAGTCGAGGAGACTGCGGCTGTATCCCTGGGTGACTGAGCGGATTGACTTTCCTGCCGGCCGAAGGGATGCCCCGTACCGGCTGACGGGAATCATAAAAAAGCCCCCCTTACAGGCATGTTCTGTGCCTTCCCCAAAAAGCTGCCCGTAATCTACGTGCAGCTTTCCCTTTTTGCCGGGACAAAAAGAGGGGGAAGACCCTTTATACGGGCCGTTTGGGGGAATGGGGAAGAGTATAAACAATCATTTTCCTTCAATATATATGCATTTATGTTCTACCTTATGAAAATCATCTTGTTTTGTGCTGCTGACACGTTGATTTTTTCAACGATAAAGGTAAAATAAAAGTGTGTCAGTTATTCTTTTCTTTAAAGGGAGATGCAAGGGTTATCATGAAAAAGAGAATCATTGGTGTTATCGGTCTGGGCCATGTAGGTGCTCACGTTGCCTATACACTGGGTGTAACGGGCACGGCAGATGTGGTCAAGCTCTGCGATGTAAATGAGCAGAAACTGATCAGCGAACGCCAGGACCTGATGGATGCGGTCATGTTCATGCCTCATCACGTGGAATACGTCATTGCCAAGTATGAAGAGCTGGGCGACTGCGATGTCATCATCAACGCGATTGGTAAAATCGACCTTTTGGTTACGCACAACCGTGATACAGAAATGAACTTCACCGTTGCCCAGGTTGCCGATTTCGTCGGTAAGATCATGAAGGGCGGATTCAATGGGATTTTCATTAACATTACGAATCCCTGCGATGTCGTAACCGACCTGATTGCCAAGCTGAGCGGACTTCCGAAGGGCCATGTCTTCGGTACCGGTACGGGTCTGGACAGCTCCCGTCTGGTCAGTGCCATTTCCCAGCAGACCGGGCTGGATCATAAATCCATTACTGCCTACATGATGGGCGAACACGGCAATGCCCAGATGGTGCCCTGGTCCGTCGTAAAGTTTGGCGGGAAGCCCCTGGCAGAACTGGAAAAGGATCCGCGCTTTGTCTTTGACAAGGAAGCTGTCAAGGAAAAGACCATTAAGGCCGGCTGGGTTACCTATGTTGGCAAAGGCTGCACGGAATATGGCATCTGCTTTACTGCCGTTACCCTGGCCAACTGTGTGCTTCATGACGAAAAGCGCATCATGGCCACGAGCTGCCCGCTTGACGGGGAATATGGCGAAAGCGGCATTTTCATCGGCTGCCCTGCCGTGGTTGGTGAAAACGGCGTGGAACAGGTCGTGGAATTCAACCTGCCTGAAGATGAACTGGCTGAATTCAAGAAATGCTGCGCGACGGTCCGTGCCAATATCAAGCGTGCCGAAGCCATCTGGAAAAAGTAAGAACGACCGGCAAAGGACTGCTGCAGCGACCCTTTGAAACGGCCATAAAAAGACCTCCCTTTTTTTCCTCATGTATATTAAGGAAGAAAAGGAAGGTCTTTTTGTATTCAGAAAAAATTATTTGACCGTATTCCGCAGGACGCCGATGCCCTCAATTTCACATTCAATCACATCGCCGCTCTTGAGGAAGCGGGGCGGGTTCATGCCGACACCCGTGCCGGCCGGTGTACCCGTGGAAATGATGGTGCCGCATTTCAGGGTCATGCCGTGGGACAGTTCACTGATGATGTAGGGAATGCTGTGCACCAGGTTTTTCGTGTTGCTCTTCTGACGCAGTTCCCCATTGACCTTACAGGTAATTTCCAGGGCCGGCGGAAACGGGAATTCCTCTGTCGTTACAATGCACGGGCCCATGGGCGCAAAGGTATCAAGGCTCTTTCCGAAATACCATTGTTTGTGGGCTGTCTGCACGTCACGGGCCGTTACGTCATTCAGGATGGTATACCCAAAGATGTAATTTTCGGCATCTTCTTCCGAGACATCCTTGCAGTCCTTGCCAATGATGACGGCTAATTCGCATTCGTAGTCCAGTTTTTTGACGACATCGAAATGGCCGTCAATGATTCCGTCGGGGTCGACGCAGCGATTGGCTCGCTTGGAAAAATAAACGGGCACTTCCCGTTTTTGGATTTTTTCCGCCGTAAATTCCTGGGGCAGTTCCTCATCATGGGACCGATAGTTGATGCCCAGGCAGATAATGTCATTGGCCGGTTCCGTGATGGGGGCCAGGATCTTCACGGATCCAACAGGCACGGCGGCGACTCCCATACGGGCAATGGCCAATAATTCCTCAATATCGGTATGGGCCATCAGGTCTGGCACATCGGCATATTTATTGGCGGGAATCACATATTTTCCATCTTCGGACAGGATCCCGACCTGTTCCTGGCCATCATTCAGCATGGTAACAATTTTCAAGGGAATCACTCCTCTTTCAGGAAAACAATGAATTTGACGCAGAATGCCGGATCCCTGCCGGTATGCCACTGCTTCTGAACGAGTAAGGTGCGCTGATGGCAGTTCAGAAAGAGGCTCGCGGAGTGGACGGCTGGTTCAAAAGGTCCATCATTTTCTCAGGATTATTATGTTTATTTTACCTTTTTTGAAGTGGAATTACTAGAACTTTCTCCCCGGCAGCGAAAAAAATGGCTGCTTCAATCGGTGTGGCACCTTATTCCATGCGGGTTTGACCGGAATTAAAATAGTGAAAAATTTCTGTAAAATAATATTTTGATAAGCACCGCCAGCGTCCGGCCGCATGGAAGGGAAAAATCCTGATTCCCGGCAGAAGTTTCCGCTTCTTCCCTTCACACCCGGGCAGACCTGTGATAGAATGGCAAAAGGAATTCTATGGATAAGGAAGGATAATGGCTATGATGCAGGAAATCCGCTACTGTGACGATGGACATGGTGATTATAACCGCAGCTACGAGCGCAGCTACGACGTGGATTATGCCGATTACTCAACGGACCATCGGGAGAATAATTTCCGGAATTTTGAGTGGAAGGTTCCTAAAAGCAAAAAGGAACGCGTAAAAAATATCCTGAACCATTACGAGTAAAATGGGCTGACGCAAGATCAAAAGACACTGCCACCGAAAATGGGGCAGTGTCTTTTCGTCTTTTGGAACGGGCCGTTCCGGGAACCCGGATCATTTCACAGTGGGAATGACGGACCCGCAATGAGGAATCATATTGATGGTATAATCGGTTTTTCCTTCCCGCTCCAGCTGGGCCTTTGCCAGGGACCAGGCTTCTTCCAGGCTGGCGCAGGGAATTTGATGGGTCTTGCGGACCGCTTCGAAATTTTCCTTTCGTGTGACCAGGTACATGGTGTATTGATGGGTCAGCGTGAAGAGATAGAAGGCAATGAAGAAGGGAATCGTAAAGCATTCCCGCAGTGCCTGTTCCATGTCCTTCCGGGTTTCATAACGGAAGCTGTCCCAGAAAATCTTTGGCTCCCTGATATCCGGCGATTCGATAATGGCTATGATGATGCCGCCTTTTTTCGTAACCGCCTCAGCCGGTTCGTAACATTTGCAGCCCTGGTAAAGGGACAGGTCCTTGGGGTAGCCGCCGGCACAGGCAATGGTGACGTCGGCCTTGGAATCGATGACCGCGGCACTGTTGGCCATGACCCGCCGGGTCCCTTCCAGCCAGGCTTCATAAGGATCGCCACCGACAAAACCACAGATCTGGCCCTCACTGTTGATCAGGGAATGCACCAGGAAATCGGGGCGGCACATCTCCATGCCTTCCAGCATATCGAGATTGACCGGGTTGTGGCTGAGGGCGCGGTTCGCCGTTGCCGGATTGATGCCTTCCCCGATGACCGGGGAAAGGGCATGGGCGTGGTTTTTCTGGATGGTTTCCCAGCCGGCCACCCCGGGAAGGATCATCTTGCGCCCACCACCGAATCCGGCAAAGAGATGGGGAAGGATGCCATTTACGACAATGACCACATCCGCTTCCACGACATGCTTGTTCAGGTCCACCGGTGTCCCGAAGGAGGTGGTGCCGACCCGGACCAGTTCATCCTGATTGTGGCAGTCGTGCTGATACAGGGAAATCCGTCTGGTCACTTCTTCGCCTACGACGGTACGATCTTCTTCCGCCGTATGGGCCCGATGGGTTCCCTGGGCAAAGACAATGGAAATGTCCTGGTCGGGGATGCCGGCCGCATTGAGCTCATTGACAATATGCACCATAAATTCGCTGGTCCGGTTCCAGGCCCTCGTGATGTCGGCTGCGACAATGCAGACGTGGTCGCCGGGATGGACCTTCTCCGACAGCGGAGCCGAACCGATGGGGTGGCGCATGCATTCCTGCACGGCTTCCTTTACGGGAACGGCGGGAATCAGGCGCGGCTCAATGATGTGGCGGATATGTTCTTCCGGCAGGGAAACGGACTGGGTACCTTTTCCATATTTGAAGGTATAGGTTTTTAAAGCCATGGTCATGTACTTCCTTTCCATTCGATGTCCCAATTATAGCATGATATGGAAGGAAAAGGTTCCATTCCGGGAGCGGCCTGTTCTCTTTTTTTCTTATGCGTTATAATGAGGGAGCGTGTCAAAAGGAGGAAAAAAGATATGGATCACTTGCATCATGTAAAGGCGCTGCGAAAAGACGACGGCCCTTGTTTCAACTGCGCCCAGGCCCTGATGATGGGGTTTTGCGATGTTTTGGGCATCAGTGAGGATAAAGCCAGGCAATTGGGGGCTTATTACGGTGGCGGCATGATCCATGGATCCGTCTGCGGGACTGTCAGTGCCGCCTTGATGATCCTTTCGGCTGCCGGATTTTCCCAGACGGAAGCAGCCCGCTTTCTGTCTGATTTCAGGAAGCGTCATGGTTCCACGCAATGCGTGGACCTGCTCACCCGGTCGGCAAAGCAGGGAATTCCCAAGAAAACCCACTGTGACGGGCTGATCTTTGAGGTGGCTGAGTATTTGGATGCATTGCTTAAGAACCGGTGAAAAACAGAAGGGAAGGCTGCTTTCGAAAAGAACAGCCGCCTTTTTCAAATACAACAAAAAAGGCTTTCGCATCACGCGAAAGCCTTGATCTGCTAACTGGTGGAACTAACTGGACTCGAACCAGTGACCCCCACGATGTCAACGTGGTACTCTAACCATCTGAGCTATAGTTCCAAGACGAACTTTATTCTAACGAAAAAACAGGGAATTGTCAAGTCCTCTTTGCTTTAAAAAGCAGGGGACTCTTTTTATTTCCTTCTTTGGCAAATCCGGCCGGGACCCGGCAGGGGATGCCAAAGGAAAAGCGGGCACGCCGGGATCCTGACGAGGGCCGTGGAATCCTGGCGGTCTGGGCCGGAGGAGAACGGGCTGGAGCCATTCAACCCTAATCCCTGAGGAAACAATATCCGTATGCAGGTGCCTGCGGCATTGATCCCGAAATGCCCGGATGATGGCAGTGAAATGATTCCTAACCTGCGCTGTGATGATACTTTTGTACAGGACGAAGGCTGGTACGCAGCCTATGACCGGTATCGTGATTTTGTCCGCCGTCATGAGAACCTGAGGGTCCTGTATCTGGAGCTGGGCGTTGGGATGAATACCCCTGTAATCATCAAGTTCCCTTTCTGGCAGGCTGTGGATAAGAACCGGAAGGCATTCTACGTCTGCATCAACCGGGATGCTGCCTGCTGTCCGGAAGCCATCTCCGACAGGGCCCTCTGTATCAATGGGGATATCGGTGAAGTGCTGCAGCGGCTGGGATTTTGTCATGACGGGCATGCGCTTCCCTGCCGGACCCGAGGAGAATCGTGGTGAAAAGTTGACACCATGGGCGACACCAAATATAATAGAACCAGATGACACCCCATTACAGGATCCGGCAGGCTCGCGTCGTGGCAGGCCATTTCCCGCGAAGGGACAGGTACCAGGGCGGCACGCCGGTGCGGAATGGGTGTGGAGGAGGCATCATGACATGAAATCCATCGATTATTATATGGGTCTTCCGTACCGATTGGAGATCATTCCGGATCCGGGTGGGGGCGGCTATATTGCCCGCTATCCGGAACTTCCCGGCTGTGTATCGGCGGGAAAGACCTTGGAAACTGCTGCCGGGAATGCTGTCGGCGCAAAGAGGGCCTGGCTGGAAGCCGCTGTAAAAGCGGGAAAAGAGATTGCTGAACCGGCCTCGCTCGATGATTATTCGGGACAGTTCAAGCTGAGGATCCCGAAAAGCCTTCACAGGAGCCTGGCGGAGCATTCCCGGCAGGAAGGCGTCAGCATGAACCAGTACTGCGTCTATCTGCTTTCGAAGAACGACGCACTGGAGAAAGCCTGAAGAAGGGCGGATCATAATGGGGATGCCATGGGTCCCGTTGCGGGAGGGCGCTGTATCGCGCCGGTCCCTGAAGCCGGGAAAATCCATCCCCGATGGACGCGGCCCGGGAAGCCGCGGCGCCTTGCTTTCAACCAGTTGTGATCGCCGTGCCAACCCGTGGCGTGGCTGTTTTCAGCCCCACCGGAAAAAAGAAATAAGAGAAGGAGTTTCTACGATGAAAAAAATCTTTATGTTTCTATTGATGAGTGCCATGATCCTGACGACGGCCTGCGGCAGGGAAAGCAAGGCCGCTTCCAGCGAGAAACCGCTTACGGGGCCGGTAACGGCTTCGTTTGAAACGTCCATGGGCAATTTTGATGTACGGCTTTCCGTGGAACACGCACCGAAGACCTGCGCCAATTTCGTGAAGCTGGCGGAATCCGGTTTCTATGACAACCTGACTTTCCACCGTGTCATTGACGGGTTCATGATCCAGGGCGGTGACCCCAAGGGGGATGGGACGGGTGGACCGGGATATACGATTCCCGATGAATTTTCTTCTTCCCTGCGCCATGATGGCCCGGGGATCCTGTCCATGGCCAATGCCGGCCCTGATACGGGCGGCAGCCAGTTTTTCATTACCCTGGCCGCAACGCCCTGGCTTGATGGGCATCATGCCGTTTTTGGCCGAGTCGTGAAGGGCCTGGATGTGGTCCAGAAAATCGGCAAGGTCAGGACCGACCAGAACGATAAGCCGGTTACTCCGGTTGTAATCAGGGAAATCACCATTATCAGAGGAAAATAATGTTGGAGGGAAACGAGGTTGACTGAATCGATTGAAAAGCGGATTGCCTTTCAGGATGCCCGGGAAATGGTCGCTGTCCTGGGAAATAACGATGAATATCTCCGGATCCTGCAGGAACTTCCCTGCCAGCTCATCGCCAGGGGCAACGAGCTGATGATCAAGGGGACCGACAAGGACACTGCACTGGCGGAAAAAGCGGTCAATGAGCTTCTTTATCTGTATCGTCAGGGGCTTCCGGTTACGGAACATGATGTCAAATACAGCCTGAAGCTGGTCCGGGAGGGGCGGGAAGAGGAATTGCACCGCCTGTACACGGATACGGTCATCACCACGTATCGGGGCAAGCAGGTCAAGGCCAAGACCCTGGGTCAATGGCAATACCTGAAGACCATTGCCGAAAACAACATTACCATTGCGGTCGGGCCCGCCGGGACGGGAAAAACCTACCTGGCCGTGGCCATGGCGGTAAAGGCGCTGAAAAACCGGGAAGTGGAACGGATTATCCTGACGCGCCCCGCTGTCGAGGCCGGCGAAAAGCTGGGGTTCCTGCCGGGGGACCTGCAGGAAAAGGTCGATCCGTATTTACGCCCCCTTTATGATGCCCTGTATGAAATGCTTGGCATGGAAGTGTTCCAGAAACACCTGACCCGGGGGACCATCGAAGTGGCGCCTCTGGCCTATATGCGTGGACGGACGCTGAACGATGCTTTCATTATCCTCGATGAAGCACAAAATACGACGGCAGAGCAGATGCGCATGGCCCTTACCCGTTTCGGCTTTGGGTCCAAGCTGGTGGTGACCGGGGATGCTACGCAGATCGACTTGCCGGCGGGCAAGCAATCCGGGCTGACCAATGCCGCCTTTGTGCTGCGCAATATCCCTGGCATCGGCATCATTCATTTTACGGAAAGCGACGTCATCCGGCACGAAATTGTGGCGGCCATCATCAAGGCGTACCAGCACTATGATGAACAGAAGAAGAAAAAAAGCAGGGAACGGAGGGACGGCGATGATCGTCACACTGGAAAATAATCAGGAGGAAGTAAGGATTCCGGAGGAACTGGAGGCAACCCTGACCAAGGCCATGAATGTCGTGGCCCGCCTGGAAAAGGTTTCCGACCGGACGGAAGTCGATATTACCATTGTCAATAATGAAGAGATCCATGAGCTGAATCGCACGTACCGGCAGATTGACCGGCCGACGGATGTGCTGTCCTTTGCCCTTGATGAAGGGGATGAGGAGCCGGAAACCGACGATTCCGAAGCAGAACACCTGCTGGGGGATATTATCATTTCTGCCCCGAAGGCGGTCGAGCAGGGAGAAGAGTTTGGACATGGACTGACGCGGGAAATGACGTACCTGGCGGTACATGGCATGCTCCATCTCCTGGGCTACGACCATATGGAAGAGGCGGATAAACGGGTCATGCGAGCCCGGGAGGAAGAGGTCCTGCGGGAACTGGACCTGGCGGAAGAACGGTTTGGAGGCTGACATGGACAGAGAACTCTTTGCTGCGGCTGTCAGGGCCCGCAGGAATGCCTATATCCCATATTCCCATTTTGCCGTGGGGGCTGCGGTGAGGGCTGCTGACGGCCGGATTTTCACGGGCTGCAATATTGAAAATGCTTCCTATGGGCTGACGGTCTGTGCCGAGCGGAATGCCATCTTTGCCGCCGTAAAGGAAGGGGTACGGGAGTTTTCAGCCCTCTGCGTAACGGCGGATACGCCGGAACCCGTTTCTCCCTGCGGGGCCTGCCGCCAGGTCATGGCCGAGTTCCGCATTCCCCGGATCTTTTTGACGAACCTTGCTGGCAAGGTCCGGGAATGTGGGCTGGAAGACCTGCTGCCCTACTCATTTAATCTGGAAAGCGAAGTGAGGAATCAGAATGAATAACGAATCCCAACCGATCCATCGTTCCGGTTATGTCGCCGTCATCGGCCGTCCCAACGCCGGAAAGTCCACACTCATCGATAAGCTGATTGGCGAAAAGGCGGCCATCGTATCCGACCGGCCCCAGACGACCCGCAGCAAGATCCTGTGCATCCTGTCCCTGCCGGAAGCCCAGCTGATCTTTTTGGATACGCCGGGGCTTCATAAGCCCATGGACCGGCTGGGGATGCATATGGTGAAGGCTGCCGAGGATTCCCTGAAAGAAGTGGACGCCGTTCTCTACGTGGTGGACGCGACAGAAAAACGGGGCAAGGGAGAGCAGTATATCCTGGAACGACTGAAGGCAGTCAGCGTGCCGGTCATCCTTGTCCTCAACAAGATTGACTGCCTGCCGGATAAGGAGCGCCTGCTTCCCCGTATGGACGCTTTTCGCAGGGCCTATCCCTTCCACAGCATTCATACCCTGTCGGCCCTGAATGACACGGATTTCAGTGAACTGCTGAAGGATGTGATTTCCGTGATGCCGGAAGGGCCTGCCTTTTATCCGGAAGACATGTATACCGATCAGACGGAGCGCGTCATGGCTGCCGAAATCATTCGGGAAAAGATCCTCCGCCTGACCCAGGATGAAGTCCCTCACGCCGTTGCCGTCCAGGTGCATCAGATGAAGACCCGGGAAAACGGAACCGTCTATGTGCAGGGCGACATCTATGTGGAACGGGAATCCCAGAAGGCCATCCTGATCGGAAGACAGGGGCGGATGTTAAAAAATATCAGCCAGCAGGCCCGCGCGGACATCGAGGAACTTGTGGGTGCCCATGTTTACCTGGAACTTTGGGTCAAGGTCCGCCCCAAATGGCGGGAAAAGGAAGGCGACCTGAAACAGCTGGGGCTGGCTTCCAATCATTGATTCCGCTCATTCCCGCTTATTGACCGTAAAGAGTGCGATATTGTATAATTACTGTTAACGTTAATCCCCTGATGAAGCGGCTCTTGACGTTACTAACCACAGGAATGGTTGTTCACGATTGATGGAACGGTCTTCGTCCGCGGTTCCTACGGACTTGCCGGACCGGGACCTTCCATGGCAAGAAAAAAGGAGAGATGACTTATCGACGCGGGACCTGCGCTTGGCCGCATATTGAAACCGATTATTTATCCATTTGCATATCTGTTTTGGCATCTTGGACGCGGATTGTACCATTTTATGGGGGTTGAACCTGAGGACTCTGACCGGAGCCGTTCGGAAGACGATATCCGGAAAATGGTCAGCGACAGTGAAAAGGGCGGGGAAATCGATCCGGTGGAAAGCCGTCTCATCGATAACGTCTTTGATTTTGCCGACCGTGTTGCCCGTGAGGTCATGGTGCCGCGGCAGGATATGGTATGTCTTTTCATTGATGATTCCCTGGAAGAAAACCTGAAGGTCGTCCGCGAATCCGGGCATACGCGCTATCCGCTCTGCGAGGAGGACCGCGACCACATCCTGGGTATGATCCATATCCGGGAGCTGATGAATTTTGACCGTCAGGATCCCAAGGCGGATCTCCGCAGCATCATGCGGGAAATTGATGTGGTGCCGGAAAGCATGTCCATTGTCAAGATCCTGCAGCTGATGCAGCATAAACATGTCCAGATGGCTGCCGTCGCCGACGAATATGGCGGAACCGCCGGCCTCGTCACGATGGAGGACCTGTTGGAGGAAATCGTCGGTGACATTCAGGACGAACACGACGCGGAGATGCCGGAAATCAATAAGATGCCCGATGGATCCTACGTTTTTGACGGCCTTGTCCTTCTGGATGAGGTGGCCGAGACCATGGGGATCCAATTTGACGATCCGGAGGAAGATACGATCGGCGGGTATGTATTCGGGCTCATCGGAAGACAACCCGTAGTCGGCGACAGTGTTGACGAGCGGGGCTTCCGTTTTGAAGTCCTGGATTGTACCGGGTTCCGGGTGCTCCGGGTGCGGGTCATTCCCCTGAAAAAAGCGAAAGAGGCAGCGGAAGTCCATGAGCAGTGAAGTGTTTCAAGACGAAGCGGTCATATTGGAAGTAAGAAACTGGCAGACTGCGGATAAGTACGCAGTCTGCTTTTGTCGTGACCATGGAAAAGTGCCTTTTATCGCCTATGGAGCTGCTTATCCCAAGAGTACCAGCGGGCGGCTGGTACAGCCCTTTGCGCACCTGCGGCTGACCCTTATGCCGGGACGCCGGGTGGCTACCCTGCGAAGCTGTGAGTTTGTGGAAATGCCCTCCGCCATGGACATTGAGGGAATGGCCTATGGTACCATCATTGCCGAGGCGGTCGAACAGCTTCTGGGGGACGAAGAACCGCAGCAAGCTGTCTTTGAACTGGTCCTTTCGGCTTTTGGCCTGTTACGGGAGCGCAACAAGCGCCTCGTAACGGACAGTACGCTCCTGAAGCTGCTGTCCCTCTGCGGCTTTACGCCCTTGCTGGACCACTGTACCACCTGCGGCAGGCCCATGGATGCGGATGGTTATTTCAGCCCTGTCCAGGGTGGGTTCCTCTGCCAGGACTGTAGCCTCGAGCATGACCTTCCCCTGAGCGTGGAAGACCGGCAGCTGATGGAGACCCTGCTGACCCTGGATTTTTCCCAACCGGCCCATTTTACGGTGCGCGGAAAGGAATTGATGGAAGTGGAAAAGATCATTTACCGTTTTCTTACGTTCCAGACCGACAGGCCGCTGAGGAGCCTGGATTTTCTGGCCCAACTGAAGCAGGCGACATCATGAAAGCAGGGACCTTCAATCATAAAAAAACAGCCGTGGCCATCCGTGTCCTTTGGTGCGGCCTGGCCCTTTATGCCCTCTACGGGTTCCTGGGGCCCCGCCTGGATTTCCATGCGCCCGTAACCCTCAGCCTTGTATTATGGCTGCTGCCTGCTGTTTTTTCCTGCCTGCCTCCGGTATGGCAGCGGCAGGGGGCTATCCTTTCCAATCCGCTTATCACACGGCTGGCCTTTGTGCCGCTTCTTTTTCTTTCCTTTCCCGGATTCTGGCCCCTCAAGATTGAATCCCCCTGTGCCTTTGCTGCTTTCTTTCTGGGCGTACTGGTGGAGGAAGGACTCCTTCATGCTGCCGGAATGCCCGTAAAGAACCCTCTTTTTTTCTGTCTTTTTCCAATCCTGCTTCTGGCTGCCTGCCTTTGTCCGATCCTTGACCCTGATGCGGGCGTTTTTTCTGCCGTCCTTCTGGTACAGGGATGTTTTCTTTACAGCGGCTTTTCCGGAATGCGTCAGGCCCTCCGGGACAGGCAGCGGATGGCTTTTCTTTTCAGCATGCTGTTTTTTGTTTTTCCCTTGCTGGCATACTGTCTGTCTTTTCTCTGGATCCTCCCGGATCCGGTCTATCTGTTATTGGCGGGAGCCATGATAGTGGTTCTCTATATGGCTTTCCCACTTATGAACCCTTAAGGAGACTGCGATGAAACTGGTTACCTGGAATGTCAATGGATTGCGTGCCTGCATGAACAAAGGCTTCAGTGATGTCATGAAGGAACTGGATGCCGATATATTCTGTCTGCAGGAAACAAAAATGCAAAGGGAGCAGGCGGATTTTGAATTCCCTGGCTATCATGAATACTGGAACAGTGCCGAGAGGAAGGGCTATTCCGGCACTGCACTCTTTAGCAGGACGGAGCCGCTCCGTGTTGCTTACGGAATCGGGCAGGAGGAACATGATAAGGAGGGGCGCGTCATTACGGCGGAATATCCGGAATTTATCCTCGTCAATGTCTATACGCCCAATTCCCAGCGGGAACTGGCCCGTCTTGATTACCGCATGGCCTGGGAGGATGCTTTCCAGTCCTACTGTGCGGGGCTCACGGCAACAAAGCCCGTCATTGTCTGCGGAGACATGAATGTCGCGGCGCAGCCCATCGATCTGAAGAATCCTGATTCCAACCATCATAATGCCGGTTTTTCCGATGAGGAACGGGCTAAATTCCAACAGTTCCTGAAATACGGTTTTATTGATTCCTTCCGCATGCTCTATCCTGACAGGGAAGGCGCCTATACCTGGTGGTCCTATATGTTCAAGGCCAGACAGAGAAACGCGGGATGGCGCATTGACTATTTTCTTGTTTCCGCAGCGGGAAAGGATCGGATCAAGGATGTGACCATCTGTTCAGAGATCATGGGCAGCGATCATTGTCCTGTTCTCCTCCAATACGATGCCTGAAGGAGGTCCTGGGTATGAAAGGTGCTTTTATCGGGGATGTGGTCGGCTCCGTCTATGAATGGTCCGGCCGGCGTTCCAGACAGTTCCCGCTTTTTGGTCGCCATAGCCGTCCCACTGATGATTCCCTGATGACAGCGGCGGTTGCGCTGGCTTTTGGAACAGCCCGGGAGGGGCGGCTGGAGGAAACGGAAGCCGTCCTGGCTCCTTTACTGTGCCGTTTTATGCGTACCATTGGGCGCCGTTATCCCCATGCCGGCTACGGATTCCGTTTCAAGGCCTGGCTCTTTGATGATTCCCAGGGGCCCTATCAAAGTTTTGGAAACGGCGCGGCCATGCGGGTTTCACCGGCTGGCTGGTACGGGCGGACCCTGGAGGAGGCGGAAAAGCTGGCCGTCATTTCTGCCCGTGTCACCCATGATGAGCCTTCAGCCGAAAAAGCAGCCAGGGCCGTGGCCGGTGGAATTTTCCTGGCCCGTCAGGGTGCGGACCGGGAAAAGCTCCGTTCCTATCTGAAGCAGTATTATCCATTGGAGACCCCGCTTGACGTGTTGCAGAGGGAATACGTTGGCGACGCGACCTGTGACGGTTCGGTCCCGCAGGCCCTGGAAGCCTTCCTGGAGGCAACGGATTTTGAAGACGCCCTGCGGGGTGCCATTTCCCTCGGCGGCGACAGTGATACGCTGGCTGCCATTGCGGGAAGCCTGGCGGAAGCGTTTTTCGGGATTCCTGAAGCCATCCTGGAAGCAGGGGAAAAGCGCTTTCTCCCGGAAATGTGGGAATCCCTCCGGCAATATGAACGAATCAGCAGGAAAGAGGAACCGTAAGCATGGAACGATGGGATATTTATGATAGCAGCAAGAAAAGGACGGGCCGTACCATGGCCCGGAATGACTGGCATATGAAGCCCGGTGATTATCACCTGACGGTTCTGGCGATGATACGTACGCCCGACGGCCGGCTTCTCATCACACAGCGCCAGCTCAACAAGGAATGGGCCCCTGGCAAATGGGAAATCCCCGGAGGCGGGGTACGGGCCGGTGAAGAATCCCGGGAAGCCGTCCTGCGGGAGGTCGCGGAGGAAACGGGGCTTACGTTTCAGGCCTCCCAGGCAAAGCTGATCCATACGTATCGAAATGATTCCCCCAAGGAACAGAACAACTATTTTGTTGATATCTATGAATTGACGGCTCCTGTCGAGGCGTCGGACATCCATGTCCAGCCAGAAGAAGTCGCTGCGTTCCGTCTGGCTGGTAAAGAGGCGGTCCGGAAGCTGGGAAAAGCAGGGGAGATCCTTCATTTCAATCATTTTGCCGATTTCCTGTAATCCTGGGAACAAGAAGGCTGCTGCACGTTGCGGTGCGGCGGCCTTTTTCCGTCCGTTATTTTATCGATAGAAACGGTATCAACTATCAAAAAATACAGTTTTACATTGTACTGCTTCCGTGGTACGATACAGGAAAATCCTGTAACGGCAGACGATTTCAGGAGGGGATCATGAATTTTTCTTCCATTACCTATTTCCTGCAGCTCGAGCATGAACGGAGCTTCAGCCGGGCCGCAGAAAAACTGAACATTACCCAGCAAACGCTTTCCGGCCATATTGCCTCCATGGAAAAGGAACTGCAGTGCCCCTTGTTCATCCGCCATATTCCTTTGGAACTGACCTATGGAGGCGAGGTGTTTCTCCAATATGCCCGCCGCATCCAGTGCGAATATGCCAATTTGCAGCAGGCCATGCAGGAAATCCGCGAGGAGCGGAAAGGGCGGCTGCGTATCGGTATTGCCCCTACCCGGGGTCATGCCATTCTGCCGGCTGTCATCTCGGCCTACCAGAAAGAGTGGCCCCAGGTAACGATCTCCATCATCGAGTCGGTGAATGAGACCCTCATGGAAATGGTGCGGATGGGGGAAGTGGACCTTGCCATCCTGGGGCCTTCCAAGGTAGGAACGGAAGCCCTGGTGACAACGGATTTCTATGAGGAGGAAATTGTACTGCTGGTACCGGATGGCCTTTACGAAAGGCTCTTTTCCGGTCTTCCTGAATCCCGGAGCGTGGTATTGAAGGGACCGGAAGATTTCCTTCCCTTTGCCTCCTGTCCCCTGCTTTTGAATCCCCAGGGGGATATTTCCGGCCGTTTTGCCAGCAGCCTGTTGAAGCAGGCTGGTATCGACCCGGTTGTCAAGGTTCGGTCCCACAATATTGAAACGCTGCTGGAAATGTGTGCACAGGGGGATGGGGCCTGTTTTACGCCGCTGAACCTGGCGGAGGCGGTCCTGTCACCGCAAGCGCTGTCCCATATGGTCACGGTCCGTTTCGGGGAAAGGGCCCGTTATATGATCCATTTTACCTGCCTGCGGGAGCGGAGCCGGTGGAAAATGCTCCAGGGGTTCATCAAGATGGCTAAAGCCGTGCAGCATTCCCGTTCACGCAAAATGAAGTCCTGATGAGGGAAGGATTGTTTTCATGGAAAACCTGATTTTATTGCTCTTTGCCTGCCTGCTCCTGGCCTGCCTGTATATGGGCTGGTCCATACTGATCGCCCTGCTCCTGGGTCTTTTCCTGTTCAGTGCCTATGCCCTGCGGCAGGGATTTTCGGCCGGCCAGGTGCTCCGCATGTGGTGGAATGGCATCCTGACCGCCCGGAACGTGCTGCTTACGTTCTGCTTCATTGGCTTTCTGACAGGGCTGTGGCGGGCCTGTGGAACGATTCCGGCCATCGTCTATTATGCGTCCGGACTGATCCGGCCGTCCGTAATCGTCCTCCTGACTTTTCTCTTGAACTGCCTTCTGTCCTTTCTTATGGGAACGTCCTTCGGGACCGCGGCGACCATGGGCCTTATCTGCATGACGATGGCCAATCTGATGGGCGTCAGCAAGGCCCTCATAGGCGGGGCGGTCCTGTCCGGTATCTATTTTGGGGATCGGGCTTCCCCCGTGTCGACCAGTGCCCTTTTGACGGCCGAAATCACGGGGACGGATCTCTATGATAATATCCGGCGGATGCTGCGAAGCTCCCTGGTTCCTTTCCTGCTGGCAACGGTTTGCTATTATTTCATGGGCGCCGGTGTGTCTTCTGCTTCCCGGCCGGTGGGGGTGCAGGAACTTTTTGCCCGTTCCTTTGATGTTTCCTGGCCCATGCTGGTTCCTGCCGGGGTGATCCTGCTCCTGGCCGCGTTCCGGGTTCCCGTCAGGAAGACCCTTTCCGTCAGCATTGTCCTGAGCATTTTTTGCGCGGCGGTCTTCCAAAAACTGGGTGGCATGGAAATCCTCCGGACCATGGTCCTTGGGTTTCGGACCGATGTGCCGGAACTGAGGAACATGCTTTCAGGCGGCGGCCTCGTTTCCATGTTCCGGACCGGTGCCATCGTGGGTGTGGGCAGCTGTTATTCAGGAATCTTTGAGAAAACCGGCCTTCTGCGCAACCTGCAGGGTTTCTTTGAAAAGGTTGCCCGCCGCACATCCCCTGCTGCCGGTGTGCTTGGCGCCAGCATTCTCAGCGCCATGATTGCCTGCAACCAGACCCTGGCCATCATGATGACGCGAAGCATCTGCAGCCGTTTTGGCATGACCCCGGAAAAACTGGCCCTTACCCTTGAGGATACCGTCGTCGTTGTTTCAGGCCTGGTTCTATGGAACATTGCCTGTGCGGCTCCCCTGGCTTTTATCGGGGCCCCGGACAGCAGTGTGGGTTACGCGTTCTATCTTTATTTTCTGCCTCTTTGCTGCCTGCTGGGCGATGGTTTCCGTGGCAGGAAATCCTGATTTCTGTTCCTGATAAAAAAAGGACCAGCTCCCTTCAAGTGGAACTGGTCCTTTGCTTATTTCCTGTTTTTTCGGGGCCGCTCCTTTTCCGGGGCGGGGGCCTTCCTGGTACCGCAGTAAATGAATCCGCAGAGGGCCACAAGGAAGAAGATAAGGCTTGTGGCCTGGGCCGATTTCAGGCCGAACAGGAAGGGCCTGACATAATCGCCGCGCAGGTATTCCAGAAAGAAACGAAGGGCGGAGTAGAGCATCACGTAAAGGAAGCAGCACTGGCCCCGTTTGTATTTCCTTGTCTGAAAGAGCAGGAGAAGGGCAAAGAGGATGACATCAATCTGGCCTTCCCATACTTCTGCCGGCCACAGCGGCGTGCTGCCATAGGTGCTGCGTGCCAGGGTGCCTTCCGGGTACAGGATCCCGAAGTCGCCGCCCGTGGGAGCCCCAAAGGCGTCCCCGTTCAGCAAATTGGCCATGCGGCCGATGGACTGGCCGATGAAAAGGGCCGGACAGATGACATCGAGCATATCCACCCAGTTGATATGATGGTGGCGGCAGTAAAGGGCACCTGCCAGAATGCCCCCGATGATCCCGCCCTGCACCGCCATTCCGCCCTGCCAGACGAAAAAGAGTTCTGACAGATGATCCTGATAATAGGCCCAGTCAAAAAAGAAGACATCCCACAGCCGGGCTCCGATAATCCCTGCAAAGCCGCCGTAGATCCCGATATCAGGAAGGTATTTTTCCCAACCCCGGCCATCTTTCAGTGCCAGGAAATAGGCGACGGCCGTTGCCATGAAGATGGCCGTGCAGAGCATGATTCCATACATCCGGATGGGGAAATCCCCGATAAAAAACAGGTATTGATGCACAATAGGTCCTTTCCCCGGTCAGGCGATGCGGACCGGACAAAAATCAATGTAATCGGAAGCGACGAGGCGGTAGAAGGTGCCGTCCCGTTCGCCCTGGAAGAGATTCAGGAAATGGGCGGCGTCGCCGTGGACATGGCCGTAGACACAGGAAGTGACTTGATAGGTCCTGCATAGTTCCGTAAATCCCGTGACCTCGTCGGGGTGATAGAGCGGCGGGTAGTGCATGGCGACAATCTTCCGGGTGCAGCCCGCCTTGTCAGCTTCCTGTAGGGAATGTTCCAGGCGCTGACATTCCCGGTTATACAAAAGGGCATCATGGTCCGTGAATTCAGGCATGGAAGGCAGGTTCCAGCCGCGGGTCCCGCAGATGGCGAGATCGCCTGCCAGATAGCAATTGTTATGGAGAAAATGGAAGCGATGGCCCAGGGCCGATTTCAGCTTGGCCGCCGATGACCACCAGTAATCGTGGTTGCCTTTGAGAATGACCTTCTGTCCGGGAAGCGTGGACAATGGTCCCAGGTCCCTTTCGATGGCCTCTTCCAGGCTCATGGACCAGGAAGTGTCGCCACAAAGAATGATGATGTCGTCATCGGTAATGGACTGCTTCCAATTGGCGAAGACTTTCTGCCGGTGATTCAGCCATTGCGGGCCGAAAACTTCCATGGGTTTCGTGGGAGGGTTCCCTGACAGATGCAGGTCTCCTATGGCATATACGGCCATGACCGGTACTCCTTCCTGCGTTGACTTTATTGGTAGTCAACTATATAATGAATCTATTACAATGTTCCTGAATTCCTGTAACACTACTATGTTACTGAATCATACAAAGTTATGCAAGGTGTTCAGACAGGTTTTTTCAGAATAGGGAGGTTCTGGCATGATCAACGAAAAGTATGAACCCCATGAGGCGGAAGCCAAATGGCAGAAGTATTGGGAGGAGCACCACACTTATAAGGTGGATAATGACGATCCCCGTCCCAAGTATTATGTTTTGGAAATGTTCCCGTATCCATCGGGCAACCTGCATATGGGACACGTCAGGAACTATTCCATCGGTGATGTGGTCGCCCGGTTCCGTACCATGCAGGGATATAATGTGCTGCATCCTATGGGATTCGATTCGTTCGGCATGCCGGCAGAAAATGCTGCCATCAAACACAACATTCCCCCTGCCAAGTGGACGCTGGACAACATTGCCAACATGGAGAAGCAGCAGAAGCGGATGGGCCTCTCCTATGACTGGGACCGTGAAGTCAAGACCTGCCTGCCGGACTATTACAAATGGACCCAGTGGTTCTTTGAACTGATGTATAAGCGCGGCCTGGCCGTAAAGAAAAAGGCTGCCGTCAACTGGTGCCCGAAGTGCAATACGGTGCTTGCCAATGAACAGGTCATTGACGGCAAGTGCTGGCGCTGCGATTCCGTCGTCGAGAAGAAGGACCTGTCCCAGTGGTTCTTTAAAATCACGGATTATGCCGATGAACTGCTGAAGGACCTGGATCTTTTGAAGGGCTGGCCGGAACGGGTCAAGACGATGCAGCGCAACTGGATCGGCCGCAGCGAAGGGTTGGAATTCAGCTTTGACATTCCCTCCCTCGGGGAAA
>CADBQR010000133.1 GCA_902796945.1 uncultured Acidaminococcus sp.
CATATCGTGACGGCCTTCACTTCCATCGCGGCTCTGTTCATGGCGACGGGAGCCCAGATCATTGCCACCGCTTCCATCATCAACGTCGTAACGGGGATCAGTTTCCAGACGGCTGCCGTCATTACTACGGCCGTTGTTATCCTTTACACCATGGTCGGCGGTTTTGCTTCGGTTGCTGCCGCCAACATGATGCACGTCCTGTTCATTACCATCGGCATGGCCGTTGCCATGTTCATCATGGCTGAAAACCCGGCTGTCGGCGGTTTCTCCGCCCTGTTTGCCAAGGCTGCCGCCATGAAGACGCCCGGTGGCGCCGACATGAACATGCTCAGCATGACCAAGATCGGACTGCCCACGGTTATCGGCTATATCGTCATGTACTGCATGACCTTCCCGACCGGGCAGGAAATTGTGCAGACCTTCTGCTCCGCCAAGGATGGTAAATCCGCTAAAATCGGTTCTGTCCTGACCGGGATCCTGTCCGCCTGCTACGCCATCGTTCCGGCCATCATCGGCCTTATGGCTTATACCTGCATCGACGGGTATGCCATTCATCAGCAGAAAAATGCCCTGGCTGACGCAACCATGCAGTTTGCCCCGTCCGTAATTGCCGGCATCATCCTGGCTGCCGTTGTGGCGGCTACCATGAGCTCCGCTTCCGGCAACATGATTGGTACGGCTACCATGTTTACCAACGACGTGTATCGTCCCTATATCCGCGGCGGCGTCCATGATGATAAAAAGGAAATCATGGTGTCCCGGATCGTTATGACCCTGGTTGGCCTGATTGGTCTTGGTGTGGCCCTGACGGCGTCCAACATCATCAGCGTCATGATGAGTGCCTTTGCCCTGCGCAGCGCCGGTCCTTTTGCAGCCTTTATCGGCGGCCTGTTCTGCAAGAACGTAACAAAAGATGCCGGATTCCTGTCCATTCTGGCCGGTACGGCCGTGGCAGCTTACTGGACCTATGCACTGAAGAGCCCCTATGGACTGAGTGCCATGGTTCCAGGCGGTATCGTTGCCTTTGCGGTACTCTTCATTGTATCCAAATACCAGATTGGCCACGGCGTGGAAGCCGCTCCGCCTATCGAACTGGATAAAGAATAAGACCTGATACTACTACTGCAAGGAGGAGATTTTCAATGAGTAAAATTTTGCTGAAAAACGGGTTGGTTGTTGACGGAACGGGTGCCAAAGGCTATCAGGCCGATGTACTCGTCGTAGATGATAAAATTGCTGAAATCGGTACCATTACGCCGACGGAAGATATGGAAGTCGTCGATGTGACCGGGCTGGCGGTTGCTCCTGGCTTCATTGATACCCACAGCCACAGCGACCTTCAGATCCTGGTGGATCCGGAAGTCAAGCCTAAGGTCATGCAGGGTATTACGACGGAAATCCTCGGTCAGGACGGCATTTCCATGGCGCCCCTGCCGGAACAGTACATCAGCCCCTGGCGGAAGAACCTGGCAGGCCTGGATGGCGATTCCGACAAGGTTGATTACCATTACAAGGATACGGCGGGCTACCTGAAGATGATTGACGCCGTGAAACCCGGCCCCAACGAATGCTACCTCGTTCCCCATGGAAACGTGAGAATGGAAGCCATGGGTCTTGATAATCGTCAGCCCACGGATGAAGAGCTGCAGAAAATGAAGGACATTGTCCGCCGGGAAATGGAAAACGGTGCCATCGGACTTTCCACGGGCCTGATCTATATGCCCTGTGCCTATGGCCATACGAAGGAAATCGTGGAAATGTGCAAAGTCGTCGCAGAATACGACGGCCGGTTCGTCATTCACCAGCGCAGCGAAGCCGATACCATCCTGGATTCCATGAAGGAAGTCATCCAGATTGGCAAGGAGTCGGGTGTCAAGATCCATTATTCCCATTTCAAGGTCTGCGGCCGGAAGAACTGGGATAAGATCGACGGAATGGTCCAGCTCCTGGAAGAAGCAGAAAAGGAAGGCATCGACGTTTCCTTCGACCAGTATCCCTATGTGGCGGGCAGCACGATGCTTGGTGTCATTCTGCCGCCCTGGGTCCACGACGGCGGTACCAATAAGGTCATTGAACGCCTGAATGATCCGGAGCTGCGGAAAAAGATGGTCTACGACATTGAACACGGCATTCCCGGCTGGGATAACTTCGTCGATTTTGCCGGCCTTGACCAGATCTACGTAACCAGCGTCAAGACAGAAAAGAACAAGGACGCTGTCGGACTTTCCCTGACCCAGTTGGGAGAACTGCGTCATAAGAATCCCTATGACGCCACCTTCGACCTGCTCCGGGATGAAGAAAATGCCGTTGGCATGGTGGACTTCTATGGTACGGAAGACCATGTGAAGCTCTTCATGAAACGGCCGGAAATGAACGTCTGCACTGACGGTCTTCTGGGCGGTAAACCGCATCCCCGCGTCTATGGCGCGTTCCCCCGCGTACTCGGTAAGTATGTAAGGGAAGACAAGGCCCTGACCCTGGAGGAAGCCGTCTACAAGATGACCGGCAAACCGGCCGCTACCTTCAATATCAAGGGTCGCGGTCACATTGTGGAAGGTGCCTGTGCTGATATTACGGTCTTCAACCCTGATACGGTCATTGACAAGGGAACCTTTACGGATCCTGCCCAATATCCGGAAGGCATTGAATACGTCATGGTCAACGGCGTCTTTGAAGTACAGGAAGGAAAGCATACGGGCCGGAGAAACGGTACGGTGCTCAGAAAAAAAGGAAAAGAGGTTGTTAAATAATGAAACGCATCGTCATTTCTACCGATAAAGCGCCGTCCGCTGTAGGTCCTTATGTACAGGGCATCAAAGTTGGCGAAACTGTCTATGTATCCGGCCAGCTGGGAATCGACCCTCGTGTCGGCAAGCTGCCGGAAACCCTGGAAGAACAGGCCCATTGCTCCATGAAAAATGTGGGCGCCATCCTGGAAGCCGCTGGCGCTTCCTATGACCAGATCGTGAAGACCACGATTTTCCTGCAGGATATGAATGATTTCGGCAAAGTCAACGAAATCTAC
>CADBQR010000134.1 GCA_902796945.1 uncultured Acidaminococcus sp.
CAGGTAAAATTTGCGTGGAATTTAAGAAAATAAGGCAAAAAAAGACCGGCGGCGGGGACATATGCGTCCTGCCAGGATTTTCGGAATCGGAAAGGCGCCCTTTGCAGCGGTGGAAAAAGCGTTTCGGAACCCCGGAAAAACGCGGCAGGACAGCCAAGTTTCATCTTATGGGAACTATTAGGAATATTCTATAGGAATGAGGGAAAAACTTATGCTATAATATCGTTGTATATAAATTCTGCTAATTCTTGAAAGCAAATATTATATTTGTCCATGGGAGGTTTGACAATGAACAATCCGAATCCTGTAAAAATTGTGGAAACGGTCCTCAGGGACGGACACCAGTCCCTGTGCGCAACCAGAATGCGTACCAGCGATATGCTTCCCGTTCTGGAAGCATTGGATGACTGCGGTTTCTATGCATTGGAAGCCTGGGGCGGCGCTACTTTTGACTCCTGCCTGCGTTTCCTGAATGAGGATCCCTGGGAACGGCTGCGTACGATCCGCAAGCACGTCAAAAAGACCAAACTGCAGATGCTGCTGCGCGGTCAGAATATCCTGGGATACAACCACTACGCCGATGACGTGGTCAGCGAATTTGTAAAGCGTTCCGTTGCAAACGGTATCGATATTATCCGTATCTTTGACGCCTTCAACGATACGCGGAACCTGGAATGTGCCATGAAGGCCACCAAGGCAGCCGGTGCCCATGCCCAGGGCACGCTGGTTTATACCATCAGCCCGTACCATAAGGACAAGGACTTTGTCAAACTGGCAAAGGAACTGGTCGATATGGGTGCCGATTCCATCTGCATCAAGGATATGTCCGGACTGCTGGCTCCTTATGCGGCCTATGACCTGGTTTCTGCCCTGAAGGAAGAAATCAATATTCCTATCAACGTCCATTCCCACTGCACCAGTGGCATGGGCGCCATGACCATCCTGAAGTCCATCGAAGCCGGTGTCGATATCGTCGATACCGCCCTGTCTCCTTTTGCTGAAAGCACCAGCCATACCTGCACGGAATCCCTGGTCTATACCCTGGCCGGCCGGGAAAGAGACACGAAGATCGATGTCAACAAACTGTATCCGATTGCCGACCACTTCAAGAAAGTCAAGGCCGACCTGGAAAAGACCTTCGACCTGAAAGGCAACCTGGGCATCAACCCGCAGGTCCTGAGCTTCCAGATCCCGGGCGGCATGCTGTCCAACCTGCGCAAGCAGCTGGCTGAAATGGGTGTGGCCGATAAGTATGAAGACCTGCTGAAGGAAATGCCGAAAGTCCGTGCTGATCTGGGATATCCTCCTCTGGTTACGCCTTCCAGCCAGATTGTCGGTTCCATGGCGACGATGAACGTGATCTTCGGCCGCTACAAGATGATTCCGAAAGAAGTACGCGACATTGTACGTGGCAAGTATGGCAAGACCCCGGGACCCATCAGCGAGGAGCTGAAGAAACTGGTCCTGAAGAAAGGGGAGGAACCGATTACCCATCGTCCTGCCGACGATATTCCTCCTCAAATGGATAAGATGCGTGCTGACCTGGCTGCCAAGGGCTATCCCAATGCCAGCGTCGAGGACGTCCTGTCCTATGCTTCCTTCCCGGAAGTGGCCCTTGAATTCTTTAAAAAGAACCGCTGAGCATTCAGCCGGCGGCGATTAAAAATGGTACAGCAGACAGTTCTGTCTGCTGTACCATTTTTTTATGGAGCGAAACCTTGCCAGGAGGGCAGGGGCCTGAACCTGAAAATACCAGCTGCTTCCATGGGGAAGACAGGCTGCAAAGGAAGGCAAAAAAGGGAGCCGCCTCCTGGCAGCTCCCTTGCAACCCTTTTGGGTGTCTTATTATTTTGTACGGACCGAAGCGTCACCGGGGACGCAGGATGCGGCTTCTTCATCTTCATCGTGGCCGACGCACCAGGACGCGTAGAGCGAACCGGTTACATTGTGCCACACCGAGAAGATGGCTCCGGCGATGCCGCCGGCGGCCGTGAAGTACATCAGGGCCAGCGTGGAGGCCAGCCCGGAATTCTGCATTCCCACCTCGATGGTCATGGCCCGGACCTGGGCCTTGTTCATACCCAGTCTGCGGGCAGCCAGGTTGCCCAGGGCCATTCCGCCCAGGTTGTGGAGAATAACGGCCAGTAAAATGACCAGCCCGTTATCCAGAATGGTGCGGCCCGAAAGGGAAACCACACAAAGCACGGTCAGCATGATGACCAGGGAAGAAAAGAGCGGCATGTATTTGGTCGCTTTTTCAACCTGACGGGGGAAGAAATGGTTGCACACCAGGCCCAGCAGAAGGGGCAGCAGCACCATTTTAATGATGGAAATCATCATCGACACCAGGCTGATCTTGATCCAGGCACCGGCAATCAGCCAGATCAGTAAAGGCGTGACAAAAGGCGCCAGCATGGTGTTGACCATGGTCATGGATACGGACAGGGCCACATCGGCATGGGCAATGTAGGAAATGACATTGGAAGCCGTGCCGCCAGGGCAGCAGCCAACGAGAACGACACCGATGGCAATTTCAGGGGGCAGGCCCAGGATCTTGACGAGAAGATAGGCCAGGGCCGGCATAATGATGAACTGAAGCAGGGTGCCAATGGCAACGTTCTTAGGCTGCCGGAAGACATTCCTGAAATCCTCCGGTTTCAGGCTGAGGCCCATGCCGAACATGATGATCCCCAGAAGGGTCGGAATGTATTTGGCATAGGGTTTCATGGCCGAGGGAACCAGGATCCCGAAGAATCCGGCGACAATCACGCCGAAGGCCATATATTTCGTACAGTAACGAACCAGTTTATCAATCATCGAAAACCTCCAGGTTAACAGAGAAAACGCTGTCGGGAAGCGGAGCGGCGGCCATCCGTCGATGGGGGCTCCCTGTCCCGAATGGCTTTTCAGGCCTTTTCCCTTTCTTTTTCAACGCCTCTTGTACGAAGCGGTACGTTGTTTTCACCGAGCATGACGACTTTCGGCTTATAGGTGCGGGCTTCTTCTTCCGTCATCTGGGCATAGGCGATGATGATGACGATGTCACCGACCTGGGCCATGCGGGCCGCTGCCCCGTTAAGGCAGACTACACCGCTGCCCCGTTTGCCGGCAATGGTATAGGTTTCCAGCCGCGCCCCGTTGTTGTTATTGCAGATCTGGACGCGCTCGCCCGGAAGGATTCCGGCCGCATCCATCAGGTCCTGGTCA
>CADBQR010000135.1 GCA_902796945.1 uncultured Acidaminococcus sp.
ATCGCCCTGCCTCTGGGTCTGGAGGTCGCCGGAGCGCAGGTCGATCCCAAGCACGGGGACAATTACAGCATGGTCAGCGGGAAATGGCGCCTGCTTCAGGATACGCCGTTTACACCGGCCATTGCCATCGGCGGCGATGATCTGGGCAACGAAAAGGACCGCCGCGGGTACGTCGTGATCAGTAAGGCCCTGCCTTATGGCTTCAAGATCCATGGCGGTATTGGGACCGACCAGTACAAGCACGGCTTTGGCGCCCTGGAAAAGGATTTCAAGATTGGCGGGCAGGCCCTGACCCTGATGGGGGAATATGATGGCAGCCATTTCAATTACGGAGCTTCCATTCCCCTGGCCAAATTCACGACGGCCGAGGTAGGGGTACGTACCCATCATCTGTATGGGAGCCTGAATTTTACCTTTTAACAGATTCTGTGACGGTTCTTGAGAAAGCTTTTGATGGATTGCGACCCTTTCCAGTCAGGCCGCGGCCGGCGGGATGGGGTTGCCTTTCCTTTCTGCGGAAAGGTGCGTTTTGACGCTTGAAAGGAATGGCTTCCGGGAACCAGGCAGTTTTTGAATTATTGAAGTAGGAGGGGACGCAATGCTTGCGTATAACCTCATGAAAATGGTCAGCCGTCTGACCTGTGTCCAGCCCCGGCGTCTGAATGATGCCCTGGCATGGTTCCTCGGACATGTCGGCTGGTATGTAACACCCCGTTGGCGGCGTTACATGGCAAAAGAAAATATCAGGGAATGCCTTGGCGTGGACGATGAAAAGGCCTGGCAGATCGCAAAGGAAAGTGTGACCCGTTTCGGGCGGATGCTGATCGAGGTGCTGCGGTATCCCTTGCTCACAAAGGATAATTTCCGCGAAGTGGTCCATTTTGAAGGGCTTGAAAACCTGGAGGCAGCCTACGCCGAAGGGCATGGCGTCATCATGTGCACGGCCCATTACGGAAACTGGGAGATGCTGGGTGCGTCCATGGCACTGTTAGGGTATCCCATATTGTCCATCACAAGAAAACAAAATGACGGACAAATGGATCAGTTCATTAATGACTACCGCCGTATGGTCGGACAGCAGGTGACGTATAACCATGGCAGGAACAGCATGCTCACCATTGGCCGGTACCTGAAGGAAAAACACCTTGTAGGGATATTATATGACCAGGATTCGGCGCATACGGGTGAACACCTTGCGTTTTTCGGAAAACCCTCCCGCGTTCCAGACGGGGCGGCCCACCTGGCAAGGGTGTTCAAGGCACCCATTATTCCGCTGTTCATGCACAACAATGCAGACGGGACATTGACGGCGGTCATCCATCCGGCTATCCACGCTGTGAAGACGGCTGACCGTTCAGAGAATGTTCATGTTATAATGAGAGAGTTAATAGCCATCGCGGAGGAGGAAATCCGGAAGGACCCGGCCATGTGGTTCTGGGTTCACGACCGGTGGAAAGATGGCCGGAAACGTTACAGAAATCATAAGGAAAACCAGGCCAAATAGGCCGTGCCGGTGGTATTCCCCGGACGGCCGGTTTGTCCTGTTTTTCCGTAAGGAAAGGTGTCTGATCTATGAACGTAGAAAAACAACACACGTTGGCAGGCGATGTATCCTGCGACGGCGTGGGGCTTCATTCCGGCAAGCTGGTAAAAATGACAATCAAACCGGCTCCCGTGGATACGGGCATTGTCTTTGTCCGTACCGACCTGGACGGAAGGCCGACCATCAGGGCGGTTGCCTCGAATATTTCGGCGACGACCCGGGCAACGACACTGACGGAACACGGAGCCAATGTTACGACCATCGAGCATGTTATGGCTGCGTTTGCCATACTGAAGCTGGATAACTGTTATGTGGAAATGGATAGTGCCGAACCGCCCGTTGGGGATGGCAGTGCACAGGGATTCATTGCTCCCATGCTGAAAGTCGGCCTGGTCGAGCAGGATGCGCCGCGCAGGATCTACCGCATCGACCATTCCTATTCCTGCTATGACGGGGACCGGTCCCTGGTGGTCCTGCCCTATGATGGCTTCCGGGTGACCTTTACTTCCATCAACCCGCATCCCATGCTGGGCACGCAGGTCATGGACGTGGAAGATAAGGATGACATGCTGCTGAAGGAAATTGCTTCCGCACGGACCGTTGCCTTTGAAGAAGAAATCGAGCAGCTCCGGAAAATGGGCCTCGGCCTCGGCGGCACGGTGGATAATGTGGTTGTATTTACCCGGGATGGTGGCACGCTTTCCAAGCCGCGCTTCAAGGATGAGCTGATTCGCCATAAGATCCTGGATGTAATCGGCGACATGTATTTATTGGGACCGATCCACGGCCATATCATCTGTATGAAATCGGGGCATGCCTTCAACGATAATGTTTCCCGCCAGATTGATGCTTACCGCAGGGCTCATGAACACCATTCCGGCCCGGTACCGCATTCTGATAAGTTTAAAGTAAGGAGTAAAGACATGATTACGTTAGACATTCAAGAAATCCAAAAGATCCTCCCTCATCGGTATCCCATGCTTCTCGTTGATCGGATTGTTGAACTGGAGCCGATGAAGCGGGCTGTGGGAATCAAGAACATCACCATCAACGAGCCTCAGTTCATGGGGCATTTCCCGGGCAATCCCATTATGCCGGGCGTGCTCCTGATTGAGGCCATGGCCCAGGTCGGAGGGGTCACACTCCTTTATCCGCAGGAAAACCGCGGGAAGATTGCTGTATTCGGGAAAATCGACAAGGTCCGTTTCCGCCGCCCCATTAAACCGGGTGATCAGCTTGTGACGACGGCTATCATTACCAAGATCAAGGGCAATATGGGGGTTGCCCATTGTGAAGGTACCGTTGATGGCGAACCGGCTTGCGAAGGGGATTTCTTCTTTGCACTGGCTGAGAACAAACAATAATCAGGGGGGATTAGCATGACAGCAGATTCCAGTATGATACATGAAACGGCCATTATCGCGCCAGGCGCGGAGATCGGTCCTAATGTCAAGATCGGTCCCTATGCCGTAATCGGGGAACATGTCAAGATCGGTGAAGGAACCATCGTGCATCCCCATGTCGTAATTACAGGACGCACCACCATTGGCAAACACTGTGAATTTTTCCAGGGTGCCAGCATCGGTGAAGTCCCGCAGGACCTTAAATACAAGGGGGAGGACACGGCGACCATCATTGGGGACAATGTGACCATTCGTGAGTGTGCCTCCGTGCATCGCGCCGTCGGGGAAGGCAATGAGACCCGGATCGGCAACAACGTCCTGATGATGGCCTATACCCATGTAGCCCACAACTGCATCGTCGGCAACAATGTCATCATGAGCAACGTAGCCACGCTGGCCGGTCATGTCATCGTGGAAGACCGCGCCGTCATCGGTGGCCTGACGGCCGTCCATCAGTTCACGAAAATCGGGCGCAACTGCATGTGCGGCGGAATGAGCCGTATCAACCAGGATGTGCCGCCCTTTGTCATTGTCGCCGGCAATCCGGCTTACGTTGCCGGACTGAACAGCGTGGGTATTTCCCGTGCCGGTATTTCCATGCCGGTTCGCCGGGAACTGAAGAAAGCCTATAAGATCCTGTATAAGCGCGGACTTTCCCTGCCCGACGCCATTGCAACCATGGAACAGGAACTGGACAGCTATGAGGAAGTGGAGCATTTTATGCGTTTCCTGCGCAGCGTAGAGCGCGGCATCTGCCGTTCCACCAACTCCCACGGCAGGGAGTGATACCACGATGGGCAAAACCTTAGGAGTCCTGGCCGGAGTCGGGCATTTACCCGTGGATGTCGTCCTGGGAGCCAAGGCGGAGGGCTACCGGACCGTTGTTGTCGCCTTGGTGCCCGGTACCCACGAGGAGCTTCCTTCCGTGGCGGATGCTTTTTATGGCATCAATATCGGCAAGGTCGGGAAGATCTTTGATACCCTCAAAAAAGAAGGCGTCGGGGAAGTCACGATGATTGGCAAGGTGACCAAGGAAATCCTGTATTCCGGCGGCGTCCTCATTCCGGACTGGCAGGCACTGAAGATCCTCATGTCCCTTCCGGACCGCCATGATGATACCATCATGAATGCCCTGGTGAAGAAGCTGGAGAGCATGGATATCCATGTTATGGACCAGACACTGTTCCTGAAGGCCCTGATGCCGGAGGAAGGGGTCCTCAGCAAGCGAAAGCCAACGGCGGAGGAATGGGAAGACATGAAGTACGGCTTCCGTATGGCCAAAAAAATCGGGGGCCTTGATATCGGGCAGACCGTGGTCGTCAAAAACAAGGCCATCATGGCTGTTGAGGCCATCGAGGGAACCGATGCCTGCATCCTGCGGGGCGGCCAGCTGGGAAAGAAGGCCATTGTGGCCAAGACAGCCAAGCCAGCCCAGGACAGCCGGTTTGATGTTCCCGGCGTCGGCGTAAAGACCATGGAATCCATGATTGCCTCCGGCTGTGCCGGAATCGTGATGGAAGCGGGCCGTACCCTCTTTGTGGAGCGGGAACGGGCACTCCAGATGGCAAATGAACATGGCATTACGGTGGTGGCCATGAAAGAGGAGCCCGGATCCGTTAACTGAAGAAAAATCAACTGAGTATTGGAAGGTCGGATGCAATTTGCATTCCGGCCTTTTCCGTTCCTTTTCCGGGGGAAGGAATCCGCCCGGGGATGTTGCCTTGGACAAAGGGCCGGGGTCCCGCAGGGGACCCGCTTTTTCATATTCCGCGCCCGTTTGGGGACAATCGGTCAGCCTGGAAAAACATGGACGGTTTCTTTTCCGGGCAAAGGGCCCTTCCTTTTTCAAATTCTTTTAGGCAAGGCCATTATTGTGGTATAATAAACTGTCTTATTATGATTAAAATCGATTCCGGGAGGTGTCCATGCCATGCGTATCTTCATATCGGCCGGTGAAGCATCCGGCGATTTGCACGCGGCAGCACTGACCAAGGCAATCCTTGCCCTCCGTCCCGATGCGGAAGTCTTCGGAATGGGTGGGGATGCCCTTGCCGCAGCAGGCGGTGAGGTCCTGTTCAATTATAAAGACAACAGCGTCATGGGCTTTGTGGAAGTCCTGCGGAAACTGCCCGACCTGTTCGCACTCCGGGATGCATTCCGCCGGGTCATGGTGGAGCGGAAACCGGATATTTTTGTGACCGTGGATTATCCTGACTTCAATATGCGGGTGGCAAAGGTGGCCAAATCCCTGGGCATCCCGGTGTTTTCCTTCATTCCTCCTTCTGCCTGGGCCTGGCGCCGGGGCAGGGCAAGGGATGTGGCCCGGCTTGCTGCCAGGGTCGCCTGTATCTATCCCTTTGCCTATGAGGTCTATAAGGAGGCCGGTGCTCCCGTGGAATTTGTCGGGAACCCCCTGGTCGATATTGTCAGACCGACGCTTTCCGCGGAGGCCGCGAAAGCGCTCGTTGGAAAACGGCCCGGCCATCCCTTGATCCTGCTGCTGCCCGGCAGCCGGGCGAAGGAGCTGGAAGGCGTCCTGCCGGTCATGCTGGAGGCGTTGCCCCTGATCCTGAAACAGCAGCCCCAGGCCGAATTTGTCCTGCAGCAGGCGCCGTCCGTCGATGCGGACCAGCTTTCCCGGATCCTGGCGGGGACTACGGTTCCAGTCCGGGTCGTCAAAGGTCATTCCTATGATGTCATGGGTGCCTGCGACGTGGCCCTTGCCACGAGCGGGACGGTCATTCTGGAATGTGCCCTCTGCGGGCTGCCCAGTGTAATCTGCTATAAGGCCAGCGCCATCAGCATGGCCATTGCCAAGGCCCTTGTCAAAGTGAAATACATCGGATTGCCCAACCTGCTGATGGGGAGGGAAATCCTGCCGGAACTGATCCAGGAAAAGATGACCCCGGAAAATATGGCCCATTGGGTCCTGAAATTCCTTGAGCCGGAAGCCAATGCCCGTGTGCATGCCGATCTCAGGGAGGCCGTTTCCCGCCTGGGAGAGCCCGGTGCGGTCAAACGGACTGCTGCGCTCATCATTCAAACCGCTGAGGAGAAGAAATGAAATTATACTTCCGAATCTTAAAATTTATCCGCCCCTATCTGTTTCGCCTGTTCTGTGCCGGCTTTTGTACGGTCATGACCGCTGCGGCCAACCTGTATGTACCCTGGATTGTCCGTGATGTCATCGATAAGGTCTTCCAGAACTCGGACAGTGACCTGCTGAACCTGATTTCCCTGGGCATCGTGGTCATCTTCTTTGCCAGAGGCATCTTTTATTACGGACAGAGCTACCTGATGAACTATGTCGGGGAGAGCATCGTCATTGACGTGCGCAGTCTCGTGTTCCGCAAACTGATGACGCTGAGCACCCATTTCTTTGACAAGAACAAGCTGGGCACGGTCATGAGCTACGTAACCAACGATGTGGCCGCCCTGCAGGGTGCCATGGTCAACAATTCCATTGAAATCATTACGGAAACCAGTGTCCTCATCGGATCGGTGGGCGCCATGGTGTACCTGGACTGGAAGCTGACCCTGTTTACCTTCTGTACCTTCCCTGTGGTGCTTTTCTTCATGGATTTCTTTGGCAAGCGGATCCGTAAGTCCGGGCATCGCATTCAGCAGGCTTCCGCGGATATTACATCCATCCTGCAGGAAACCCTCTCGGCTACGCGGGTTGTCAAATCCTTTGTCCGCGAACCCTATGAAATCGAGCGGTTTGACCGACAGAACAAGGCAAACTTCTACGCCAATATGAAGAGCGCCAAACTGATGGGAACCCTGTCCCCTGTCATTGAATTCATCGCGGCCCTCGGCGTAACGGCCATCATCTGGTTCGGCGGGCGCAGCGTCATCAATGGCGATATCACGGCCGGGTCCCTGGTGGCCTTCCTGGTGTACGCCATCAATATTTCCAATCCCATCAAACGGATTGCCCGTGTCATGGGGAGTATCCAGAAGGCCCTGGCTGCGGCAGAACGTGTCTTCTATGTCATGGACCTTGAAGACACCATTCCGGTCAAACCGGATGCCATCGATTTGCCGCCGGTCAATGGCTATGTCGAATTTCGCCATGTTTCCTTCGCTTACAATGAAGGGGAAACCATACTGCACGATGTCAGCTTCAGGGCTGAACCGGGTCAGGCCGTGGCGCTGGTAGGTCCCAGCGGTGCCGGTAAATCCACGATTGCAAGCCTGCTGCCCCGCTTCTACGACGTGACGGAAGGGGAAATCCTGGTGGATGGCCACAACGTCAAGGATGTCACCCTGACGAGCCTGCGCCAGCAGGTCGGGATCGTGCCGCAGGAAACGGTTCTCTTCAACGATACGGTTTACAACAACATTCTTTACGGGCGCCTCGATGCCACGCGGGAAGAAGTCATTGAAGCCGCCAAGGCTGCCAATGCCCACGATTTCATCATGCAGCTCCCCAATGGGTATGAAACGCACCTCGGTGACCGGGGAATCAATATTTCCGGCGGTCAGCGCCAGCGCATCTCCATTGCCCGCGCTATTTTGAAGAATCCGCGCATCCTTATCCTTGACGAAGCCACTTCGGCACTGGATACGGAAAGCGAACGCATCGTACAGGAAGCCCTGGACCGCCTGATGGTCGGCCGTACGTCCTTCGTGATTGCCCACCGTCTTTCCACCATCCAGAATGCTTCCAAGATCCTTGTCCTTGATAAGGGACGTATCGTGGAAACCGGTACCCATCAGGAACTGATGGATAAGCACGGTCTCTATGCCCACCTGCATGATATCCAGTTCCGGGAAGCCCAGGAACTGGCGCAGGGAAATAAAAAGGACGATTCCGAGGCATGATTCGGCTTCTTTCCTCACCGGCCATAGCCGGCCGCTGAAAGAAAAGCAGCTGAAACAAATGGGAAAAGGGAACCTTACACAGCAAACCAGCCTTTTCCTTTAAGATATCCGAAGCGAGGGTTAGTATGTATTATCTGTACAATTTCCTGGCAGTGATCCTGTTGATTTTTGTGGTGCTGCCGTATTTTACCTGGCGGTATTTCAGGGAAAAAGGATTTCCCCGCCGTTTCCGCCAGAGCATGGGATTTATCCGGGACGATGAGATTGCCGCGGTGGCCCATAAGAACTGCATCTGGATCCATGGGGCATCGGTCGGCGAAATCGTTGCCACCAGCCCCCTGGTCAAGGAAATCCGCAAGGCCATGCCGGACGCCAAGATCCTGGTTTCCGCTGTTACCACCGGTGGCTACAACATGGCCCATCAAATTATCCCGGAAGCCGATGCCATCATTTACTTCCCCCTGGATATGCCTTTTGTGTCCGAATCCTTTGTCAAGCGGATCATGCCGCGCATCTTCATGCCCGTTGAAACGGAACTGTGGCCGAATTTCCTGAGGGCCATCAAGCTCCGCCGCATCCCGGTCATGATGGTCAACGGCCGAATTTCCGATAAATCGGTCAAGAGCTATCGCTATCTGTTTGGGATCCTGGCCGATATGATGGGCAGCGTGACCCGTTTCTGCATGCAGTCCTCCATCGATGCCGAATACATTGAGCATCTGGGGGCAGAAAAACGCCGCATCTACGTGACGGGGAACACCAAGTTCGACCAGACCTATGCGGAGGTCACGCCGGAAGACCTGGCCCAGTATAAGCGCGAGCTGGGGCTGGGCGGTGATTTTCCGGTCATCGTGGCCGGCAGTACGCATCCGACGGAAGAGGAAAAACTCTTCCAGTCCTTTACGGAAATCCGTAAGGAGTTTCCAAAGGCCCGTCTGGTCATTGCACCCCGGAAACCGGGCCGTACCCATGAAATTACCCGCCAGGCAGAAAAATACGGCCTGACGGTCGGACTTCGGTCCCAGCTGCAGGCCGCTCCGGACCCCCGCCCCGTTTATCCGGTCGTGCTCATCGACACCATCGGTGAATTGGGACGGATCTATGCCGTAGGTGATGCCGTCTTCGTCGGCGGCAGCCTGATCAACCACGGCGGCCACAATGTGCTGGAACCGGCAGCCCATGCCAAACCGATCATCGTCGGTCCCAGCATGTCCAACTTCAAGGATTCCTTCGCCCTCCTCAGCAAGGTGGGGGCCTGTGTCCAGATCAAGGACGTGCGGGAAATGACGGACCTGTTCCTTCGCATTTTCCGCGATGATGCCCTTCGCAAGAAGATGGGCGATGCTTCCATGCAGGTCATTCGCGAAAACCGCGGTGCCGCCGTCCGTACCATCAAGTATCTCCAGGAACTGCTGAAACTGACGGCAACGGAGAGCATGGTCAACACCCATTACAAAATCAATACGCGGAACATCAACGATGAAGTTTCGCCCCGTATGCGTCCCGGCGACGCTGTCACGCAGTACCTGATCCAGCTTTCCCATGGGGAGGACAACGGCATCATCGACTGGCTGGTCCTGGCCTTCCTCCGTGTCCTGTCTGTGCTGTACGAGCTGGGCGTCAGTGTCAAGCTGAGCCTCTATAATCATCACCTGCTGCCGACGACCCAATTGAACTGCTGTGTCATCAGCATCGGCAACATCACCGTCGGCGGTACCGGCAAGACCCCGACAGCACAGAAAGTGGCCCTCATGATCCAGAAAATGGGGTATCGGGTCGTTATCCTGAACCGTGGGTATCGTTCCCATTGGCAGGAAAAAATCGGCGTCGTGTCCGATGGCAAGAAAATCTATATGACGGCCTACGAAGCCGGCGACGAAGCCTTCCTGATGGCAAAGCAACTGCCCGGTATTCCCGTGGTCATCGGTAAGGAAAGAGCCATTACGGGCCAGTTTGCCGTCGATAAGTTCCGCGCGGAAGTCATCATCCTCGATGATGGCTACCAGCACTGGCAGCTGCACCGCGATCTCGATGTGGTCCTCGTGGATACCCTCAACATGTTCGGCAACGGTAGCATCCTGCCGCGGGGTACCCTGCGCGAACCCTTGAAGAACCTGCGTCGTGCCGACCTTTTCCTTTTGACAAAATGCGATCAGAGTTCTCCCATCAGCCGGGCGACGCTCTGCGATTCCCTGCATAAATACAAACCGAATGTTCCCATTGTGGAAAGCATTCATAAACCCTGTGATTTCATTGAAATTGCCGACTGGTACAAGAACGATATGACGAAGGCCCTGCCCCTGGAAGCCCTGAGCGGCCAGCAGGTCATGGTCTTCTCGGCCATCGGCAACCCGTCCTCCTTTGAACAGACCATGGCCGCCGAAGGCCTCAAGATCGTGGAAGCCATTCGCTATCCCGACCATCACGACTATGGCATGGTGGAAATGCAGTACATCATGGAACGGGCCATCAGCAAACATGTCACTGCTCTGGTAACGACCGGCAAGGACGCCGTCAAGATCCCGACGGAATTCATCTATCTGCACCGCGAAGTACCTCTGTATGTTCTTGATATGGAAATCCAGATTACAAAAGGCGAGGATGCATTTGTGGAAACCATCAACGCCGCCATTAAAAAGGAGAAAAAAGAACAATGAACGTTTTATGTGTGATTCCGGCAAGATATGCCTCGACGCGACTGCCGGGAAAGCCGCTGGCCATGATTGCCGGAAAACCGATGATCCAACGCGTTTATGAACGGGCTGCCCAGGCTGAGAAACCCAATGAGGTGCTTGTCGCCACGGATGACGAGCGCATCGTAAAGACGGTGGAGGGCTTTGGCGGAAAGGCCATGATGACGGCCAGTACCCATCCCAGCGGCACCGACCGCCTGGCGGAAGTAGCCCTGAGCTACGACAAGATGGATGTCATCATCAACGTCCAGGGCGATGAACCGATGATCCCGCCCGAGCTCATCGATGCACTGGCCCAGGCCTTTGAAAACAATGACCAGCTCCAGATGGCCACGGCCAAGACCCTGATGCAGCCGGAGGAATACGACGATCCCAATGCGGTCAAGGTGGTAACGGACCAGAACGGGTATGCCATTTATTTTTCCCGCAGCCTCATCCCTTATCCCCGTCATAAGACCCCGGATTTCAAGGTGTACAAGCATATCGGGATCTACGCCTACCGGCGGGATTTCCTGCTTAAATTTGCAGCCCTCCTGCCGACGACCCTGGAGCAGATTGAAGGACTGGAACAGCTCCGTGCGCTGGAAAACGGTGCCCGCATCAAGGTCCTGACGACGGATTTCCAGGGCATCGGCATTGATACCCAGGAGGACCTGGATCGCGCCAACAAGGTCTTTGCCGCCTTGGAAGCTGAAAAGAAAGAAGAAGCGGCTCAGGAAGCCGGGGAAGGAAAAGAATGATGAAAACGGTTCAGATTGGAACATACCAGGTAGGGCAGGGGCATCCGCTCCTTGTGATGGCCGGTCCCTGCGTCCTGGAAGGCTATGAACGCAGTCTTGCCATCGGCAGAAGGGCCAGGGCCATCTGCGAAAAGCTGGGACTTCCCTACGTATTCAAGGCGTCCTTTGACAAGGCAAACCGCTCCGCCCTGGATTCATTCCGCGGACCCGGCCTGGAAGAAGGCCTGAAGATCCTGGCCCAGATCAAGAAGGACCTGCAGGTTCCCATCGTTTCCGATGTCCATGAAACGTGGCAGGTAGAAAAAGCAGCGGAAGTCCTGGATGTCATCCAGATTCCGGCCTTCCTCTGCCGTCAGACCGATTTACTGGTGGCGGCTGCCCATACGGGTCGCGTCGTCAACGTCAAGAAGGGACAGTTCCTGGCTCCCTGGGATATGAAAAACGTCGTCAATAAGCTGATCGGTTCCGGAACGGACCGGATCATGCTGACCGAACGGGGTGCTTCCTTCGGGTACAACACCCTGGTTACGGATATGCGTTCCCTGCCCATCATGCGGGAGTTTGGCTTCCCCGTCATCATGGATGTCACCCACAGCGTCCAGATTCCCGGCGGCAAGGGCACCTCATCGGGCGGACAGAGTAAGTACGCACCGCATATGGCGCGGGCTGCCGCCGCCGTTGGCGTGGATGGCCTCTTCATGGAAGTCCATGACAATCCGGCGGAAGCCCTTTCCGATGGACCGAACATGATTCCACTGGATCAGATGGAACAGGTCCTTTCCGATGCCAAAGCCATTGATAAAATTGGTCGCAGGGAGTGAATGTCATGCTGGATAGAGCAAAGGAAGCATTGAAAATTGAAGCTGAATCAATCCTGGAGCTGCTGCCACGGGTGGATGCGCATTTTCAGGCTGCTCTCGATATGATCCTGGCCTGCCCGGGGCGCATCATTGTCACCGGTATGGGAAAATCCGGCATCATTGGACGTAAAATTGCCGCCACCCTCGCCAGTACCGGCACGCCCGCTTTTTACCTGCATCCCGCCGAAGGCATTCACGGCGATCTGGGCATGGTCACCGGCAACGACGTGGTGCTGGCCATCTCCAACAGCGGGGAAACGGGGGAAGTCCTGCACATCCTGCCGTCCCTGCGCCGTATCGGGGCCCGCATCATTGCCATGGTGGGCAATCCGGATTCGACCCTGGCCAAGAACGCGGATATCGTCCTCAATGTGGGCGTCAAAAAAGAAGCCTGTCCGCTGGGACTGGCTCCGACAAGCAGCACCACGGCTACCCTGGCCTTCGGGGATGCCCTGGCCATGGAACTTCTGTCAGCCCGTCATTTTACGCCGAACCAGTTCGCCATCTATCATCCCGGCGGAAGCCTGGGACGGAAACTGCTCCTTACCGTCAACGACATCATGCATAAGGGAGACGAAAATCCCATGGTGCCGGCGGATATGAGCGTCAAGGATGCCCTTTTTGTCATTACGGATAAAGGGCTTGGTGCGGTTTCCGTGGTGGACAGGGACCATCACCTGATCGGTCTCCTCACCGATGGGGACATCCGCCGCGGCTTCTCCAAGAGTCTTGATTACCTGAATCGTCCGGTCAGTGAACTGATGACGAAGAACCCGAAGACCATTACGAGCAGCAAGCTGGCTGCTGAGGCCCTGCACCTCATGGAAACGAACAAGCCCCGTCCCATTACGGTGCTGCCCGTTGTCGACGGGGAAAAGCGCGTCGTCGGGCTGCTGCATATGACGGACCTGGTTCACCAAGGAGTGGTATAACAAATGATGACAGACGAAGACTTTGCAAAAGTTGAACTGCTGGCCCTGGATGTGGATGGCGTCATGACGGATGGCTCCATCATCATCGGCCAGGAAGACGAACTGAGCAAGCATTTTGACGTGCGTGACGGTATGGGCCTGAGCCTTGCCATGCGGCATGGAATCCAGGTGGCCCTGATTACGGGCCGGCACAGTGAAATCGTTCTTCATCGTGCCATGGAACTGGGCATCAGCAACGTGTACGAAAATGTCGCCTACAAAGGCAAGACCCTTGCCCTTGCCGCCGAACGACTGGGCGTTCCCATGGACCGGGTCGCTTTTATGGGCGATGACCTCAACGACCTGCCCGCCTTCAGCCGGGCTGCCTTTTCCTTTGCGCCCCACGACGCGGCGCCGGAAGTGACTTCCCGTGCCGATTATGTCTGCGCAAAAGATGGCGGTCACGGGGCTGTCCGCGAAATCTGCGAGAAGATCCTCAAGGCCAAGGGCCTGTGGGACTCCATCGTGGAGGGCTATCTTGTTAAAGGTTATGGTGACAGACAATAATGCTGTACGCAATCTTAAAAGGAATGAGCACATTTGTTTCCTGGCTGCCCTATAAATTGGTCGTACGCATAGGAAGAAATTGTGGTAAACTATACTGGTATATTGCCAAAAAACAGCGTCTCCGCGCTGAAAAGACGATTCAGGAACGCATGGGCGTAACGCCCCGTGACGCCCATGACATCATTCACCGGCTCTTCCTGAACCTGGGCATGACCTTTATGGAAATGCTCTATATGCCGGCCCTGAACAAGGACAATATCCGCGGTCTTGTCAGCTTTGACCGCCCCGATGTGCTGTGGGAAGCCCTGGCGCAGAAAAAAGGGGTTGTCATGCTGGCCTGCCACATGGATAACTGGGAATGGCTCGGTGCCGCCCTGGCCCTGAACGGCTTCCCCCTCAGTGCCGTGGAAAAACCGCAGCCCAATCCCGTATACAGTGATTTCATGAACGAATTGCGCCGGGGCGTAGGGCAGGAAATCTTTGCCCGCGGAACCAATGAGATCCTGGGCTGTGCCCGGGCCATGAAAAAGGGTCGCATGCTGGGACTCATTGCTGACCAGGATGGCGGGTACAACGGGATCTTTGTGCCCTTCTTCGGGAAAATGGCCTCCACGCCGGAAGGCCCCGCTTATTTTGCCCGGAAATTCAAGGCTCCCATCATCCCCATTTTCATTATCCGCCGGCCCCATGGCTACGGCCATCAGGTCTTTGTCAAGGATCCCATCTACTATGAGGATACGGGGGACCGCAAACACGACGACTATCAGGTCACCCTCAAGATGACCCAGGAGGTCGAAAAAATCATTCGCCAATATCCGGATAACTGGATCTGGTTCCAGCATCGGTGGAATACCCCTTACGAAGGTTAAGAAAGGAACAGCTTCATGCATTCTGAAAAACGTACAATCATGGTCATTGTCGGGGCAGTGCTCCTGATGGCGGCCGTCATTGGCTGGCTCTTGAGCAGTAAACCGACAACCGGTACGGTCAAGGAAGCCAGGGAAACCGATCCGCACCAGGTAACCGGTTCGACCATCGAGGAAACTAAAAATGGTCGCAAGGTATGGTCCCTCACGGTGGATTCCATGCTCTATGACCGGAAGGCCCAGGTCAACCATATGAAGGGAATCAAGGGTACGTTCTATGACGAAAAAGGCAACAGCTTTACGGTAACCGCCGATGAAGGCGATGTCATCGTCAAGTCAAAGGACGTGGTCCTGACTAAGAATCCCAAGGGCACGACCAGTACGAACGGCACGGTAACGGCCGACAAGATCACGTGGCAGAATGAAAAACAGATTGTCATTGCCGAAGGGAATGCCAGACTGACCAAGGACGATGTAGTGGCTACGGCTGAAAAGGCCAGCTTCAACGTACCCATGGAACATGCCACGCTGGAAAAGAGTGCAAACGTACAGAAGGGAGAGTTTTAATCATGAAGATACAGAAATGGCTCGTCGCAGGCCTGATGGCAGGCCTTCTGTCCGTAGGAGCCACCTGTTTTGCTGCTTCCTCCGTGGCCGGTGACAAGGTGGAATACGATTTCCGTACCGGTCAGGCCGTCGCTCAGGGCAATGTCAAGCTGCGCCATGATAAGGGCACGGCTTCGGCCCGGGAAGCGGAATACAATACCAAGACCGGGGAAGGCAAGCTGACGGGATCCGTCGTGGCAGACCAGGAGGACGCCCATCTGACCTGCGCAACCCTGATCATCAAAAACAAGGGAAATTATCTTTCCGCCATAGGCAACGCGGTTATGAAAAAAGCGGACAAGACCCTTCGTTCCGAGCAGGTCAATTATGACTCCGATGCCAAACTGGCTGAAACCATCGGTGACTGGGCCCAGCTGACCATGGACGACGGATCCTCCCTTGATGCCGCTTCCATGCGGTACAATATGGATACCAACAAAGCCCATGCCGAGGGCAACGTGCGCCTCATCAGCCCTCCCCGCAGCCTGACGGCCCGCGCTGATACGGCGGATTACGATATGAAGGATGCCGATGGGACCATTTACCTGAGAGGGCACGCCACGGCGACCCAGGACGGAAATACGGTCAGTGGTGATGCCCTTACCATTCGCGGCGCCGGCGGTAAGATTGCCCAGGGCGATGGCAACGTGAAGATGGTTGTCATCCAGAAACAGCCCGCCCCGACCGGGGAAGAGACCGCTGCCGGGGAAGAACCGGTCATAAGCGTCGCCGGCAAGGAGCCCGTTCCGTCAGAAGTCTATAAGTTCTATCATTGGCCCGGTGAAGCAATCACCTATGCGGCGGATGAGGCGGAACTGGCATAAAAGGAGAAAGCACCAGTGAAAATACGCGCAAAGGATCTGTTAAAAGAATATGGCGGCCGGCGGGTGGTCGATCACGTCAGCCTGGAAGTGAACCAGGGCAGCATCGTGGGCCTTCTGGGGCCCAATGGCGCTGGCAAGACCACGACGTTCTATATGATCGTGGGATTGGAACACCCCGATGGCGGTACCGTGTACCTTGATGAAAGGGACGTGACCCATCTGCCCATGTTCCGCAGGGCCCTGGCCGGTATCGGCTACCTGCCCCAGGAAGCCTCGATTTTCAGGAAGCTGACGGTGGAGGAAAATCTGCTTGCCATCCTGGAAGAAGTGGAACCGGACGCCAAAAAGCGTCAGGAAAAGATGGAAGACCTGATTGAGGAATTCCATATCGACCATATCCGGAAAAGCCTGGGAAGTGCCCTTTCCGGCGGCGAGCGGCGCCGTGTGGAAATTGCCCGTGCCCTGGCTACCGATCCGGCCTTCATCCTGCTGGACGAACCCTTTGCCGGGATCGATCCCATTGCCGTGGCGGATATCCAGGTCATGGTCAAGCACCTGGCCGATCGTGGCATCGGGGTGCTGATTACGGATCACAATGTGCGCGAAACCCTGAGTATTGTCGATAAAGCGTATATCCTGAACAACGGTAAGATTATGGTGGAAGGATCCAGCGAACAGGTCGCTGCCGACCCGATTGCCCGTAAATTCTACCTCGGTGAAAAATTCAAGATGTGAGGCTGGCCATGCGGATTCTAGACAAATACATATTAAAACAGATGCTGCAGCCCTTCTTCTTCGGGGTGGCCGCTTTTTCTACGATTTTTGTGGCCAGCTCCTTCCTGTTCCGGGTAACGCAGTATATCACCCAATACGGGGCATCCTATTCGTCCCTGTTCCGGCTCTTCCTTTGCCTGATGCCGGAAGTCATTAACTATACCTTTCCGATGTCCATGCTGCTGGCGTCCCTCCTGACCATGGGACAGCTGTCGGGTAACAGTGAAATCACGGCCATGCGCAGCGGCGGACTCAGTTTCCGGCGCATTGCCATGCCCATCCTGGCAGCCGGGTTTGTGGTCAGCCTGTTTTCCGTTGTCTGGGCTGAAAAGGTCGTTCCCCCTGCCAAGGCGGAATACGAACGGATCATTCAGCAGGAAATCAAGAACAATAGCAAACCCCGTTCCCAGGACCATGTCCTCATCAAGAACATTTCCCATGGCCAGCTGACACGGCTGACCTACGCCCGCACCTTTGATGAGAAGGCCGGGGTCATGAAGGACATTACGGTCGAGGATTGGGACAAGGGCCGGGTGGTCCGGATCCAGCGGACGCCCTCCGCCAAATGGCAGAATGGCACCTGGATCATGGAGAAGGGGACCGTAACGGAAATCACCAATGAAGAAGGTCTTACCCGGACCATGACCTTCGATAAGCAGGTCCTTCCCATTACGGAAACCCCGAAGACCATTACCCTGGATCAGAAGGACCCCGATGAAATGACCATTGGGGAACTGAAAATGTACATTGGCATCCTGGAACGGCAGTATCAGCCGACCAGTAAATATGTCATGGAAATCTACCGCCGTTTCACGGTTCCCCTGGCGAGCTTCTTCTTTGCCCTGATCGGGGTTCCCCTGGGCGTACAGTCCCAGCGGACCGGGGCCTCCATGGGACTGGGCTTTTCCGTGATCATTATTTTCATCTATTATTCCGTCATGACCTTCATGACCGGACTCGGTCAGGGAGGCGTCATTCCGCCCCTCATCGCTTCCACGACGCCGAACGTCCTTTGCGGCTGTATCGGCTGCTGGCTCATTTGGAAGAAGGACCATTGACAGAAAAACAGGATTTCCTGTTTGTTAGAACGCCGCTGCGCGGGCAGCGGCGTTTTTTGTCGCATAAAACCGGGGGAATGCCAATCCGGTTGTCCCCGTTAAAAGCGGCCGGCTGTCGTCACAAGGGCGGCAGCGGGGAGGGGGCAGGGCCTGGAAATCCAGTATAACGAGGGAAAAGGATCCCTCTTTTGGTTTCACGGCAACGCAAGGCCTGTTTTTCCTGTCCATGCTGAAGGGTCCCGGCAGGCACCGCCGCAGGATTTGACCGTGGAAAAAAAGGGGACTCACTGGTTCCTGTATGCTTTCACTTCCTCAGGAGGTGCGATGGCCCGAAGCCGCTGCGCGCCTGAAAAAAACGGAAGCAGGCCTTTATTCCTGTACGGTCTCCCGCCGGTTGTATCCTCGTGGTGCCGTACGGGAAGGGGTCATCAAAAATCTTGGGATAAAAACAGGGCTCTGGGAAAAGGACCTTCCATCAGCCTGAAAAGAGTTTTCATTGAGGGCATTGTTCATGACCATCATCGGCACTTTTGGTTCCGGTTCGGATCCGGACCCATTCCGGGGACGGAAGGAGTCCCTTTTCAGGAACCCCTCTTTACATTCATGCATCATATTTCTTATAATAAATTGATATGAACTAAAGAGAGAGGAGGACCGGATATGCTAGGAATTGTAATGATCATCGTACTCGCCATCATGGGCGGGATCATCGCCTACCTGGGCGATAAACTGGGCAGCAAGATTGGCAAGAAGCGTCTCAGCCTGTTCGGTCTGCGCCCTCATAATACGTCCGTGCTCATGACCATCATCAGCGGGGTCATGGTTGCCACCATCACCATGGGTGTCCTGACGGCCAGTTCCAAGGAAGTCCGGACCGCCCTTTTTGGTATGAAAAAACTCCAGGCCGAATTGCGGAGCCTGACCGCATCCCGTGACAGGGCCCAGCAGGAGCTGTCAGCCCAGAGCGCCACCATTCAGCAGTTGGACAGCCAGATTGCAAAGGCAAAGGAAGACCTGGAACGGGCCCGGCAGGAAAAAAGCGCCGCCGAGGCCCAGATGGCGAAGGCCCAGCAGAACCTTGCCTCCATGCAGGCCCAGTACGAGGAGGCCAGCCGCCGCCTGAAGGACGCCCAGGAGCAGGCCGCCCAGGCGGAAGCTGCCCGTGACCAGCTGCAGAAGGACGTAAAGGGCCTGGAAGAACAGTCGAGGAAATTGCGGGAAAACATTGTCACCATCCGGGAAGGCAACGTGGTCTTCCGCAGTGGGGAAATCCTCTTTTCCGGTACCCTCCGGGCCGGACAGAATGCGGATACGACAAAACAGGAACTGGAGCAGTTCCTCAATGCGGCGAATTATTCCATTGGAGCCCGTTTGAACGTCAAACCCGATACCCCGGTCATCTGGCTCAGTAAAGAGGCCGTGGAGAGCACGCAAAGGGCCCTGATGGCCCAAAAAGGCAATATGTACGTCCGCCTCTGTGCGGCTGGCAATATTCTTTCCGGTGAAATGGTGGTGAGTCGCCTGGAAATGGTTCCCGATACGACGGTATACCATCAGGGTGATCCCATCCTGCGGCAGCGCATCACGGTCAAACCTCGTTCGGAGGAAGTGGACCTGGCCCTGATGGCGTTCCTGAAGGATGTCAACCGCATGGCCCAGGGGGATGGAGTCATTCCGGATCCCCTGACCGGCAAGGTGGGTGCCATCAACAGTGCTGACCTGGTCAACGCCAGTGAACGGATTTCCGAACTGGGCGGGCATGTCACCATAACGGCCCGGGCCAGCCGGGATGTAACCGTAGCCGGACCGGTGGTCATGGATATCCTGGTGCAGCCAATTGAGGAGGGCCAGCCATGACCGGACTGCTCCTTGGTGTCGATCCCGGAAAGGACAAGACTGGCGTGGCCCTGGTCCGTGAAAATGGCGAGCTGGTGGCCCAAACGGTGCTTCCGACAAAGCAATTCCTGGCTTTTCTCGCGGATTTCCTGAAAGACCGGGAAATGCCGCAGCGGTGCATCCTGGGAAACGGAACCACGTCGGAAACCATGAAAAAGACCCTGGTCTCCGCTTACCCGTCCCTGCCGATTACGGTGGTTGATGAAGCCCATAGTACGGAAGAGGCAAGGACCCTTTACTGGCAGCTTTACCCGCCCCGGGGTTGGAAGCGGCTGCTTCCACAGGGACTCCGGGTGCCGCCGGGCAATCTGGATGGGCTGGCGGCCGTGGTACTCTGCCGCCGTTATCTGGCCCGGTCTCAATAGAACATGGCAGAGAGAAGGACTGCTGCAGGGCGGCAGTCTTTTTTCGTGCTGCAGAAGGCAGATCCATTTCTTCCAGCCCGCGGAAACCGGCCCGGGAATCCCTGCGGATGGCTTTGCCGCGACATGGCCCCCTGGCCCCTTATCCGGGGGAGCCGGGGGAGCTCGGGACATCGTCACGGAATAAGGCCTTTCAGGCATGGAAAGGGGAGGAAAATCGGGCGGCAATCTTCATCGCGATGATTTTTGTGGTATGGGGAATGGATACCGTCTATTCCATAAGGACAACAAACAGCCTCTTCTTTTCTTGTTTCCGTTTTTCTCATCGTGATGAAAAATCCTGTTTTTGGTTGGAAACCATTTCTTTTTGTCCATCATGATGGATAAAAATTCGATAAAAATGAGAATGAATGACCATGGTTGACAGGATAAACGGACAAAAGCGGACATTTTTAAGCATATAATTTATCAATTGAATTATTGAAATTACCATAGATGAAAACGATTGATAAAAATCAATCATCGTGATGATTGATTTTGGAAAAGCCGCGTCCTTATCGGAGAAATTGAACCACCAGTCAGTAAAAGGAATCCGAAAAATAAAAATCGCGATGCCATGAAAAACTGTAACAATATCGCGATGATTTTTTGGAAAAAGTTTACAATGCCTCCAAAATATGCTATTCTAAAACAGCGGAAATTCATCCGCTGTCCAATTACCCGATGGGAAAGGGACTGAAACGGAAGACGGATTCGGAAGTAGAGGAAACAAGGTCACTCGCACGAATGGATCGGTCCGATGGGCCAGGAACTTCCCCCTGAAGGTACAAGAAAATCCTGAAGGAGGATGCTTGAAATGAAAAAGAGTTTAGTATTTGCAATGGCTATGGCTCTGGGCGTAAGCGCTACCGCTTTTGCCGCTAACCCCTTCTCCGACGTTCCTGCCGGTCACTGGGCTTATGCTGCTGTAGCAAAACTGGCTGCTGCTGGTATTGTTGATGGTTATCCTGATGGCACCTACAAAGGTGACCGCACCATGACCCGTTATGAAATGGCCCAGATCGTTGCCAAGGCTCTGGCCAAAGGCGCTATCGGTGCCGATGACAAGCTGGTTGGCGAATTCGCTGACGAACTGGACAACCTGGGTGTCCGCGTTGCCAAACTGGAAAAGAACGCTGACAACGTTAAGATTACCGGTAAGGTAAAACTGTCCTACAAGGACAGCAGCGGCGGTGCCATGGACGGAGAAGCTGACAAGTCTGAAGCCAGACTCCGTACGGATATCTTCTTCACCGGCGAAGTCAATGACAACTGGCATTATGTAGCCATGCTCCGTAACCAGCAATACTTCGAAGGCCAAAACGAATCCGGTGACGATGACACCGACTTCCAGCGCGCTTACCTGACCGGTAACATCGGTGTAGTGAACATCACCGGCGGCCGTTACAACGAATTCATTTCCGATGGTAACGTCTATGATAACCGTTTCGATGGTATCAAGGCAACCGTTCCCTTCGGCGATGCTTATTTGAAGGCTGAATATGGCAAGATGGCCAGCACTGGTAATCCTGATAAGAAGTACTTTGACAAGGACCAGCAAAAAATGGTTACCTACAAAGGCGACAGCAACTCCGCTGCTGACAAGTTCTGGCTGGCCGAACTGGGCGGTACCTGGGGCAACTTCGACCTCTTTGCCAACTACATGCAGGCTGACAACCAGATCAGCATGGGCCTGAACGGCGACGACAACAAGATCTGGTCCGCTGGTGCTACCTACCATACCGGTAAGTTCTATCTGGGCGGTATGTACCTGCAGGGCGACGATGATACCCTGGAAGGCACCGACTATGAAAATGGTGATGATGACGGGTTCGTCGTAAAGATGGGCTGGGCCGGTGCCAAGGCTAAGGACGCTGGTTCCTGGGGCCTGCACGCCAAATACTATGATCAGGGTGCTCCTACCGTGATTTCCCACACCATGGACGGTGAATATCAGCAGTTCAAGGGCGAAGGGTACAAGGGTTATCTGGTCGGTGGCGACCTGACCATCGCTAAGAACATGGTTGCTACGGTTGACTACTATGACCTGAAGGGCAAGGAAACCGACAAGCATGCTCGGACCATCTGGTCTCAGCTGGTTGTAACCTTCTAATTGATTTAGAAGTCCTGAAGAGGACAGCGCAAAGGCGCTGTCCTCTTTTTTTGCGTTGAAACCGGACCTTCTCCAACGCCTGATGGGCGCTGCAATCATTCTAAATATAAGAATTATCTTATTAAAAAGACCGATAAAGTGGCTCAATGGTCATCGCGATGAGCTTAATCACCAATAATTCATGGTTAAAAATATTGTTATAAATTGAAAAAAATACGATAAATGCAGGAATTAACCAAGATAAACCATCATTTTTTTAACAACCGAACAGTGAACTCTTTTTGTCCTCCTTTGAAATGACTATAAGCGTCATGTTATACTTGTCGCGTAAGCAATGGCTTACCCGTAGTCCCAGGTCAGGACGGAAACAAACGGATGGAAGTACGAACGTAGAGGAAACAAGGCGACTCGCACGGGACATTTCCAAAAAGGGCGTTTCCTTCCTTCCTGAGGCATCATGAATCCTGAAGGAGGATGCTTGAAATGAAAAAGAGTTTAGTGTTTGCAATGGCTATGGCTCTGGGCGTAAGCGCTACCGCTTTTGCCGCTAACCCCTTC
>CADBQR010000136.1 GCA_902796945.1 uncultured Acidaminococcus sp.
ATGGCGATGCTTGGCAGGTTGTCGAGTTCCAGCATGTAAAACCCGGTAAGGGTGCTGCTTTTGTACGGGCAAAGATGCGTAACCTGTGCACCGGCGCCGTGGTGGAACGTACCTTCAATGCCGCCGAACGTCTGCCGAACGCGGAAGTTGTCAGAAGAGAAATGCAGTACCTCTATGAGAGTGATGGCATGTATGTCTTCATGGACAACGAAACCTATGAACAGCTGGAACTGAACAAGGATCAGCTGGGCAACGCCATGAACTTCCTGAAAGAAAATATGAATGTCAAGATCAGTTCCTTCAACGATCGTATCCTGGGTGTGGAACTGCCGAACACGGTAGAACTGACGGTTGTTGAAACCGAACCGGGCATCAAGGGTGATACCGCTACGGGCGGCAGCAAGAATGCCAAGATGGACACCGGTTATGTCGTAAAGGTACCTCTGTTTATCAACGAAGGCGATGTTCTCCGTATCGATACCCGTACCGGCGAATACATTGAAAGAGCCTGATTTTCCAAAACGAGCCTTCTGATCAGGCTCGTTTTTTTTACCTGTCAAGGAGCTTTCCTATGAAAACAATCTATCTTGTACGTCACGGAAGAACCCAGGCCAATGCGGACAGTCGTTTCCAGGGGTGGGAAGACCATCCCCTGAACGCGGATGGCCTGGCTCAGGCGGAAGCCCTGGCTGAGCGGGCGGGGAAGCTGCCCATTGATGCCATCTACGCTACAGACCTGATCCGAACGGTCCAGACGGCAGCGCCTCTTGCCAAAAGGCTGGGTTTACCGGTTACCCCTGTCAGGGACCTGAAGGAAATTTCCTTTGGGGAATGGGAGGGAAAGGTCATCGGTGAAATCATGGCGCGGGAACGGGAAAAACTGACGCAGCTGTGGCGTCACCCCACTTCCATTACCCTGGAAGGTGGAGAAAATTTCCTGGATGCCCAAAAACGTGGCTGGAAAGCACTGAACGCCATTCGGGAAGGCATGGAAGAGGGCAGTTCCGTCCTTATTGTTTCCCACGGTGGCATGATCCGTCTGCTTTTGTGCCGCGCCCTGGATATGCCGGTTGACTCCATGTGGAGGATTGCCCTTGATAATACGGCAGCCTGCAAGCTGCAGTTTGATTCCCATACGGGAATCCGTATTGGCTACGTGAACGAAACAGGAAAATTATAAGGAGCTCCGGGTAAAGGAATCTATCCGGGGGGCTCTTTCCCGATTGGATTGCTTTTCACAGGCTGTGATCCTGCTGTTTCCCGCCTTTTTGCCAGGATGGACCTTGGAACGGAAAGGGAACAGGCCGCCGTTTATCTATGCCATTCCTCTGGCGCCTTTTATTTGCTATAATGGGCGGTAAAGGGTGCCTGGATTTGATGGGCGGGCACAGCCTGTCCGGGAAAAGCATCTGGCCTATCGGGTCCTGATCCTTTTTCCGGATCAGCTGGCGCGGGCCCTTTCCTCTGGTTGGGAAGACCTGCTGCTTATTTATTGAATGAATGATACTATCCAAAGGAGCGATTCTTATTTTAGAATTCAAGCATATCGACCTGTCGGACAAACCGATTTTTGACGATTTTTTCAACGAGCGGGATTACCATGCCGCTGAATGCTGCTTTGGCACGGCCTTTATCTGGCGCGGCTGCTACGATACGTACTGGGCTGTCTGTCACGGTTCCCTGATCCTGAAGGTCACGGTGGGAGGCAAGACCTTCGTCCTGCCGCCTTATGGCGCCCGTGATGAGGATCTGCCGCTCATCCTGCAGAGCCTGAAGGAATATTTCGGCGGCCAGCCTTTCGAGATCCATGGCATCTACGAATCAACAAAGGAACGCTTTGCACGGGTCTTTCCGGAAATCACGGACTATGTGGATGACCGGGACAACTGGGATTACGTATACGACCGGGATAAACTGGCCACCCTTTCCGGAAGAAAATACCATGGCAAGAAGAACCATTACAATGCTTTTGTGAAGGACTATCCTGATTTTGTCTATGAGGAAATCACGCGGGCCAATAAGGATGAATGTATCGCCTTTGGGCAGAAATGGTGTGCCATCCGGGAAGAAACCGATCCGACGATCAAATGTGAATACTGTGCCATTCAGGAAGCCCTGAACAATATGGAATTCCTGAAGATCCGCGGCGGCCTGATCCGGCTGAATGGTGAGGTCAAGGCTTTTTCCTTCGGGGAAAAGGTGAGCGAACATACGGCGGTTATCCATGTGGAAAAGGCGGATCCGGATATCCGCGGTCTTTATACAGCCATCAACAAGGAATTTGTCGATCGGGCCTGGAAAGACGTCCTCTATATCAACCGCGAGGAGGATATGGGGAAGGAAGGCCTGCGCAAGGCGAAGGAATCGTATCATCCAGCCTTCATGGTAAAAAAATACAATACGGTCATTCGCTAAGGAGCGTTGTTTATGGACTTTCGATTGCTCAATGAGGAAACGCTGCCCCAGGCGGCAGCCCTCTGGGACTACTGTTTTGAGAAGAAGGAGACACCTTTCCATCAGTGGTATTTCAGTCAGTACTGTCTGAAGCAGAATCGGATCCTTGGTGGGTTTGAAGAGGGGCGGCTGGCCACCATGCTTCATCTGAATCCCTATGTAATCCGGCTTCGGGGCAGGGATTTCCGCGTACCCTATATTGTAGGGGTTGCCACGGATCCGGAGGCAAGGGGAAACCATGTGATGGGGCAGCTGATGGATACCTGTTTTACCATGCTGCGGGCCATGAAGGTGCCTTTTGCGATCCTCATGCCCATTCATGCGGGTCTTTATCAGCCCTATGGGTTTTCCTACATCTGCAGACGGTCGCATTACCGGGTGCCCCTGGATTCCTTGGATCTGGCAGGTTCGGCCCTGGCTACACTTGCGGTGCGCCGGATACCGACGCCGGAAGCGGAAAATGTGATTGCCCCGGTTTACGAAAAGGCCCTGACCCGCTACAACGGGTATGCCGTGCGGGATCACCGGGTCTGGGAGAACCTTCTTATCACGGCTAACCAGGAAGCCATCGAAACCGTCATCGTAAAAGAAGATGCGGATGTTTTGGGCTACGCGCTGTATAATAGAGACGGAGAGACCGTGAAGGTGCAGGAGCTGATTACGGTATCCGCGCCGGCCCGGCTGCGGCTGCTCCAGTATTTCAAGGGATTCTATGGAAACTACCGGACCTTGGACTGGCTGGCGGAAGAAGATGACCTGACCTATCTGCGCCTGACCCATCAGGAAATGGCACCCCGCTGTGCTCCTTTCATGATGGGGCGGGTTGTCAACGCGGCCCAGCTCCTGTCTGAACTTCCGGTTCCGTCATCCCTTGTGGGGAAGGAACTGGTCATAGGCGTACGGGACGATACCATTGCCCTGAATACCATGCTTGTTAAGCTGCGTTTCAGTGATAAGGGAACGGAGCTTCTCAATACCCTTGAGGCTCCCGCGGCGTTGATGGACGTGGGAACCTTGATGCAGTTGGCCTTTGGGATCTATGCCCCGGAGCAGCTGCTGCACGCTGGCCTGCTTCATGTGGAAACGGAAGTAGCCCTGGCCGTGTTGATGGAATTATTCCCAAAGCAAGTGAACTATATCAATGAGTATTTCTAAAGGGAGGCTGTCATGAGCGAGACAATCAGACGGATTTACGTTGAAAAGAAGAAGGAATATGCGGTGGAAGCAGCCAATCTCCTGGCGGACCTGCAGCAGACGCTCGGCCTGAAACAGCTGACGGGCCTGAGAGTCATCAATCGCTACGATGTAGCCGGCCTGTCCGATGAAGATTTTGCATCGGCCAAGCAGGTTGTCCTGTCTGAACCGCCTGTCGACACGGTCCAGGACGAAACACTGGCCATCCCGGAAGGGGTCCGCAGCTTTGCCGTGGAACTCCTGCCCGGTCAGTATGACCAGCGCGAGGATTTTGCCGCCCAATGCATTCAGCTGATCAGCCAGGGCAAGCGCCCCACTGTTGCTGCTGCGAAGGTATTTCTTCTTGAAGGCAGCCTGAGTGACCAGGATGTGGAAACCATCAAAAAGTATGTCATCAATCCGGTGGAAGCTCAGGAAGCGGCCATGGAAAAGCCTTCCTCCCTGGATATGACCTGGGAAACGCCGAAACCGGTTGCCATCATTGAAGGGTTCCGGAATTACAGCCACGACGAACTGGCGGATTTCCTGAAAAAACAGGAACTGGCCATGAGCTTTGATGACCTTGCTTTCTGCCAGGAATATTTCCGCAAGGAAAACCGTGATCCTTCCATTACGGAAATCAAGGTCCTTGATACGTACTGGTCCGACCACTGCCGTCACACGACCTTTGAAACCAAGCTGGAAAAGGTGGACATTGCCGACAGCGTCTATACGGAACCGGTCAGGGAAGCCCTGGAACAGTATATGAAGGACCGGGCCTTTGTCTATGGTGAGGACACGAAGCGGCCGGTTACATTGATGGATATGGCCTGCCTGGCCACCAAGAAACTGAAGAAGGAAGGCAAGATCCCTGACCTCGATGCGTCGGAGGAAATCAATGCCTGCAGTATCGTTGTCCCGATTACAGTGGATGGCAAGAAGGAAGACTGGCTCGTTATGTTCAAGAACGAGACCCATAACCATCCGACGGAAATCGAACCCTTTGGCGGGGCCGCTACCTGCCTGGGCGGTGCGATTCGCGATCCACTCAGTGGGCGCAGTTACGTCTATCAGGCGATGCGCGTGACCGGTTCCGGTGACCCGCGTACGCCTTATGAAAAGACCCTGGTCGGTAAACTGCCTCAGCGGAAGATTACCATTGGTGCGGCGGCTGGCTACAGCTCCTATGGCAACCAGATCGGTCTGGCTACGGGTCTTGTAGAAGAATATTATCATGAAAAGTTTGTCGCCAAGCGCATGGAAGTCGGTGCCGTCATTGGCGCG
>CADBQR010000137.1 GCA_902796945.1 uncultured Acidaminococcus sp.
CCGTTCATGGCAAGAAGCGTCCGGGCAAAAGTGGTCTGCCCGTTTTCAATGCCTTCCCGGCACAGGTCCATATTCATGACCACGGCCTCCCGGATAAAGGAAATTTCCTCCAGGGGAACCGTGGAAACGTAGCCCAGCAGCTGCTGCACGGTATAGCGGTGGATCAGCGGCACGTTCTCCGTGCCCGCTTCGGCTTCGGCCGTTTCCGCCGAAAAAACGGTCTTTCCGTCTTCCCGGATACGGACAATGTTCGTGTGGGCATCCTTTACCACGACCTCAGCCCTGTGATGGTCGCCTTCCAGCCGGGCCTCGATATGGATGCGGCTCGTCATTTCCGTCATATGGACATCGATGACACCGCTCCGCACCAGGGCTTCTGCCTGCCGGATATCGTCATCGCCGATGCCTTCAAGGCAGAGCAGTCCCTTTTCCGGATTGGCCTTGATGACCCCCAGTGCCGCCGCATACTCGTTTCCGATGTGGCGCGTCCCGGGAATTCCACAGGTAAAGGCATTCTTGTAGATTCCACTGTTCAGGTACAGATGGACCTTTTTCACCGGTTCCTTCAGGTGTTCGCGGGCCGTGGAAACCGCAAAGGCAATGGCTCCCGGTTCGGTCACCCCCAGGGCCGGCTTCATATCCGCCTTGATCAACTGAGTCAGTTCATGCATGACGGTGCTCCCTTATTTTAACACATCATCCAGGGATAAGGTAACCGTACCATCCTCCAGGATGAAACAGGGAATGCCAAGGCGCTGGGTTCCGCGGATTTCCTTGTAGAGCGGATGCGTTTCGCGAAGGTTCAGGTATTTCTTCAGGCAGTCGTGGCAGCTCAAAAGATCGACAAAATCAATCTCCGCACCGTGGGCGGCCAGCTGGTTCAGGGCATAAAGAGTATCCGGGCAGACGTGGCTTCCAATGACTTGTACTTTCATCGTTCATTCTCCTTTCAGGAACAGGACCATTCAGTCGATCGATCAGATATTGACAGGACCCGCAAGGATATCGTCAGTGTCCTTTGCGGGTCCCTGTACGAAGGGGGGTATTCAATCAGGCAGCCGCCTGCTTTTTATCCATCCAGTCCTTCCCTTCAACCATGCGGGTAACCATCATGGAAGCCACCGTATCGCCGCTGGCGTTCAGGCAGGTAGCCATGGGGTCAACCAGGTAGCCGATGGTCGCAATCAGGGGGAATGCTTCCTGCGGGAAACCGAAGAGGGAGACAATCAGCATTTCGCCGACCAGTCCGCCGCCGGGAGCCCCGGACAGGACAAAGGCACTCATGATGGATACGAGAATCGCCTTGATATACAGCTCAACGCCAGTAAAGGGCATGTTGAAGATCCCGAACAGGAAGGCAATCTTTACAATGGAGGACAGGACGGAACCGTCCATGTGCATGGTCGCGCCCATCGGAAGCACAATGTCGTAAATATCTTCCGGCACGCCAATGGCTTCGCAGGCAGCCATATTCGTCGGCAGCGTCGCGTTGGAGCTCTGCGTGCCAAAAGCCGTGATGGCCGGTTTCATGATATTGGCCCAGAAAGCACGGACGCCCCTGGATCCGCCGGCATAGTAGGCATAGGCCGTGAAGAAGATCACGAAGTAGAAAATACACATCGGATAGTAGATGAGCATCGTACGGCCATAGTCACCAATCAGTTTCGGGCCGTATTCGCCGACCAGGTTGGCAAAATAAGCACCCAGGCCGATCGGGGCCAGCTTCATGATCATATCGATGAGCTTCATGATGACATCATTGATATTGTTGAGCAGCTTGCCCAGCGGGGAATTCTGGCCGCCGCAGGCCGATACGGCAACACCGGTAAAGATCGCGCCAATAATGCAGGGCAGCATGTTGCTGCGGCTGAACAGTTTGGGGAAATCGTCGACGGTCAGCGTCTTGACGAGCATGTCACCGGCAGACATCGGCTTGAGGGCATCAGCGGCCTTCATGGCAATCTGCACATTCTGGGCCGGCGGCCAGACATTGACAACGATCAGCACAACCGCTGCCGCAAACAGGCCCGTTACGATAAAGGTGAAGACCAGGCTGCCCAGGATCTTCCCCAGACGTTTCATATTGATCATGCTGCCGACGGCATTGGCGATGGAGAAGAATACCATCGGAGCCACGATGGTGAACATCAGGTTAATGAAGATATCGCCGATCGGTTTCAGGACCACTGCCTGTTTTCCCCAGACAGCACCAATGACGGCACCCAGTGCAACGCCTCCCAGCAGCATCAGCGGAAAACGGTAGGATTCCCATATCTCTTTCTTGTTCATGATAGACCTCCTCTGTCCAACGGTCTTACTTTCTCTTCATCAGGGTATCCACAGCCTCTTTGAGCTGTTTCATGGCTTTTTCCAGGGTAGCTCTCGGGCAGGCCACGTTCAGGCGCATATAGCCAGTCAGGGAACGACCGAAGGTGTAACCGGGGTTCAGGCCCAGTTTCGCCTTGTGAACCATAAAATCAACCAGCGCTTCGTTGCTGAGCTTCAGGTCACGGCAGTCAAGCCACATCAGGTACGTTGCATCAGGCAGGTTCGGCTTGATTTCCGGGATATGGGCCGCGCAGAATTCGCGGACATAATCGAAGTTGGCAGAAATATAAGGCAGGAGCTGTTCCAGCCATTCCTCCCCTTCCCGATAGGCCGCTTCCATGGCTACCGAGCTGAAGGCGTTGTTTCTGTGGATATCCATGCTGCTCCAGTACGTATCGAACCGGTCCTTCATTTCCCGGTTCGGGAAAATCGTCGTGGAAGCCTGCAGGCCAGCCAGGTTGAAGGTCTTGGTAGCCGAAACGCAGGTGATGATATGGTCCGCGTATCCAGGAACCGCCTTGACCGTGGGCGTATGCTTCTTTCCATGGAAAATCAGGTCGGAATGGATTTCATCGGACACGACAAGGATTCCGTTTTCCTTGCAGATGGCGACCATCTTCTGCAGCTGTTCCGGGGTCCACACAATACCCAGCGGGTTGTGGGGATTGCAGAGCAGGAAGATCTTGCATCCCTTTGCCTTGGCGGCAAATTCGTCAAAATCAATTTCCCAGCCCTTGTCCGTGCGGACCATCTGGCTTTCGACAACCGTCCGTCCCGTATGTTCCGTAATATCATAGAATTCAGCATATACCGGCGTCTGGAAAAGGATCTTGTCGCCAGGCTGGGAGAACAATTTGATCAGCGAGGCCATGGCCGGCACCACGCCAATGGACCAGCTCATCATGGCCGTGTCCGGTTTCCACTGGTTCCGCCGGACTTCCCATTCCTGTACCGCTTCAAAATAGCTGGCCGGACGGGAAGTATATCCCCAGATGCCCTCCTCCGCCTTCTTCACACAGGCATCAATGATGGGCTGCGCCGTCCGGAAATCCATATCGGCGACCCACAGGGGAATGACATCCATCGTACCAAAGACCTTTTCCCTTTCATCGTACTTGGAAGAACGATTCCGGGAACGGTCAATCACTTCGTCAAAATTATATTTCATGGTTTTCAGCCTTCCTTTCTCAATCCTTTACAGCAACCACTTCAATTTCCACCCGTGCACCCTTTGGCAGGGCGGCAACCTGGAACGCCGCGCGGGCCGGGCAGGAACCCTTGAAGTACGTTCCGTAGACCGCGTTCATGGCGGCAAAATCGGCAATATCACGAAGCAGGACCGTGCTTTTCACAACGTCGTCCATCGTATAGCCAGCCGCTTCCAGGATTGCCTTCACGTTTTCCAGCGACTGCCTCGTCTGTGCCTCAATGGAATCACCGGGGAACGCCCCCGTCCTGCTGTCAATCGGCAGCTGCCCGGATACGTAGAGAGCAGTACCCCTAGCGGCAATTCCCTGGGAGTATGGGCCGATGGCGGCCGGAGCCTTGTCAGTAGCGATTTCTTTTTTCATTTTCCCACCCTTTCGCAATTACCAGTCAAATGCTTTGATGCTTGTATTATACGGCATATCAAATTATTTAGAAAATTCCATTATTCTATTCACAGGATAACCTTTTATCCGTTTTCTCTCATCCCATGAGAAAAAACTTGCTTTTTCCCGGTATTTTTTTTAAACTTTTAAAAGAGCCCTGAAATTCATGATTTTTTTGATTTATAGGAAGAGTGCCCTATGGATATTGCCAGAAAAATTGGAAGCAACATCAAATTCATTCGTACCCAGAAACAAATGAGCATTGCCGCCTTATCCGAAGCCATCTGTAAAAGCCAGGCCACCGTATACAAATACGAAAACGGGCAGATTGCCATGGACATCGACGTCCTCTACGAGATTGCCCAGGCGCTGCACGTCCCGGTTACGAGCCTTCTGTACCAGCCGCCGATGCCAAAGGGGAATGCCCCGGCCGCCGTCGTACCTGCTTTCTTTGCGGAGCAGAACCGCTTTTTTGCCTATACCTATGACGGACGGCAGAAAAAGATCTGTGAAAGCCTCCTCGAATGCATCGGGGAGGAAACGGCCGCGACGGCCATGGGCCTGTCGGCCTGGCCCGAGCAAAAACCTGCCTACGGGGAAAAGGTTTACAGCGTCCGGCTCTATATGAACCTGCTCAATGAAGAAAATCTCCATATCTGCGAAGACGCGTATACAGGCCGCATGACCCATTATGGGGCCATTACCAACATCCACCTCCAGAACTATAACGCCCGGCTGGACCAGTATTTCATCTCGATTCCCTCTCCCTATATCGACAGCGAGACCAAATGGGCCCTGGCCTTCGGGGTCTCCTCGCGGCCGCTCATGCCGACGGCGGGAAAGATGCTGCTTTCCAAGAACCGTCTCGAAAAAACGAAGGAACTGTCCCACCGCCTCCTCCTGTCCAAGGAGGATATCCGGCTCCTCAGGCTCTACAACTTCCTCGTTGTCATGTAGGGAGGAAGCGGCTTCCGGTCCGTTATTTACGAACTTTATTATATAATTTCATTTTATTGTTCGTATATAAACCATGATACAACCCGATACCTACCGGTCCAATAAAAGATACCCATCAATGATCCTGCCGGTCAATCATCAAATCGAAAGAATAAGAACAAAACCGTACCATTCTTTCCAGAACAGAAAGAATCGTACGGTTCTATTTTTATCAACGCTTTGGAAAGGAGGCTTTCCCCTCCATCAGTATGACCGTTTTCCCAGGATTGGATGCACCACGGGCTTCAACGTGAGCCTTTTGGCCAGTTCAACCGCTTCCTTCAGGTGCAGGTCGGTTTTGTTTCCCCTGTCTTCAAAAATGCACATCGGGTCGTCGACGCCAATTTCACTTCCCGGCATATAGATATACTGCTGATTCTCCGGATCACCGAGAATGACGCCGGCTGCCAGCTCTTCCGAAACGACAACGGACATAAGCGCTTGGCCTCCTTCCATGAAGATGAATCCATTGTATCAGATAGCAGGGCTTTTTACCACCACCGCCGGACCGCAAAAAACCGCACCGGGGCCTGTTCCGCTCCCGGCACGGTTCCTTCCGGTTCCATACGGCATGGCCGCCATGGAATCGATTCAGCTGGTGCGGATGACAGGACTTGAACCTGCACGTCAAAGACACCAGATCCTAAGTCTGGCGCGTCTGCCAGTTCCGCCACATCCGCATGAAAAGTCCCCATGTCAAGCCACACGGGAACATATTCAGCATTATAATATATGGGGATAAAATTTGCAACGAAAAGAGGCCCGCCGCCTCCTGGGCCGGTTGCCCCACAGGACGGCAGCCTTTATCCCCCCTGCGGAAAATGGTATAATAAAAGACAATTCCCGAAAGACAGGAGCAAGGCAGATGGAAAAAGAAATTTACAGCATCGATGTAGGCAGGGCCGCCCTGCGCATGGCCATGTCCGAAACGCGGGACGATGAAGAAAAACTGAAGGACAAATATGCCCAGGCCGGGTTCCGGACGGCAGCCGTCAACTTCGGCGGTGAATTCCTGCCGTCCGTGACAAAGATCGTCGAGCGGGCCATGGTAGCCGCAGAGCGGCAGCATATCGTAACGGATTCCCATGTCGGGGCCGGTACGGTCGCCGGTGCGGCCCATGAGGCCCTGGGACAGGTCATTGCCAAGGCCTCCGGGTTCAATGTGGGCGGCAAGATCGGCATCGCCCGTTATGGCGAGCATGTCTGTGTAGCCGTTTTCATGAGCGTCGGGGTACTGAATCTCAACGAAATGGCTGTCGGGCTGGCCCACCGCACGCTTGCCGATGCGGACTGAGGAAAACCAGCAAGGCCGAAAGGCGGGCGCCGGGAACAGGATCCCGGCGCCCGCCTTTTAATTATGATTCCGGCTAAAACAAAAAGAACGTCGATCAATTCGACGTTCCTGTTCACAAGTGGTGATCCACCCGGGATTCGAACCCGGGACACCCTGATTAAAAGTCAGGTGCTCTACCAACTGAGCTAGTGAATCATTGGCTGGGGCAGCTGGACTCGAACCAACGCATGCGGGAGTCAAAGTCCCGTGCCTTACCTACTTGGCTATGCCCCAAAGGGGATA
>CADBQR010000138.1 GCA_902796945.1 uncultured Acidaminococcus sp.
GAAAAGCATGCTGCCCAGAAACGGGCTTCCGGTGAACCCTATATCATTCACCCCCTGGGTGTCGCTACCATTCTGGCCCAGCTCCAGATGGACGATATAACGCTGGCTGCCGCGTTTCTGCACGATGTAGTTGAAGATACGGATGTGACGCTGGATGAACTGACCGATATTTTTGGCCTGGAAGTGGCCGGGTTGGTGGATGGCGTTACAAAATTAGGCAAGATTGAATATATTTCCCGGGAAGAACAGCAGGTCGAAAACTACCGCAAGATGTTTTTGGCCATGGCGAAGGATATTCGCGTTGTCCTTATCAAACTGGCAGACCGGCTGCACAATATGCGGACCATGAAATACATGCCTCCGAACAAGCAGAAACGGATTTCCAGCGAAACCCTTGAAATCTATGCCCCTTTGGCTCACCGTCTCGGAATCTATGCCATCAAATGGGAACTGGAAGATCTTTCCTTCCGGTACATGGAACCGCAGCATTACTATGAGCTGGTGGAACAGGTCAAGATCAAGCGGCATGAGCGGGAAGCCATGGTCCAGGAAGCGATGGATGAATTGCGCAAACTCTGCGAGGATTCAGGCATCAAATGTGAAATCCAGGGCCGCCCCAAGAGCTTCTACAGCATCTACAAGAAGATGCAGCGGGACAACAAGACCATCAATGAGATTTATGACCTCCTGGCGGTCCGCGTCCTTGTGGAATCGGTCAAGGACTGCTACGGCGTCCTGGGTATCGTGCATGGTAAATGGAAGCCGATTCCCGGTCGTTTCAAGGATTATATTGCTGTTCCGAAATCAAACGGATATCAGTCCCTGCATACGACGGTGGTCTCCACCAGTGGACAGCCGCTGGAAATCCAGATCCGTACCTTTGAGATGCATAAGATTTCCGAATATGGCGTGGCTGCCCATTGGCGCTATAAGGAATCCGGCGGGTCGAAGATGCCCAGCTCTTCCGATAAGTCAACGGATGAAAAGATGGCCTGGCTCAGACAGCTCCTGGATTGGCACCGGGATATGCGTGATCCCCATGAATTTGTTGATACGGTCAAGATGGATGTCTTTTCCGATGAGGTCTTTGTCTTTACGCCTCAGGGCGATGTCATCGATCTTCCTTTCGGATCGGTTCCCATCGACTTTGCCTACCGCATCCATACGGGCGTGGGCAACAGCTGTGTCGGAGCAAAGATCAATGGAAAGATCGTGCCTCTTGATTACAAACTGAAAAACGGGGACATTGTTGAAATCATCACTTCCAAAACGTCCCCTGGGCCGAGCCGCGACTGGATCAATATGGTCGGGTCCAGTCAGACAAAGAATAAAATCCGTCAGTTCTTCAAAAAGGAACGGCGGGAAGAAAATATTGTCAATGGCCGCGAGATGTTGGAGCACGAATGCCGCCGACTGGGGTATGACCCGAATAAGCTCCTGACGCCGGATAACCTGAAGGAAGTGGCATCCCGGGCCCATCTGGACGGCAGTGAGGAAAACCTGCTGGCCGCCCTGGGCTATGGTGGCATCCTCATCAACGGGGTCATGGTCAAGCTCATTGACCTGTACAAGAAACAGCAGAAGCAGAATCAGACAAAGAACCTGACCCAGCTCCTTTCCCAGCTGAAGCCGCGGACCCTGAAGACCCATAAGGGAAGTCACGGAATCCTCGTCAAAGGGGAAGACGACATCATGGTCAAGCTGGCCAAGTGCTGCAATCCGATTCCCGGCGACCCCATTGTTGGATACATTACGCGCGGTCACGGCGTTTCTGTCCATCGTGCCGACTGCCCCAATGTGCTGGCCAATACGGAAGATGCGGACCGTATGATCGAGGTGTCCTGGAATATTGATACCGATACGACCTATAAGGTCATTCTGCGGCTTTCCTGCATTGATAAGCCGGGTGTCATGGCAAATATCATGACCGTGGCCAGTGAAACAAAGGTCAATATCAATTCCCTGAATGCCCATACCAATCCGGATAAGACCGCTTATGTGGACCTGGGGCTGGACATCAGCAGCTTGGAACAGCTGACCTATATTATCGGCCGCATGCGCCGCATCAAAGGCGTATATAAGGTGGAACGCAAGACCAGCGGAATCTGATTGTAAGGAGTCAGCTTATGAGAGCCGTAGTACAGCGAACATCCCGTGCTTCTGTCACGGTGGAAGGAAACCGGATCGCTTCCATTGGAAAGGGATTCCTGGTCCTTTTAGGTGTGGAAACAGGGGATACGGAACAGGATGCCCGTTACCTGGCCGATAAGATTGCCGGTTTACGGGTGTTCGAAGATGAACAGGATAAAATGAACCTGGCCCTTGCCGAAGCCGGTGGGGAAGTGCTTGTCGTTTCCCAGTTTACACTGCTGGGGGACTGCCGGCATGGACGCCGCCCTTCTTTTACGGCCTCTGCGCCTCCGGAAACAGCGGATGCCCTTTATGAGAAAGTGGTCTTTCTGCTGCGGGAAAAGGGCCTGCATACAGAGACGGGCCAGTTCCGGGCCCATATGGAAGTGGAACTGGTCAATGACGGACCGGTTACCATACTCTTGGACAGCCGAAAATTATTTTAAGGAGATTCCCATGAAGATTTATCGAGTCGTTGTAGGACCGATTCAGGAAAACTGCTATATTATCAAAAATGAAAAAACAAATGAGGGAATCATCGTCGATCCCGGCGATGAAGGGATAAAGATCATGCGCACGGTGAGGGAGGCCGGTATCAGCAAGGTGACGGCCATTTTCATCACCCATGGTCACGGTGATCATATTTCTGCCCTGGATGAAGTCAAGAAAGCCACCGGTGCCAAGGTCTATATGAGCCGTGCCGACGCACCCATGCTCCGGGTCTGGAACAGCAGCCTGTCCTATTCCGTGGAGCGGGATAAGAACTTTGATCCGCCTGATGCTTATTTTGAAGATGGGGAAACCGTGACGGAAGCGGGCATGACCTTCCGCATTGTCGCGACCCCCGGCCATACGCGGGGCGGTGTCTGCATTATTGGGGATGGCGTCGTTTTTTGCGGCGACACGGTATTTCTGGAGTCCATTGGCAGGACGGACCTGCCGGGCGGCTCCTATGATGACATTATCAATTCCATCAAGAATAAATTGTTGCCCCTGCCCGATGATTACACCCTGCTTCCTGGCCATGGCCCTGAAACCACGATTGGCTGGGAGCGCAGAAGAAATCCGTTCCTGCAGTGACTTGGAGGGAATCCGCAATGGAACCACTGTTGAACAAAAAACCTCATGGAATGGTTTTTAAATCGCTGTTTGCACTGGCCGCGTTTGCGGCCTTCTGCTTTGTTGCCGACTTTATGCTGCCCGTTTTTATATCGGTGGCATTTTCCTATCTGCTGTATCCGATTGTGCGGCTCATCCAGAAATTTCGCTGGGGAGAGGGAAGGCATATTCCTGATGTACTGGCCGTACTCCTGGCCTTTATCATTTTTTTCCTTTTTCTGGCGGCGGCTATCCATATCCTGATGGTTCCGTTAGTGACCCAGGTAAGTACCTTGTCCAGGGCCCTGCCAGGTCTGGCCGTTCAGGTAACAGCAACCATGAACATGATTTTCGGGCTGGAAGCGAGAAGTTCCCTGCCTCCCAATGTCCAGGCCCTGATCGATCAGGCCCTCAGCAGCATCAGCGGCAGTGTCATGACGATTGCCCAGGATTTGGTGACGTCGACTTTCCGTGTGGCCCGCAGTATGGCCAGCATGGTCCTGGTTCCTTTCCTTACGTTTTATTTCCTGAAGGACTGGAGAACCCTGAAAGCCATGGTCATCAAGATCTTCCCTTATGACAAACAGGAGCTGGCTGACCGGGTGCTGACGGATATCGGCAACATGCTCTGCACCTATGTGGACAATATGCTGAAACTCTGCCTGGTCGCGGCCGGCTGCCTGACAATCGGCAATTATATCCTTGGTGTCCAGTATACATTGGTGCTGGGTCTCCTGGCCATGATTACGGAAATGATTCCCCTTGTGGGATCCGTCGTCGGTACCGTTGTGGCAGTTTTTGTTGCCCTTTTGCAGCGGCCGGCACTGGCCTTGCAGGTCCTTATCCTGTATCTGGTCTATTATCAGGTGGACAGTCAGGTAATCATGCCGAACCTGGTGGGAAAGGCCATTACCCTGCATCCTGTCCTGATTATCCTGGCGGTCATCATCGGCGGCAAGATTGCCAGTGTCATTGGATTGATCTTTGCCGTACCGGTCCTTGCCATCATCAAGATCCTGTACCAATATTTCTGGCATGTCGGTGAGGTGAAACCGGCAAAATCCTGATGGAATCCACAGAGGCAATGACACGTTTATTCTTTGGCTCCCGCCGGGGCCGGGCATTGCCTGCCTTGAAAAAACGAGGGTATCTGTGGTAAACTTAAGTGGTTTATTACGAATTTGCTTTTAAGATGATTGAACGGAGGGGATTATTATGTTAACAACGGCACCCCGTGGTACCAGGGACATCCTGCCCGGTACCGTCAATGGCTGGCGCTATGTGGAAAACGTAGTGCGCGAAGTTTGCCGGGAATTCAACTACCAGGAAATCCGGACCCCGATCTTTGAACATACGGAACTCTTCCAAAGAGGAATCGGCGACGGCACGGACGTTGTTGATAAGGAAATGTATACGTTCAACGACCGCAGTGGAAGAAGCATTACGCTTCGCCCTGAAAATACGGCGGCCGTAGTGCGTTCGTTTGTTGAGAATAAACTGTACGCTGAGCCCATGCCACTGAAGGTTTTCTATATCGGACCCATGTTCCGGTATGACCGCCCCCAGGCAGGTCGGATGAGACAGTTCCATCAGTTTGGCGTGGAGGCCATGGGCTCTGAATCCCCCGTTGTGGATGCAGAAACCATTCTTCTGGCCATTACGGTCCTGAAACGCCTGGGACTGAAGGAACTGAAACTGAAAATCAATTCCGTTGGCTGCCCGAACTGCCGTCCCCAGCATCGGAAACTCCTGCAGGACTATTTCCGTCCTCATCTGAATGAATTGTGCGAGGACTGCCAGAGCCGCTTTGAAAGAAGTCCGCTGCGCATCCTTGACTGCAAGGTGGACCATGATAAGCCGTTTATGGCTGGGGCACCGAAGATTACGGATTCCCTCTGCGAGGAATGCCATGATCATTTTGAAGTCGTGAAAAAGCTTCTCGATGAAGCCGGTGTTGAATATGAAGTGGACAGTACGCTGGTTCGCGGCCTTGACTACTATACGAAGACGGCCTATGAAATCCAGTATTCCCCGCTGGGCGCCCAGAGCGCTGTCGGCGGTGGCGGCCGCTATGATGGCCTGGTTGAGGAACTGGGCGGTCCTTCCACTCCGGGTGTTGGCTTTGCCATGGGTCTGGAAAGAATCCTGCTGGCTCTGGAAAAACAGGGCCTGCTGCCTGATTCCAAGGATGCCATCGATGTTTTTGCCGTTATCCCTGATGAGGGCGGCAGGGCCGATGCGTTCAAGACCGTCATGGAACTGCGGGCTGCCGGCTTGTCCTGTGACATGAACCTGGTGGAACGCAGCATGAAGTCCCAAATGAAGCAGGCTGACCGTAACCGTGCCAGATTTGCCCTTATTTTTGGTGAAGATGAAAGGGCAAGAGGTGCCGTTACGGTAAGAAATATGGCTGACAGCAGTCAGCAGGAAGTCAAACTTTCCGAAATCGTTTCCTATATCAAAAAGGCAGAGGTGTAAATCAACATGAGTTTTAAACGCAGTCACCACTGTGGTGAATTGAGAAAAGCAGACGCCGGCAAGGAAGTTACCCTGTGCGGTTGGGTAAGCAAACGCCGTGACCACGGTGGCATCATTTTTATCGATCTTCGGGACCGTTCCGGCCTGGTACAGGTCGTTATTGACCCCGCTCACGATGACCGGGATTTCCATAAGGCTGAAACAGTCCGCAGCGAATTTGTGCTGCAGGTCAGCGGTACTGTCCGGAACCGTACGGAAGAAACCATCAACCCGAATCTTCCTACGGGCGAAGTGGAAGTCGTTGTCAAGGAACTGAATATCCTGAATCCGGCCAAGACGCCTCCTTTCTATATCCAGGACGGCGTGGATGTCGATGAAAACGTAAGACTGCGCTATCGTTACCTGGACCTGCGCAGACCGGAAATGCAGCGGAACCTGATGCTTCGTCATAAAGTGACGAAACTGGTCCGTGATTTCATGGACGCACAGGATTTCCTGGAAATTGAAACCCCGATGCTTTGCAAGAGCACTCCGGAAGGGGCCCGTGACTATCTGGTTCCGAGCCGTGTAAACCCCGGCAAGTTCTATGCACTGCCTCAGTCCCCGCAGCTGTTCAAACAGATCCTGATGGTGGCCGGCATGGAAAAATATTTCCAGATTGCCCGCTGCTTCCGTGATGAAGACCTGCGTGCCGACCGTCAGCCTGAATTTACCCAGCTGGATATTGAAATGTCCTTCATTGATGAAGATGACATCATGACCCTGACCGAAAACCTGATTGCCTATGTGTTCAAGCATGCCCTGGGCAAGGAACTGCAGGTGCCTTTCGGCCGCATGACCTGGGACGATGCCATGGACAAGTATGGCAGCGATAAGCCGGACCTGCGTTTTGGCATGCAGCTGGTCAATATGAATGAAGCCCTGAAGGGAACCCAGTTCAAGGTGTTCAAGGACATCATCGATAAGGGCGGCCTGGTCAAGGCCATCAATGTCAAGGGCTACAGTGCCATTCCCCGGAGGGAACTGGATGGCCTGGTTGACTTTGTCGGCATCTACGGTGCCAAGGGTCTTGCCTGGATCATTGTCAATGAAGACGGCAGCATCAAGAGCCCCATTGCCAAATTCTTCAGCGATGAGGAAATGCAGCGGATCCTGGCTGCCGGCAAGGCCGAAAAGGGCGACGTCCTGCTCTTTGTAGCTGACAAAAATCCGCTTGTCGTAGCGGCTGCCCTGGGTGCCCTGCGTCTTGAAATGGGCAAGCGACTGAACCTCATCGATCCGGACAAACTGGCCTTTACCTGGGTCGTTAAATTCCCTATGTTCGAATACAGTGAAGAAGAGCATCGGTATGTTGCCATGCACCATCCTTTCACGTCCCCTTGTGATGAAGATGTGGACAAGCTGCTTACCGACCCGGCCCATGTATATGCCAAGGCCTATGATATGGTCCTGAACGGCGTCGAGATTGGCGGCGGTTCCATTCGTATCCATGACCGGAACGTCCAGAACAAGGTCTTTGAAGCCATCGGCCTGACCGATGAACAGGCCCAGGAAAAATTCGGGTTCCTGCTGAACGCGTTTGAATATGGCGCACCTCCCCATGGAGGGCTTGCCTTCGGCCTGGACCGTCTTGTCATGCTCATGGCAAAACGTCCGTCCATTCGCGATGTCATTGCCTTCCCGAAGACCCAGAGCGCAATGGACCTCATGAGCCAGGCACCGAACGTCGTGGAAGAAAAGCAGATGCGGGAACTGCATATTCGTTCCACCGTGGTCAAGAAGGAAAAAGAAGAAAAGAAGTAATCCCTGAAGGGGCTGTTGCAAAGGTAACAGCCCCTTTTTCAGGAGCGTATAAAGGTGTCCGGCGGGTAGCTGCCACACATCCCGGACATTTTTATACAGGGAACCGTTGCTTTTCCGGTTCCTGCCGGGAAGGGGTGGCAGAAGGCCGGAAACGGGCGTTCCACATTTTGCAACTTATTGCATCCACCCTTTGTTCTTGCTATAATACAGGTAAAGAGCAACCCTCCGATGTACGAAAAAGTCCTATAGTTTTGAGCCAACACTCTCTATAAGGGAGCCCGTGTACTCCGGCCGTTGATGATATGCCCTTGCGAGGGGACATCAGAAGTGACAGGGAGGGCACCCACCTGCATATGCAGGTTCAAAACAGGGGACCAAAACGGCATTGTAGGGCTCTTTATTTTTTTATCAGTTGATCACCATTGAAGGAGTCCGATATTCATGCCCGTGTTGCCTATCAGTGCTGCCGTCGTTATTCTTGACCGGCTGACCAAAATGCTGGTACAGAACCATATGACAGAAGGAATGAGTATTCCCGTTATTCCTGGTCTTATGAGTTTTACGTATATCCTGAATCCGGGAGCCGCCTTTGGGCTTTTGGAACACCGTCGCCTGTTTTTCATTGCCATGACCATCGCTGTCATTGTTGCTGTTTTCTACCTGAGGCATCGTATCGCGGAAGAAGATGCAACGGTACAGCTTGGTGTCGCCTTTTTCCTGGGAGGCGCTGCAGGAAACCTGATTGACCGGATCGAAACCGGCTATGTCATTGATTTCTTTGATTTTCATTTCTGGCCCATCTTCAATGTGGCCGATATCTTTATCTGTGTAGGAGTGGGGCTGATTGTATGGAATATCATTCGGGACGAATTCCGGAAGACGCAGACGTCAAAGTGACGGAAGCGGTGACGGAAGAGGAGAAAGGCCTGCGGGCCGATCATTTCATCTCGCAGCAGCTTGGACTGACCCGCTCCAGCCTGCAGCATGACATGGAAAAGGGCCTGGTGACCAAAGACGGAAAACCGGTCAAGGCAAGCTATAAGGTAAAGACCGGTGACGTTTTTACGGTCATCGTGCCTCCGGCGGTGCCCCTTGAAGCGGTGCCCGAACCGATTCCCATTGACGTGCTTTACGAGGATGAAGATGTCATTGTCGTCAACAAACCACGGGGGATGGTCATTCATCCGGCGGCTGGAAACTATACGGGAACGCTGGTCAATGCGCTGCTTTATCACTGCCGTGACCTGTCAGGCATCAATGGCGTGGTTCGTCCCGGCATCGTCCATCGCCTCGATAAGGATACTTCCGGTGTCATGATTGCCGCCAAGAACGACACGGCCCATCTGGCCCTGTCCGAGCAGATCAGGAACAAGGAAGCTAAAAGGACCTATCTTGCCATTGTCCGGGGCAATATCCGGGATGATCAGGGGCATATTGAGACCCGGATTGACCGGGACCCCCGGGACCGCATGAAAATGGCGGTGGTGCTCTCTGGCGGCCGATTGGCTATAACCGATTATACAGTATTGGAACGGTATGGACGTTTCACAGTTGTCCGCTGCCAGCTGCAGACGGGCCGGACCCATCAGATCCGTGTCCATATGGCGTATTTAGGCCATCCCCTGGTGGGCGATCCAAAATATATGCCGGAAAAGACCTGTTTTTCCATTCGGGGACAGGCACTTCATTCCGAAAAACTGACATTCCGTCATCCCCGGACAGGTGAAATCATGACAATCGAAGCGCCCCTTCCGGAGGATATGCAAACCATCCTGACGCGCCTGCGTCATGGACAGTTCCATTGAAAAGGAGAACGTATCATGAGCATTTCGGTAAAGAAAAAAGTCATTATGGATGAAGATGCAATGCGCCGCGCCCTGGTGCGGATTTCCCATGAAATTGTGGAACGCAATAAAGGGGTTGCCAATGTTGTCATCGTAGGGATCCGGACTCGGGGAGTCCCCCTGGCAAAGCGTGTGGCAGAAACCATCGGAAAGATTGAAAATACGGATATCCCCGTTGGCTCCCTGGACATCACGATGTACCGCGATGATCTTTCGACGCTGGGCTATAATCCGGTTATGCGGGAAACAGACCTGGATTTTGATATCAGCGGCAAGACCGTGGTCCTTGTGGACGATGTACTCTTTACGGGCCGTACCATTCGCTGTGCCCTGGATGCCCTGATCGATATGGGTCGTCCCAAGGCCATTCAGCTGGCTGTAATGGTCGATCGGGGCCACAAGGAACTGCCTATTCGTGCGGACTACGTGGGGAAGAATGTTCCCACAAGCAATACGGAAACTGTCAATGTGGCCATCAGGGAAATTGACGGGCGCGATGAAGTGGCGCTGGCGGACGTAAAATAACTGGAAAAAGGATGGACTTCCGTGCGATTAAAGTCATTTGAAGCACATGGCTTCAAGTCGTTTGCAGACAAGGTAAGCGTGAATTTTGAGAACGGCATTACGGCCATCGTGGGACCCAATGGCAGTGGAAAAAGTAATATTTCCGATGCCATACGGTGGGTCCTGGGTGAACAGAGCATCAAATATCTCCGTGGCACGAAGATGGAGGATGTTATTTTTGCCGGGAGCAGTGCGCGCCGCCCCATGGGGATGGCCGATGTGACCCTTGTTTTTGATAATTCCGATCATTACCTTCCTGTGGATTTTGATGAAGTCAGTATTCATCGCCGTGTATATCGCAGCGGTGAGAGCGAATACCAAATCAACAATAAAAACTGCCGGTTAAAGGATATTGTTGCCCTTTTGGCCGATACCGGCCTGGGCCGCGGTTCCATGTCCATTATAGGACAGAACAAGATTGATGAGATCCTGAACAGCCGCCCCGAGGAACGGCGTGCCATTTTTGAGGAAACAGCCGGAATTGCCAAGTATCGCCTGCGCAAAAAGGAGGCCCTCCGGAAACTGGATGACACATCCAATAACCTGCTGCGGATCCATGATATCCAGTCGGAAATCTTCAGCCAGCTGAAACCATTGGAAAAGGCAGCAGAAAAGGTCAGGGTCTACCATGAATTGGATGCGGCCTATACAAAGGTGCGCGTCACGGAACTGGTGCGCAAGATGGATGGGCTGGCTGCCGAAAAAAAGCAGCTGGAGGAAAAACTGGCCCGCTGGGACGTTGAAGCTTCCGCCCTGACGGAAAAGATCCATAAGGCCCAGGAAGCGCAGGCGGTCCAGGAAAAAAAGCTTTCCGATCATGATGCTTCCTTTGGTGTTTATCAAAATGAAGTACGGCAACAGCAGGATGCCATGCGTGGCTTTGAAAGCCAGCAGTCCGTCTACCGTGAACGGGTCAGACAGGGACATGTGCAGATTGAACAGATGACCAATGTCCTGGCCCGGCTGGAAAAGGAAATCCAGCAGAACAAGGAGAACCTGACCATCCTGACGGAAGAATATGACCGGCAGGAAGCGCAATACCGGTCCATAAAGGAAACCGTCGACAAGGCAGCCAGGGAAAAGGATGAGCTGACGCAGGCCGTTGCCAGGGCCGAACAGGAAGTCCAGGATTCCCAGAACAAGAATTTTGAACGCATGCGGGAACTTGTCATGGCACGCAATGAGCTTACCGGAGCCCGCCAGGAGGAAGAGCAGGTACACCGTAAGGTGGAAGTCCTGAAGGCCCGGATGGAAGAAACGGAAAACACAAGCCATGAACTGTCGCTGCGCATGACCTCGGAACAGGAAGAACTGGAATCGAACCGACAGCGGCAGGACGAGGTACGTGAAAAAGGGACGGCCCTGAAACAGCAATTGGATCAGCTGGCGGCGGCCCTGCAAAAAGCGACGCAGGAACTTGCGCAGAAACAGCGGGAGCGGGATCAGAAAAAGACCCGGCTCAACGTACTTCAGCACATGGAACAGGAACATGAAGGCTTCAGCCGGGGCGTCAAATCCATCCTGAATTCACATGCTGCCTGGCGCAGCGGGGTCTGTGGCGTGGTGGCGGAATTGTTTGAAGTGAAGAAAGAATATATTACGGCCATTGAAACGGCCCTCGGCGGGGCATTGCAGGACATCATTACCCGCGATGCGGAAACTGCGAAAAGTGCCATTCGCTATCTGAAGATGCAGCAGGCCGGACGGGCTACCTTCCTGCCTTTGGATACCATCCGTCCTCGTTTTCTATCTGCTCATGAAAAAACGGCGCTCTCAGCGGAAGGAATCATAGGGATTGCTTCTTCCCTGGTAAGCTGTACGGAGGAAATTCGTCCGGCCGCGGATTTCCTGCTGGGTCAGGTTCTTGTGGCCGATACCCTTGATCATGCATTGGCAGCAGCCCGTAAAGCGGATATGAGGGTCCGTGTTGTCACGTTGGATGGAGACGTCGTTTTTTCAGGGGGTTCCCTGAGCGGCGGCCAGAAACAGCAGAGCCGGAGTTTCCTGTCCCGTCGGCAGGAAATGGAAAACCTGGAAGGCGAAGTAGCTGCCCTGCAGCAGGCTGTAACGGAACAGGAAGGCGTCGTAGGCAATCTGAAACAGCGCCAGCAGGACATCGTCATCGATCGCAACGCCTGTGCTGATAAATTCCAGAAACTGGCTATTTCCATAGCGACCCTGACGACCCAGATTGAACAGACCCGGAAGGAAGTAAGCCAGATCTCGGAGCAGCTCATGCTGGAAGCTGATGAGAAATCAGAGGCTTCCAGGGCATTTCTGGCGGTGGAACAAAAAATTGCCGCCCTGGTACCCAAGGTTAAGGCCCTGGAAGACCAGGATGTAAAAGAAAAGGAAGATTCCCGGGCCCGTGAAGAAGCACTGACCAGGAATAAGTCCCGTTTGGAAATCGTGGGCAAAAAGCATCAGGATGCCGTCATTTCCTTTAATACCATCAAAGCGCAGCTCGATGCACTGAGCGGCCGGATTGGGGAAATCGACCGGCATGGGGAGTCGACGGTAAAGGAAATGGACCGTCAGAAGGAGCAGATTGGATCGACGGAAGCCATGATTGAGAAGGCGGAAGCCGAAATCGTTTCCCTCCAGAAAAAAGTGGATGCATTGAAAAAAGGGCTTGAAGGATCGGAAGAGAAGACCCAGGCCTTCATGAACGAGAGAAAAGCACTGCAGGATGTCCGGGAAACCTTGGTGCGCCAGGTCGTTACCCTGCAGCAGCAGGAACAGGCCCTGCAGCAGAAAAAGCACCAGACCGAAATGGACCAGGTGCGGAAGAGTTCCGAGTATGATAGCCTGGACAAACAGCTGGAAGAGAATTACAGGCTCACTGTAGAGGAAGCGCGCAGTAAGGGGCTTGAAGAAGGCAGTGAAAGTGAGCTAAAGAAGCAGGAAATCCTGCTGTCCAGAAAAATCGAGGAACTGGGACCGGTCAATCTGGCTGCGGAAGAGGATTTTCGTTCAGCAAAGGAACGGTACGAGTTCCTGACCAAGCAGTATAATGACATGGTAAACGCCAAACAGCAACTGGAAACAGTCATCAGCGGCATCAACTCGGATATGACGAAACGGTTCCGTGAGGCCTTTGACAAGATCAACGATTACTTCGGGAAATGCTATGAGAAGCTTTTTGGCGGCGGTAAGGCGCGTCTTGTAATCCAGAATGAACAGAATCTCCTGGATACGGGCATTGAAATCGAAGCCCAGCCGCCGGGCAAGAAAATGCGGAACCTGTCCCTGTTTTCCGGCGGGGAACGGGCCCTTACGGTCATTGCCCTGCTATTTGCCCTTCTTACTTATCATCCGGCGCCTTTCGTCATCCTTGATGAAATTGATGCGCCGCTGGACGAAACGAATATTGACCGGTTTGCCGAATTTTTGCGGGAGTACGGGGAGAAAACCCAGTTTATCATCATTACCCATAGAAAAGGGACCATGGAAGCCGCTGACACGTTGCACGGCGTGACCATGGGAGAATCCGGCGTATCCCGTGTCCTGTCCGTCAAGTTATCGGAGGTGGCAGCTTCATGAGTTTTGTGGAACAATTAAAACAAGGTCTCAGCAAGACCCGTAAAAACTTTACGGAGCGAATGGAGGACCTGGTCGGTGCCAGTGTGGAATTGGACGACGATTTCATGGATGAACTGGAAATGATTCTCGTCGCCGGCGATGTGGGCGTGAAGACCACGGAAAAAATCATGTCGGCCCTGCGCAAAGCGGCGGATACAAGGCAGATCAAAACACCGGCGGAAGCCCTGCCGTTCATCAAGAACTACATTGCTGAAATGCTGAAATTCGACGGTCCCCGAATGAATTTCAAGGGACACCCGACGATTATCCTGGTAGTCGGCGTCAACGGGGTAGGGAAGACCACGACGATTGGAAAACTGGCCAACTACTACCGTCTCATGGGATACAAGGTCATGTGCGCGGCTGCCGATACGTTCCGTGCTGGCGCCGTGGAACAGCTGAAGATCTGGGGTGAAAAAGCACAGGTCGATGTCATTTCCCATGGCGAAGTGGGCGCGGACCCGGCTGCAGTGGTCTATGATGGCCTGAAAGCAGCGATTGCCCGCAAAGCGGATGTCCTTTTTGTCGATACGGCAGGACGACTCCATAATAAGACGAACCTGATGAAGGAACTGGATAAAATGTATCGTGTCATTCGGAAGGAAGTTCCTGACGGGCCCCATGAAACGCTGCTGGTCCTCGATGCCACAACGGGACAGAATGCCATCAACCAGGCGAAAATCTTCCTGGATACGGCCCATGTAACGGGCGTGGTCCTGACCAAATTGGACGGAACCGCCAAGGGTGGCGTGGTCATTGCCATCAAGGAAGAACTCGGACTTGATGTAAAATGGATCGGCGTAGGGGAAGGCATGATGGATTTCCGGCCTTTCGACCCACAGGTTTTTGTGGATGCCCTTTTTGACCGGCCTGAAGAAGGTAAAACTGAAGCAGAATAACGAATCTGGCTGAAACGATGTCGACACCGACTGGCCTCGTTTTAGCCGGATTTTTGTTTTTCCGGGCGGAAGCAAAGGTCCGGCCATTGGGTTGTTTTGCTCTCTGTTTTCAGGGAGCCGCTGCCGAAGGATGGCTTTTGTCCGGCCCGGGTGGGACTGCAGATAAAATAAAAAAGCACTGCGAATTGCTTCACAGTGCTTTGAGTCATGACCATCAGAAAAAGATGGTCGGGACGACAGGATTCGAACCTGCGGCCTCCTAGTCCCGAACCAGGCGCGCTACCAAACTGCGCTACGTCCCGAACAATCAA
>CADBQR010000139.1 GCA_902796945.1 uncultured Acidaminococcus sp.
AGCGCCATATCGAAGCGGCGCGGGAACATATCACGCTCATTGATTTCATCCTCAAAAATGATGCCGTAAAGGCAAAAGAAGCCATGCAGTATCACCTTACCACCTCCAGGGATACGGAAATGGGTGCCCTGAGGGATAAGGAAATCAGTGCATGGTAATAAAAAGGATTTCAAAAAGGCTTCTTCTGAAGAACGGCAGAAGGAGCCTTTTGTCATTGCCAGCAAACACGGGATAAGGAACAATCCCGTTTGCTCGATTCGTTTTTTATGCGCAGAAACAAAAACAGCCTCCGCCGGTCAGGCATAACGTCCTGGCTTGCGGAGGCTGTTCACGTATGGGTAACAGCTCATATCTTCCTGGGAAAGGCTTCATGCCCCACCCTGCATGCTCCGGATAAAACGGTCAATCGGCAGCATCCTGGATAGGAGCAGGCAGATTACAAAATTAGGCAGCAAATAGGTCAGGTTCGTGAGAAAGGAATAGAGACAGACGGATTGCCCGGCCGGTGCGTAGCTGCCAAAAAAGACCACGCCGGACAGAAAATGAAAGAGAAAGCGCAGGGACACAGCCGCTGCCATGCCCCAGTTCCGATGCCCTGGAAAATAGCCGCAGATGCCCAGCGCCATGAAAGGCAGCGGATAGTCGAATAGTACCTGCACGGGGTGAAGGAGATAGGGTTCCATGACCAGATCCACCAGACCATAGGTAAAACCGGCCAGCATCCCGATTTCCGGGCCGTAAGCAAAGGCCAGCAGCATCAAGGGCAGCATCCCGCCCAGGGTCACGCTTCCCCCGTTGGGCATCCGATAAAAGGGAAAGGTCCCCAGCAGGATGGAAAGTGCAATCATGAGGCCGGAACAGGCGGTCATGCGCGGCGTCAGCCGGACCCTCCGGATCCGCAGCAGGAACAGGATCAGGCAGAATACCGCGACCAGGGCCAGTACTGCAGCAGGCTGCCCGGATAACCGGGAAAACAGGTTATTCATGGGACCCCGTTTCTGCCGCCTCCCGCATCATTTCAATTTCATGGGCATAACCCGGCAATTCGTTCGGTGTTTCCAGGATAAAAGGAAGGTCTTTCAGAGCCGGATGGCGGACGACACGCCCTAACGCGGCCAGTCCGATCTGCCCTTCCCCGATTTTTTCATGCCGGTCCTTGTGGGCTCCCAGGGGATTCTTGCTGTCGTTCAAATGTACGGCCTTCAGCCGGTCAAGGCCAATGACACGGTCAAATTCCGTCAATACTGCATCCAGATGGTTCACGATATCATAACCGCCATCCCAGATATGACAGGTATCCAGGCATACACCGACTTTTTCCCGGGCATCGATCCGGTCGATCAGTTCCCGGATTTCCTCAAAGGTACGCCCTACTTCGGTCCCTTTTCCGGCCATGGTTTCCAGGAGCAGCGTCGTGGACTGGTCAGGGGAAAGTACTGCATTAAGGCATTCCGCAATCAACGCGATGCCCTGTTCGGCGCCCTGGCCAAGGTGATTTCCCGGGTGCATGTTATAGTAATTTCCCGGAATCGCTTCCAGCTTCGCCAGATCGTCCGCAATGGTTTCCCTGGCAAAGGTCCTGACTTCTTCCTTGCTGGAACAGGGATTGAGGGTATAGGGTGCATGGGCGACCAGGGGAATGGTGCCGTAGGCTGGCCACAGGGCCTTGAATGCCTCCACATCCCGGGGATCGATTGCCTTGGCTTTACTGCCCCGGGGATTGCGGGTAAAAAATGCAAAAGTATCCGCCTTCAGGGAAAGCGCTGTTTTTCCCATAGCGGCAAATCCCTTGGAAGAAGATAAATGACAACCAATATGAAGCATCGAAACCATCCTTTCCGATTTCAAGATCATGGGTTGACGGTCCTGGCAATCCGGATCCTGGCAGCTGCCGGAAGCACGGGACCGTACAGCGGACCCTTGTTTATCCGCCCACCAGGCCGAAAAAAGAAGACCCGAAAGCATTGGAAATGCCGCCGACACAGCAGGAACCGATGGGACAGGAAACCGGTCCGGAGAGGGGCCTGTCCTTGATGATCGGTTTACACGGTATCGACGGCATCATGGATTTTTATTTAATAAAAGTTTCCAGCGTGGACAGCAGGGAATCCCTTTCGATGGGTTTACTGATTTCCCCGTTCATGCCGCTGTTCAGGGCAGCTGCCACGTCTTCGGAAAGAAGATTTTCCGTAAGGGCCAGGATGGGAATGCTCTTGGCATCAGCATGATCGGCCATACGGATCAGGCTGGCCGCTTCACACCCATCTACGGAAGGCATATCCAGGTCCATCAGGATGGCGCTGTAATAACCGGGGTCGGATTTTCCAAAAAGCTCACAGGCTTCCCGGCCATCCTTGGCCCGTTCCATAATGATTCCCGTGTTGGAAAGCATTTTTTCCAGGACCTGTGCACTCAGGTCGTTATCATCAGCGACGAGGATCCGCTTCCCTGCCAGGGGCATCCGATTGGGATCAGCCGGCGGAGCCTCGTGGTACGTAAAGGGCAGTTCCATGATAAACCGGACGCCTTCCCCACTGTTATTGTCCGCCTTGATCACCCCGCCCAGCACATGGACCAGGTTATGGGTGACCACCAGCCCGAGGCCGCCGTGGAAGGAGGAACGCTCCAGCTGGGAGACCATTTCATAGGGCAGGAATACCTTATCCAGCAGTTCCTCCGGAATGGTCTTTCCGCTGCAGGACACGTTGACTTCCAGGACCACTTTCTTGTTTTTCTGGTCCCGCCGCCCCAAAACGCAGGAGAGTTTGTTCTTTTCCCCCGTAAAGAGCATGGCGTTGGCAAGCAGGTTCATCATGACCTGTTCAAAACGGACGCGGTCGCCTTTCAGGTAGAGGTGGCGTACCGCCGAATTGTCCATGTCGAATTCGATATGGCGCCGCTGGGCTTCCTCACGGAACAGGTTTTCCAGTTTCTCCAGGACCGGATCCAGTTCAAAAGGCTCATTGCGCAGGGCCATCGTCCCGTTTTCCATGGCCGACAGATCAATGACATCATTGAGGACGCTCAGGAGGTAGCGAACCTGTTCCTGACTGCCCTGGACATATTCCCTTCGCTGTTCCGTATTTTCTTCTGCACCGGCCAGCGTCAGGTAGCCCATGATGGAATTGAGCGCTTCCCGCATATCACGGCTGATCCGGCTCATGAACTTGCCCTTGGTCTCCGCGTCATCCCGTGCCCGGTTCATGGCGGAATTCAACTGGACCCGCTTTTCCATTTCCTGGCTCTTCTGTTCATCAATACGACGGCTGAGCAGCAGGCAGTCCCGGTTATGGTTCTTATCCCGCTTGAACCCCTGGATCAGGTAGGCAACCCAATGGAAGGAATCGTCGGCATCCTTGACGCGCATCGTAAATTCACTGGCCGTGCAGGTCTTCATGGCCCTTTCCACGGCTGTACGCAGTGTTTCCGGTGAATATTTGAGCTGGTCACCGGGATGGATCTCACCAAAAAGATCCGTCACCTTTTCAAATTTTTCCTTGTCCACAGCGGCCTTGCCGTCCTTGACGACATACCGGTAAAGGGTCTGGCGCTTTACGTCCACTTCCTCCACCGCGTCATAGGTAGCCAGGAGATGGGAAAGGAAACGGGAAATCCGGTACCGGGTGCTCCGTTCATTGCGGACCTGCCGCGTACGGACGTAATACATCAGGATCAAGATCAGGACCAGGGCAACAAGAAGACAGAGAAGCACTTCCAGATAGCCCCACGCTTTCAGTTTCCCCGCATCGGTGGAAAGAAACGAAACAAGTGAATGATACCAGGCCATTATGGTGTTCATCGGTATACTCCTCCCTGCAGGTCATTTGCCTGCCAGTACCTGATTTAGATAATTTTTGGCTGCTTCCAGCTGATTGGTTCCCTGCGCGTCGGAGGGTTCCACCACTTCATCGGGTGTGATGCCGACCTTATCGATGCTCCGACCGCTCGGGGTGTAATATTTGGCAATGGTCAGCTTCACCGCCGTATCGGGCTTATGATTCAGCATAAAGATATTCTGGACCACGCCTTTTCCGAAGGTCTGGATACCGAACAGGCGTCCCGAATGGGTATCCTGAATGGCACCGGACACGATTTCCGCGGCACTGGCCGTTCCATGGTTGACAAGTACGGCCAGGGGAAAGGGAACCTTTTCCAGGTCGGAAGATTCCACTTCCGTCTGACCATTTTTATCGGTAACGGAAACGATGGGGCCTTTTGGCACCAGGAAGCGGGCGACGGAAACGCCGCTCTGCAGCAGTCCCCCCGGATTATCACGGAGATCAAGGACAAGGGCCTGCATGCCGTTTTCCTGCAGCTTCTTCAGCTCCGCCGCAAAATCCCGGCCCGTGTCCTCGTTGAAGTTCGTAACCCGGATGTAGCCGATCCGGTCGTCCTCCATCCGTCCATAAACGCTTTTCATCTTGATTTCCGAACGGGTCAGCGTAACCTCCCGTTCCTTATGATCCGCCCCGACCAGGGTGATGGACACCTTCGTGCCATCCTTGCCCCGCAATTTCTTGACCACATCGTTCAGGGACTGACCGGTAAGGTCTTCCCCGTCAATGCGGATAATGCGTTCCCCCGCTTTGATACCCGCCTTATAGGCCGGCGTATCCTCGATAGGGGAAACGACTACGATCTCCTTGTTTTCCTTCATGCCGACCACCATGCCGACACCGCCGAAATGGCCTTCCGTCATGACGGACAGGGATTCGAAATCCTTCTCATCAAGAAAAGCGGAATAGGGATCATGCAGCTGTTCCACCATTCCCTTCAGGGCACCGTTATAAAGACTTTTTTCATCGTAATCCCCATCATAATACTGCGTGATAAGATGGGCAGTCCGGGCAATCAGGGCGATTCCCGGGTGATTTCCGAACAAATGGACCAGTCCATAGAAAGCAACACCGCAGAAAATGATGAAGGAAAGAAAAAAGGTCAGGATCAGCGTGCCAACGCCAAATCTTTTCTTACCCATAGTTTTCCCTCTTTTATGGCAGGTAATTCAGGGGCTGTGTCACTTCGCCGTGTACGCGGACTTCAAAGTGACAGTGCGGTCCTGTAGAGTTGCCGGTACTTCCGGCAAGGGCGATGGTCTGCCCTTTGGAAACACCCTCTCCCACACCGACGGTGAGGGATGAGTTGTGACCATAAAGCGTAACCACTCCGCCGCCATGGTCAATCATGACGGCATTGCCGTAGCCGCCCATCCAGCCAGCATAGATGACCGTTCCCGAATCGGCCGCCACCACGGGCTGTCCGTAGTCGGCAGCAATATCCAGGCCGGCATGGAAAATCTCGGTATGCCAGATTGGATGGACACGCCAGCCGAAGGGAGACGTAATTTCCCCATAGACCGGCCAGACAAACTGCCCGGATCCATGACCCTGGGGGCTGATGCGCCCGGATGCTTCCATCCGCTGGATCATGGCGGTAATCTGCCGGCTGTTTTCCTGCAATTCCTCGTATTCGGCATCCAGGCGGGATTTTTCTGCCAGGGCCTGTTCATAGAGGCGCTGCTGTTCCGCAGTCTTTTGCGCTACCAGTTCCTGTTTCTGCAGGACCTGCCCGTGCATGGCATCCAGCTGGACCTTCTGCTGATCCAGGCCGGCCTTTTTATCGGCCAGTTCCTGGCGCTGCCGGGTCAGTGTATCAATAAGCCGCGTATCCCGGCGAATGATTCGCTGCAGGAGATACATACGGGAAGAAAAGTCCCGGAAATCCGTGGATCCCAGAAGGACATCCAGGTAGTTGACCTGCCCGTTCTCGTAGATATCACGAAGCCGTTTTTTGTAGATTTCCCTGGTGTTGTCGAATTCCTTTTGTTTGATTGCCAGGGCCCGTTCATTGGCCCGGATCTGCCCTTCCAGGATGCGCTGCTGTCCTTCCACGACAGCCAGTTCCTGCTTGGCAGCCGCCAGTTCATGCTGGGCCTGCACCAGTCGTTCCACGGCATTGGAAATCTGCTTTTGGTTGGCATCGCGCTTTGCTTCATTGGATTCAATCTGACGCTGGACTTCATCCAGTTCTGCTTTTTTCTCTTCAAGGGATTCGGCCCAGGTCACAGGGGACCCCAGATGGGCCATCAGGAAGAGCGCCGTCAGGATGGCGGCAGATTTTTTCTTCATCACCGACGCCTCCCGTCACACATCAAGGAACTTACGGAGCGAAATCCCGCTGCCGGCAGCCCCGATAATGGTTCCTACCGCTACCAGACCGGCGCAGAGGTATCCCATGAACGGCCAGCTGGGCAGCAGGGGGAAGAAAGCCAATGTCGCATAGATCTTTTCCTGTACGGCATCATAGATCTTGAAAAGGCTGACCGCTGCAACCAGGGCTCCCACAAAGCCCATGATCATGCCTTCCAGGAGGAAAGGCCAGCGGATAAACCAGTTCGTGGCACCGACATACTTCATGATGCTTACTTCCCGCCGGCGGGCAAAGACCGTCAGCCGGATGGTATTGGAAATGATGAACAGGGTCGCAATGGCCAGCATCACAATGAGCAGGATGCCGCCAATCCGAAGGATCCTCGTCAGCTGGAAAATATGTTCCACGACTTCCTGGCCGAATTTGGCCGTCTCCACACCGGGCATCTGCTCGATTTTCGGTACAATCTGCTGGATACGCTCCGGCTTGTCCACCTTGATTTCAAAGGAATAGGGGAACGGGTTTTCCTCTCCCAGGGCATCCAGCAGCTTCTGCTGTTCCCGCAGGCGTTTCTTGAAATTGGCCAGGGCCTGTTCCTTCGTGACACCCTTGACTTCCATGACGCCGGGCATGATCTTGAGCTGCTGCTCTGTCTGACGGCGCTGGACAGCCGTTGCGGAATCTTCCATATACACCGTTACCTGGACCTGGTTTTCCAGATACTGGGCCAGGTTATTCACATTGAGGACCATGGTCAGGAAAAGCCCCAGTACCAAAATGGAAAGGGCAACCGTGGAAACGGAAGCAATACTCATGAGGGAGTTACGTTTGAGCGATTTGAAAGTTTCCCGCAGGTAATACCATTTTGTACTAAAGCTCATACCCATAAACTCCTTTTATTTCATCACGGACAATGCGCCCGTCCTCGATGGCAATGACGCGCTGGCGCATATAATCGACCATGGTCTTGTCATGGGTGGCCATGATGATGGTGGCGCCGCGCTTATTGATTTCCGTAAAAATATTCATGATTTCCATACTGGTTTCCGGGTCCAGGTTCCCCGTCGGCTCATCGGCAATGACCAGAAGCGGGTCGTTGACAATGGCCCGGGCAATAGCTACCCGCTGCTGCTCGCCGCCGGACATTTCCCCGGGGTAATTGTCGCCCCGGTCGCCAAGGCCAACCAGGTTCAGGACTTCAGTCACCCGCTCCCGGACCTTTTTCGACGGCGTTTCAATGACCTGCATGGCGAAAGCCACGTTTTCAAAAGCCGTCCGGTCATTCAGGAGTCGGTAATCCTGGAACACGATACCGAGCTGCCGGCGCAGATAGGGAATCTCATCATCCCGCAGTTTCATGACATCCACGCCGTCTACAAAAATCTGACCGCTGGTCAGTTCGATTTCACGGGAAATCAATTTGATGAAGGTGGATTTGCCCGCCCCGCTGGGGCCAACCAAAAAGACAAATTCACCCGGCTTGATATGTACATTGATATCCTGAAGGGCCTTCGCCCCGCCGGCATATATTTTGCTGGCATGCTTCATGATCAGCAAAATATCGCCTCCCTCCTGTAATTTATCATGGTCATTGCTTCATCAGGGCAATGGCCCGCCCGATGTTTTTACGGGCCTCCTCACGCAAGGCGCGGATCTGGGCCTTTTCCTGACAGCCGTCACAGCTGCGGAGATGGTGGGCCGTGGAGAGGATTTCCTCCGCGGTCACCTGATCAATGGTATTGACCACCGTCCCCAGCATGCCGCTGACAAAACGATCCACTTTGGGGTCGTAGGAAACAGCCATGAACGGTACATCATTCAATGCGGCAAAGACAAGTGCGTGAAGCCGCATGCCAATCAGCAGGTCCAACCGGCTGATCAGGTCCTGATAGGACTGGGTCGGCAGCTTATGGTCGAGAACAAAGACCCCGTCCCGGTCTGCCATGGTAGCCTTCACGCTTTCCGACAATGTCTGGTCAGCCGGAAACTGCAACGGTACAAAAAGGACCTGGCAGTGAAATTCCTTCTTCAAGGCATCGGCAGCCGCCGCAAATTCCCGAACAAACCGGGATTCCCCTTTCCAGTGGCGCAGGGCAAAACCGATGACGGGACGCGTACTGTCCACGCCGATCTGTTCAAGCAGCCTCCGCCCTTCCTCGCGGTTGCCGTCAGGCAGGGAAAAGACAGCGTCACTGGTCACCTTGATGCTTTCCTTCGGAAATCCCATGGCACAGAGATCCTCCAGGGATCCGTCATCGCGAACGGTGATCAGGTCGGCATGGCGGCAGACCTGCCGTGTCAGGAAACGGGAAAAACCTCCCCGGATCGGACCAATGCCCTGGGCAAAGAGCATGATTTTCTTTCCAAGAAGGGCCGCCAGGCCAATGATGGTCAGATAATAGAACAAACTGAAATGGCTCGTCACATTCTGCAGGAGGCTTCCTCCCCCGCTTAACAGGAGATCGGATTTTCTCATGGCAGAAAGGATGGCCGGAAAATCAAACCGATGGATGGAAGCGGTATGGTGAATGGCAGCCGTCACCTCCGGATGCCCGGAAATGACCGTAATCCCAATGTCCGGATCCTGCTCCCGCAGGCTGTTTACGATGGCCGTCAGCATGGCCTCGTCACCGGCATTGGAAAATCCATAGTACCCGGAGATCAGCACCTTATTCAAGCCCTTCCCTCCTCCGAAGAATCTTCTTTGCATACGAATAGACCGCCTCGAACAGGAGGACTGCAATGGCCCCCAGCACGATGCCCAATACATATCCGTCCGCAGCGCGCACGTAGGACATAAGGATGGGTGTCCTCATGTGGGCAAAGGTCTGGACAGCACTTCCCTGCCCGACGGCAGCCGCCGTGACAAACAGGCCGCAGGCCCAGACCGGCAGTTTTCTCCATGCGCACCAGGCGGCCAGGAAGAATGCCGGATGACCGACAATGAATTCCTTCTCCCGCGGACGGGCATACATGGTTTCTTCCAGAAAATACCGCAGTTTTTCCTCAAACGCCGGAACCGGTACGCCTGCCGTATGGCCGCTGCGTCCAATAAATACCCAGGCGACGATGGCAAAGAAGAAGAGAATGACCAGCGTATTGAAGGTAAAGGGACGATTCAGGAAATCACGGATCCGTTCCGCCGGTTTCCACAAACTTTCCCCTTCATTCCAAAGCCCGTGACTCTTGCAGAAAAGAAGGAACGTCAAAACGACGGGCATCAGGAAAGTCAGCTTGACACCACGATAAATGTCGATTTCCAGGAGGAACCGGGTATCACTGAGGACGCCGCCCAGCATGGAGGCCCCCACCAGGGAAAAGAGCAGCGCCCCGAAAAGCTGGACCATGGTCTTCACGATCAGCTGCCCCAGGGACTGCCGGGAATCCAGGGTATCCCAGATATGCATCATCCGGGCCATGGAAAGAACCGGGAAGATGATGGCCGCCCCAAGGGCAGTCACCTGACGGGCCAGCAGGGAATGGCTTCCCGTCATATAGCCTGCCGAAAGCAGGAGTCCAAAGAGAATCGTCAGTTTCAGGTAATGCCGCTCCGGCAGGAACCCTAAAAGTTCCAGATAAAGACACCAGGCAGCAGCCAGCGACAGCGCCAGCGGGATGTACAGCACGGGATTCGGCTGGAACACCTGGTAAATGTCAGCGCGGCCGCTCGTATACCCATGGGAAGCGACATCCTTTGTCACCCGGCCCACATATTCAAGGTTGGTTTTCAGGGTGGACATGCCGTCACGACCTGTCAGGAAAGCCCGGATATAATTGACGCGGATATTCCGTTCATCATTGGACAGGGACCAGCGGCGGAAGGCGTCAAAGATCTTCATCTTCCGCTGCTCATCTTCCGTGATCAGGTACGCCCGGGCCACCTGATAATTCATGACCGGCGCCATGGGGACCAGGCCTTCCATTTTGATGAACTGGAGCTGGATATCGTTTTCCACCATGCCCAGCGTAATATGGCGTTTCAACATTTCCCGGGCCACCAGGTCCAGGTAGTTCGGTTCCCCGAACATGCTTTTTCCGTTGCCGATCAAAAGGGAAATTTCAGCTCCCGTCCGGTCAAGCTGCTCAAAATACGTCAATATCTGCTTTTCGGCTTTTTCCCGGTCTGCCGTCTGATGGACCGCGTTACCGGGACGGACGGCGACCATGAAGCCGTTGTTCCTGGCATCCTCGATTTCATCGGGAACCATGACAAAGGCGGACTCCTGGAGTCCCACCTGGTCCTGATAGAAAGGATTTTTGTTCAGCTGGGTCGGTCCCTTCAGCTGATAGACACGCGGCGCTGTACTGAGCTGCTTGAAGCGGCCGTCATCAAAGCGGACAGCCAGGGTTTCCGTCAACTGGTCCAGGGCCTTCCGGCTGTTTCCATCGGACAGGTAGAGGGCCTCTACTTCAAAATCCGGACGCCTGGTAATGGCCAGCCAGGCAGGGTCCAGGGTTCCCAGGTTGGAGGCACGCAGCAGATCGCCGCCTGTATAATAGGTGATATAGCCTTCCTGGGCCATCTGGATGATGGATTTATCATAAATGGCAAGCGTCGTCACACCCCGGTCCTTGAATTCCTTAAAGACCTTTTCCCGGGGCACCCCTTCACTTACAGCCATGCGGCGCAGGGCCTGGTAATCCATGACCGTTTCGATCTGCCTGTTTTTCTGTTCCACCTGATGACGCTGGAAATTCAGGTAAAGGGAAAAAACCAGCCCGATGCTCATGAGGGCCAGAAAAATCTTTTTCGAATTTTTCATCGCTATCTCCATGTCCTGCCGGAATCAGTGTTTCAGACTCCGCAAATAACTTTCCACAAACAGGTCCAGGTCCCCATCCATGACAGCCTGCACATTGCCTGTTTCCGCACCGGTACGATGGTCCTTCACCATGGTATAGGGCTGGAACACATAGGAACGGATCTGGCTGCCCCATTCAATGGCCTGGTAGTCGCCGGCAATATCATTGATCTTCTTGTCCTGAATGGCCTTTTCGTACTCAAACAGCCTGGCCCGTAGCAGCTGCAGGCAGCGTTCCTTGTTCTGCAGCTGGGACCGTTCATTCTGGCACTGCACGACGATTCCCGTAGGCAGGTGGGTCATACGCACGGCCGAAGAAGTCTTGTTGACGTGCTGTCCGCCGGCACCGCTGGCGCGATAGTAATCGACGCGGACATCATCCATGTTGAGGTTCACTTCAATGGTGTTATCGATTTCCGGCATCACATCGACGGCGGAAAACGAGGTATGGCGCCTGGCGTTGGCGTCAAACGGAGAAATCCTGACCAGACGGTGGACGCCCTTTTCACTCTTCAGGTAGCCGTAGGCGTTGTGCCCCGTAATCGAAAGAGTCGCACTCTTGATGCCGGCTTCTTCACCGGGCAGTACATCAAGCAATTCCACCTGGAACCCCTTCCGTTCGGCGTAGCGGGTAAACATGCGCATCAGCATGCTGGTCCAGTCCTGGGCCTCTGTTCCGCCGGCACCGGCATGAAGGTTCAGGATGGCATTGTTGGCATCGTATTGATCGCTCAGGAGCATGCCCAGTTCCAGGTCGGACAGGGTTTTCCTGGCTTCTTCCAGTTCGCTTTCCATTTCCGCCACCAGGCTGTCATCCTGGTCCTCCATGGCCATTTCCCACAGGGTTTCCAGATCTTCCAGCTTATGGTTCAGGGAATTGAACGTATCCACATCACTTTTCAGGTTGTTGGCTTCCTGGGCCACTTTCTGTGCCTTGTCCGGGTCGTCCCAGAATCCCGGTGCGGCCATCTGGTAATCCAGATCCTGGATGCGCTCTTCCTTTTGGGCAATCTTCAGGCCCGCCTTCAATTCCCCTAAGCGGTCCTTCAATTCATTGATCTGCGGTCTTAATTCTTCCAATAACACGGTTTTCAATCCCTTTCCGAAGCAATCTCATACAATACCCAAAAGAAGCTGGAATCGCTCCCAGCTTCCTTGGCTGCGATCAGCGCTTAAGGCAAATGCTGATGCATCAGTTTTCCAGGTTTTTCCCGCAGCAGTTCTTGTACTTCTTCCCGCTGCCGCAGGGGCAGGGATCGTTCCGCCCCACCGTCGGTTTTGCCTTGACCGGCTCTTTGTGATGTTCGTCGCTGCCGTCCACGTTCGGGTTGTTTACGGACGCATTGGACAAATGGTCTTCCACGACCGGCTGGGTCACCACGTTGACGCGGTACATGTAACGGACCACATCATCAACAATGGCTTCCTTCATGGCCTCGAACATATCATAGGCTTCAAACTTGTATTCAACGAGGGGATCCCGCTGTCCGTAAGCACGCAGCCCGATGCCCTCGCGCAGGGCATCCATGGCGTCCAGGTGCTCCATCCAGTGCTGGTCCACCACTTTCAGCATGACAAGGTTTTCCAGTTCCCGCATGATCGGGGCGCCGTTATTGGCCTCCCGTTCATTGTAGTAGTCCTCCGCCAGCTTATGCATGTATTCTTCCAGCTCTTCGCGGCTCATTTCAGCCAGTTTTTCTTCCTTCAGGAGTCCTGGCGGCGCATAGAAATCCTCGGCGTACTTGATGAGGCTCTTGATATCCCAATCCTCACTGTACGCTTCTTTCGGGACATACATATCCAGGGAGCGGTCCACGATATGGGAAGCCATGTCAAGGACCGTGCTCTTAAGATCCGCCTTTTCCAGGATCTTGCGGCGCTGGTCGTAGATGACCTCTCTCTGCTGGTTCATGACATCGTCATATTCCAGGACCTGTTTACGGATTTCAAAGTTCCTGGCTTCCACTTTCTTCTGGGCCGATTCGATGGAGCGGGTCACGATCTTATGCTCAATCGGTTCATCTTCGTCCATGCCCAGTTTGTCCATGATCCCGGAAATGTTGTCCGAACCGAACAGACGCATCAGGTCATCTTCCAGGGACAGATAGAACCGGGTGGAACCGGGGTCGCCCTGACGGGCGCAGCGTCCGCGCAGCTGGTTGTCGATCCGGCGGGATTCATGCCGTTCCGTACCGATGATGTGGAGACCGCCCAGTTCCGCAACGCCTTCGCCAAGAACGATATCCGTTCCGCGGCCAGCCATGTTGGTAGCAATCGTAACCGCGCCCATCTGCCCGGCATCCGCTACGATTTCGGCTTCCTTCTCATGATACTTGGCGTTCAGGACATTATGCTGAATGCCCTTCTTTTTCAGCATGGAGGAAAGTTCTTCCGATTGCTGGATGGAAGTCGTACCGACCAGGACCGGACGGCCGATCTTATGCAGCTCCTCGATGGCCTTAACAACGGCACGGTACTTGGCCCGGCGCGTCTTGTAGATCACATCGGGATAATCGATACGGATATTCGGTTTATTCGTCGGCACGACAACGACATCGAGACCGTAAATCTTCTGGAATTCCTGTTCTTCCGTCTTGGCCGTACCGGTCATACCGGACAGCTTGTCATACATACGGAAATAGTTCTG
>CADBQR010000140.1 GCA_902796945.1 uncultured Acidaminococcus sp.
AAGGTGCTTCAAAAGCCCATATATCAAGCGATTTTCAAGATTTGGGGTGCGGAAAGTTCTTTTATCAATACGGGGATTTGCATTTCGATATAGATCATTTTCACCTTACCAAGGTACGTCTCCTGAAGAAGTTTCAGCGCATCCAGGTTATCGCCTTCAATATAGATATTTTCCGAATCCGTTCCACCGGGCGTACCGTCTCTCCCTACAGACTTTTCTTGTTCAAACCGCAGTGTCTTTGCGATAGGCTGATTGGCAAGGATGATAGCTTTCCGTTTGTCCGGCCAGGTAAACTGATATCGTTCCTGCCCGTCATCCACTACTTTGCTATTGATTTCCTGCATTAGCACGTCTTTATCGATGGAACGGACTACATTGCCTTCCTCATCGATAGTTTCCGTCACTGCATTTGGGAACAGAGCTGCCAATTTCTTATAGTTTTCCTCTGCCAAATCTGGTGTATGCATCTTAAGCTTTTCCATTTGTGATTTCCTCCATTTGATGTTTATACTCCTGCAGCCGCGTATATAGTTCAAACCGCTTCTTTGGCTGTGGTTCCTTCCATGCTGCGGCTTCCGTTTTCTCAATTAGCTTTTTCAGGCGGTTGATTTCGTCCTGATTTTCCAGTTGCTTCTCAAGTGACACATCCTTTTTTTGCAATACGGCTTCTGAGGAAATAGCAATTTGGCGCACCAAATCATCCCAGATTTCCTTCATTGTGCTTCCGTGAAGGGCAAGGGTCAGCTCTTTCTCTTGCACCCATTCTGCCTGATAGAGCTTACTCTGATAAACGGCCAGCTGGCGATTATCTTTATAAACGAGCAGAAATACAAGTTTATGGGGATTCTGTCTTGCAATGGCTTCTACAATCTTACCATCAAAATCCTGCTTCTTAAGCGTAATGGAAAGGAGCAAGATTTCCTTTATTTTCGATTCTTTCGCCAGATTGAGATTGTCTTTTCTCAGGCTGTTTTCCACCTGGATTCGCTCTACGTCAGAGACAAATTTTGCTTTTAATGCGGGCGACAGCGGCAGATGTTTATAAAATGCTTCTTTGGGCAGACGCCGATGGACCACTGTACTTTTAGGAAAATCAATCATTTACTTCACCACCAGAAAACAAATCAATTCAAAATCATCCAAGCCAGTAAATCCTTTCGATTGGAAGGAGGTTTCGTTGGCAGAAAAGAAACTTGCAATATCTTCTTCTTCTTTAGCGTCAATGATTGAGCCTATTGCTGCCTCTAAAAGGCGCGAGACTGTGCTCATATTCCGTCCATCTTTCGTTTCCTTGTTAAATAAATGACATAGTTTTTCATCTGGGTTGCTCTTTCCTCTGGCGATATGCCGCATTTCATCCAGCGTATCTTTGGGCTGTAAATGATTGGTGATGATTTCTCCATCTTTCCCTACATACACCAGATAAAAAGGATGCAGCCTGTTTTGATTTTTTATATTAATTTCAGCGTTTACATTCTTGAGAACAAAAATCACACCAGGCTTTTCTCCATGCACTACTGCATGAATGCCATAAGGGATATGATCGATATCCGGATGATCTTTCATATAGTCAATAAGATCCATGCGAAAGTCATTGAGCCCTAAATCTGTAATGGAGACACCGTTCGACATATCTTCCAGATCAACGACTTCTTCTTGTAATTTTTTCAGTTGTTCCTTGCGATAGGCCAAGTCTCCCTTTTCTTGCTGATTGATTAAATCATCATCACCAGTAGAAGTCATGACGGAAATACGCATCCTTGTTTCGACTCTTGCCTTTAAATTGATGTATTCATCCAGAGTCAAATCTGGCCAAAAGTTGACTAACTGGATTACTTTATTTCTACTACCGATTCGGTCAATACGTCCAAACCGCTGAATGATGCGGACCGGGTTCCAATGGATATCATAGTTGATGCAATAATCACAATCCTGTAAATTCTGTCCTTCAGAAATGCAGTCCGTACCAATCAGGATGTCTATATTTTTTCCCTTATCATCGGGGTAAAGAACGTCCCTGTCCTTTGATTGAGGTGAAAAGCAAGATAGGACATGATTCATCTCTGGTTTAAAACCAGGAATCGTAGTCTTTCCATCAACAGATCCTGTAATCAAGGCTGTGTTTAAGCCAAGACTTTTAGCTTTAGGTGCAATGTTCTCATATAAATATTCTGCTGTATCAGCAAAGGCGGTAAAAATCAAGACTTTCCGGTTGCCTGGATTGATGGGATTTTCTTCCTTTTCACGAATTACGCGAATCAACTGGTTCAGTTTATAGTCGTATTCTGGCGTAATATCTTTTACCATGCTGATAAGAAGAGCAAGCGTATCCATATCAGCTTTTATATCCCTTTGCCAGGAAACATAATCCATGTCCCGAAGATCAATTTGTACTTTTTTGCCAACAGAAAAAAAGTCAGTATTTTGATCATCATCATCAAAATCTACTGCCGCATTGGATAAATCGGTCATTTCTTTTAAATTACCGCTACCATTTTGAATAAAGTTCTCAATAATTTGATTAGTAGCGTTGAGATAGTTATAAACACGCTGTACAGTCAGCAAAAAGGAATGTACAGAGCTTTCCATACGTTTCAGTAGATTGATATTCATCAAACGTTGAATACCACTTTCACGACCTTTCTGAAAGTTTTCCGTTTCTTCTTCGGACAGGTAGTTGGACATTTTGCTAGGAAGGATATACTGCGTTGGTGTGTAAATCGTTAGTCTTAAATTAGATAAGCATTCATAGACTTCTTTATAGTTAATGGCATCCTTTTTATCTGTTAATTTTGGATATAAGGAAATTGGTTTGTTTCGCTTTGGGAAAGTACCAATTTCAGTTGTATCGTAGTAAGTCTGTATATGATGTCTGGACCTTGCAATCGTGACTGAATCCAGCACTTCAAAAAAGTCATAATCCAATTGTGAAAGCAGGTTCTGTGTTGTTCTTTCATTTTCCGGTAGGTTGCACCAATCGTTATATACTTTTTGTGCTCGACGAAAGATCGTATCAATGTCAGACTTTGTATTTAATTTATTGTTGATTTCTACCGGATTTCCCTCATAGGCAAGGGCCAGCTGGTTGCGTAGGTCATTAAAGCGGTTATTGACGGGTGTGGCGGAAAGCATGAGTACTTTGGTGCGGACTCCCGGCCGAATTACACGGTTCATGAGACGCATATAGCGGTTTTCTTTTTCGCCGCCATGGGTATTGGTGCCATTGCCATTACGGAAGTTGTGACTTTCATCAATGACGACCAAATCATAGTTTCCCCAGTTGATCCGGTCAATGGGTAGGCCGATTGGAGTCTTCCCGCTATTCCGCGAAAGGTCTGTATGATAAAGCACATCATACCGGAAACGGTCTGCCGCTAATGAATTGTTTACCAAATTGCCACGATAGGTCATCCAATTTTCTGCAAGCTTCTTTGGGCAGAGTACCAACACATTTTTATTTCGTCCTTCATAGTACTTAATGACGGCAAGAGCAGTAAAAGTTTTTCCTAACCCAACGCTATCAGCCAAAATGCAACCGTTGTACTGTTCCAATTTATTGATAATACCAAGTGCGGCATCCTTTTGAAAATTATAGAGTTTATTCCAAATTACACTGCTCTTGAAACCTGTAGCTTCATTAGGTAGTACATCTTCTGAAATATCTTCAAGAAATTCATTGAAGATATTATAGAGCGTCATAAAGTAGATTAATTCTGGTGCATTCTCCTGATACACCGTAGAAATCATATCAATCACTTCGTCCGTGACATCGGCAAGCTTTTCCTTATCATTCCAGACGCCATCGAACAGCTTTAAAAATTCCTGACTGGCAGGATTCTCCAAGCGAGTAACCATATTGGTTAAATTGTTGCCCCGTTCACAGCCAAGATCAACTGTAGTAAAAGAGTTGAGGGGCATATAAGTAAAGATTTGATCAGGATTCTGCACCAAGAGAAAATTATTCATACCTTCATGAGTCGTATTGGATTTAAAATGAACTTTTTTCTTTATCCATTCAGCGCATTCTTTGGCAACGGCCTTTTGTTTCAATTCATTTCTCAGGCGCACTTCGAACTCGGTTCCATAAAGACTTTTTTCACGTTTTAAACGCGGGATATAAAATTCTTTGCGCTCTTTTGGAGTCTTTTCTGCAATGAAGGTTGGGGAAGTAAATATAAATCTAAGTTCTTCGGAATTTTCCAATTGTTCCTTCAATTCCTGATAAGCATAGATAGAAAAACACGCTGCAGCAATAGAAAGCTTGCTGCCAGAGAGAATTTTCTTGACAAGATCATCCCTGACTACCTTCGTTGTATTATTAAAGGTTTCCATCGTATATCCCCATTCCCGCACTTGCATTTATTCGATTTTTTAAGTAAAATCTGGAAAATCAAATGTCATTTATGATTATAACATAGAAAAATATTAGAATTAGAGAATATCTTAGGACGGAATATCAGGGTGTTGAAACCATTTTGACTAAATGCACATCCCATATTAAAAGGAATTAAAAGAAAAAAGCGCCTAACAGCCGCCTAAAATCGTAGTAACACCGGTTGGCGTACGACTTTGGATCTTGGGATTTATTTTAGTCAAATCTCCTTTTAATAAGGTCGTTTGTTGCCATTCCAACATCTTTTCTTCTGCCTTTTTGATACGCTGTACTCAGAAAGACGAAGGACCGATTCCTCCGCCGTCAGAATAAAAGGAGCTGATCTTTTATGAAGTGTCATGTCAACGAAAATTGCATCGGCTGCGCACTCTGTACCATGACTTGTCCTGCTGTATTCACCATGGGACCGGATGGCAAGGCGATTGCTTCCGAAACAGTCCCTGCCGGTGAGGAAGCGGATGCCCGACAGGCGCTCGAAGGCTGCCCCGTAGGCGCCATTGAGGAAGTGGACGCATGAGCATCCTGACCATCCAGAGAATTTACTCCAAAAATAGCATTGACGGGGGCCGAAAGGTCCTCGTCGACCGGCTCTGGCCACGGGGAATCCGCAAGGATGCCGTGACCTGTTGGGCCCAGGAAATCACGCCTTCCCGGGAACTGCACCAATGGTACAAAGACAATCCGGCTGATTTTGTCGGTTTCCGCTCCCGCTACCGCAAGGAACTGGAAATGAACCCCGCTACAGGGCCCTTTATCAAAGAGGTTGCCCAGTGGCTGCGGGAGGGGCCGGTTGTTTTCGTCTTTGCCCGCAAGGAAGAAAAAGAAAACAATGCCAGTGTCCTCCGGGAATATGTGCTGGAAACGCTCATAAAGGAGCGTCCCACCCATGGATCAAGCGGAGGAAACCACCATTGACTGTTCCTGCACGCGGTCCTTCCCCATCACGGGCACGTGTCGCCTGCGTTGCCTTTCGCCACAAAGCGGGCTTCCCTCTCACTGCCTGAGGCAGGGGTTTCCGGGCCAGCAGGCAGCCGAACTGGAAAGCAGGGCCTGATTGAGCAGGGCTTCCGTGCTGACAGTGGTTCTTCATATTGGATTCCGCAAAGCCAAACAAGGACTGTACTGGATACCATCGATTCTTTCCTGGTATCCAGTACAGTCCTTGTTTGCTGTCACAAAGGGTCGCACGGCAAGGGCTCCTCCCCTTCCCCGCGTATCCTCAGGTCCATGCGTCCGTTTTTTCTAGCATTTCTTCCCGTTTCCGGCCTCCAACCGGCTTTCCGGCACAGGGCCTCCGCTACGGCCCGGCCGTTGCTGCGGCTTCCCCGGCCTTTCACTTTGCGGCGGCAAGCATGGCCTGCAGTCTCTGCCGATAGGCCCGGCGAAGGGATTCCGGTTCCAAAATCACGACCTGGCTGCCATAGCCAATCAGATAATCCAACATGTAGGCAAATTCATCTTCGTGATAGGCCCCCACCAGCTCATTGCCCCTGAGTTCAATATTTTCGTACCGCTCCTTGTAATAGCGTTCCTTCCCCTTGTCGGTAATGCGGCAGCGGAAAGGAATCGTATGGTGTTCCGCAACAAACCGGTCGTGCTGCGCCTGCAAGGCTTCCCGGTCCAGTTTTCCCTTTTTTCCCGTATCGGAAAAGGCGGTAATAAGGTCACAGCGGGCCCGGTACCAGCGTCCCCGGTCCGCATCGATCCCCTCAAAGAACCAAAATCCGTTGCGATAAAAAATCCAAAGGAACTGAACCCTGACCGGCTCTTTTCCCAGCTGCGAAGAGGTGATTTCAATCACCTGCCGGCTGATGCAGGCTTTCAGGACCTGCCGGAGAAAGGGGATCTCATACAGGGGCGGCACGTTATAGTAATGACAGGCATCCATCATATCCGTGACGCTCTTCCGCCGATAGGAAGGCAGCGTCGAAAGCAGCCGCTCGTAGATATTGGGATAGGACTGCTGAAAGGGATTGACCGAAACGAGGGCCAGCGATTTGATGGCAAACAAGATCGCACTGACCTCATTTCCGGTAAACGTCATGGGAATCAGGGTCCCGCGGTTGGTAACCTGATAACCGCCATAACGGCCCGGTTCCGTATCAATATTGAGCCCCAGGTCCACCAGGTCCGTAATGTCACGCAGTGCGGTCCGCCTGGAGATATGGAACTGTTCCATCAGGTCCGCCAGATGAAAGGCCGGATGGTTGACGAGATAGGCCATTTCCCGGTTCAGGCGTTCGGCTTTATTCATGAAATTTTTTTCTCCTTGCTTTTTAATAGTGCCAATAGATGACACCATTACATGCTATACTGATTCCAGTAAAAACGCAACCCCAATACTAAAACTATTTTTTGATTCAGGAGGAAAAACAATGACCATGACCATGGAAGAAGCCATCAAAACGCGGCATACGATCAGGACCTATGACGGACGCGCACTGGCACCGGAAATCGCCCGGACACTGCAATCCATGATTGCGGAAATCAACCGGAAAGCCGGTCTCCATTTCCAGCTGATGAACGGCATAAAGGATGCCCTGGCTCCCTACACCATTCGCTATGGCAAATGGACGGGCGTCACCAATTATATTTCCCTCGTCGGGAAGGATGGGCCCCATCTGGACGAACAGTGCGGATACTATGGGGAGCAGCTTGTGCTTTGGGCCCAGCAGCACGGCCTTAAGACCGGCTGGGTAGAAACAAGGCTGGAAAATCCAGCCGAAGGAATCCCTGTACCGGAAATCGCGGCGGGCGAACGCCTTGTCATTACCATCTGCATCGGTTACAGTGAGGCAACCGGCAGCCACCACAAAATCAAGACCGCGGAGGAAATGTCTGAAACAAGCGACCCCGCAAATGTCCCCGACTGGTTCCGGAAGGGCATGGCCTGTGCCATCCTTGCACCGACGGCCGGCAACCAGCAGCTGTTCAAGATCCATTTGAATGGCGAAACGCTTTCCATCGATACGGTTCCGGGATTTTTGGAAAAGGTGGACCTCGGGATTGCCAAATACCATTTTGAACTGGGGTCCGGCATCGATCATTCCCGTTGGGAATAAACGAAAAATAAAAAAGCAGAACATACCCGGAAAAGGAATTTGAAAGCGTTGCAATAACACGAGATAGCCTTATTTGTTCCTTTACCTCAATCGAAGGCAAAAGAATCAGCAACAGCCACATCGAAGTGAGGACCGTTTATCAGGGAAATTGCTGTAATAATGAATAAAAAAAGGACCTGAAGCCGCAATGACTGCTTCAGGTCCTTCTTGTATCTGCGTCCAATCCAAGATTGGTGGAAAGCCCTCTCCACAGAACGATTTGGCCTTAACCCACCGCCTTGTTTAAAGGGGTCACCACCGTTGGTTTGGAGGGTCGGCCACCGAAAAAATCGGGACTTCCTTATTTTTTTGCTGCCTTTAACAGGGAGTTTGGAAATGGGATGAACGAGGTGCGTCGGCAAAAACAGGTCTTTCCTTATTATTTCCACTAATGCGAATGCAGTCCTTGCCCCATTCCGGCCCCGCTGCGGCCCTTTCTTCGGAGGCGCCTCCTTTTACGCTTCCCGGGCTGCGTTCCGGCTTGTTACAAAGAGCGCATCCCCGGCACGAAGGAGGGTATCGCCAGTGGGAATGAGGATTTCCCCATCCCGCAGGATAAGGACAATGAGTTCCTGATGAAGGGAAAGTTCCGACAGTTTTTTGCCCGTCCATTCATCACGCCGGGACAACCGTACTTTATGAAGTCCACTGATGGCTGCACTGCCGCCTTCGAGACCGCACAGGATGATTTCATCGCCCTTTTCCAGTACCGTATCGCCCTTGGGGATGATTTCGCGCCCCTGGCGGATCATGGCGGCCGCAAGGGACCCCGGCGGCATGATGATTTCCGAAAGTGTCCTCCCCTCCCAGGGATGCCCTTCCTTGAGAATGCACCGGACAAACTGCACCGGGATTTCCCGGGTATAATCGTTGAACGTAGCCATGACATCTTCTGTATCATCAATCATATCCAGCTTTTTGGCCGCATAGGGAATCAGGGCTCCCTGCACGAAGATGGAAAAGAGAACGATGAAAAAGACCATATGATACAGGTCAAAGGTACGTTGGGCCCCCGGCTTCTGGCCGGGAAACATGCAGTGCAACAATCGAAGGGGCTGCCACCCATCATACACGGCAACCTGAACAGGAAATAACGACCCAACTGCATAGCAGGCCGGTTGATTTTTTCGGGCATGGCTTCATGTATGGATCTTTTCATGGCAGGGCCTGATTGTAAAATGACTGATGATTCATTATTGACTAACCAGTCACTTAATGCTACAATGGTTTCAGGTTGAATGACTCGCGAGTCAATGTTGATATTTTGTCAGAAAGGATGGGTATCTATGTTGCCGCATTTATTTTCACCCATTCAAGTGAATGGAAAGACCATAAAAAACCGTTGTGTCGTTCCGGCGATGGTCATGAATTACTGCAACAAAGATGGCACCTGTACGGAACGGTTCACCGCTTACCACGAAGCAAAGGCAAAAGGCGGTTTTGGCATGATCATTACCGAGGATTTTGCCGTTTCTCCCGGCGGCAAGGGATTCAATTACCTGCCAGGACTCTGGAAGGATGAACAAATTCCCGGCTACGTGGAATTTACCAATCGCATCCATAAACAGGGTGCCGCGGTCATTGCCCAGATCTATCATGCCGGCAGACAGACTTCGGCCGCCATCATTGGGCATGCGCCCTGGGCACCTTCGGCAATCCCCTGCCCCTTCAGCCCGGATATGCCCCACGAAATGACCCTTGCAGAAATCCAGGAGACCATTTCCCAGTTCGGGGACTGTGCCAGACGGGCCAAGGAAGCCGGCTTTGACGGGGTTGAAATCCATGGGGGCCACGGATACCTGCTGGCCCAGTTCATGTCGCCCTACTCCAACAAGCGAACGGATGCCTATGGCGGACCCCTGCAGAACCGGATCCGCTTTGCCCTGGAAGTAATCCGTGATGTGCGGATCAAATGCGGAGACGACTTTATTGTGGGCTTCCGAATTTCCTGCGATGAATATGTCACGGGCGGCAGGACGATTGAAGACACGAAGGCGATTGTCCCCTACCTCGAAGCAGCCGGTATCAGCTATATCAACGCAACAGCCGGCGTGTACCGCTCTTTTGACGCAATCATTCCGTCCATGTTCACCCGTCATGGCTGGATTGCGGATCTGGCTGCGGAAATCAAGAAAATCACGTCGTTGCCGGTCATTACCGTGGGGCGCTTCAACGATCCCCGTATTGCCGAAGCTGTATTGGCGTCCGGGAAAGCGGATATGGTAGCTTTTGGGCGCCAGTCACTGGCCGATCCGTATACGCCGGTAAAGGCGCAGGAAGGCCGTTTTGATGATATCCGCACCTGTATCGGCTGCCACCATGGCTGTATCACCAATATCCTTCTGGATAAGCCCGCCGCCTGTATCCTGAACCCATTCCTGGGCAAGGAAAGCGAGCTGAAAGTAGAAAAGGCAGCGGCCCCCAGAAATGTACTGGTCATCGGGGCCGGCCCGGGCGGCCTGGAAGCGGCGATTTACGCGGCGAAACGGGGCCACCATGTGAAAGTATATGAAAAGGAACGCTTTGCCGGCGGGGCATTCCGTCTGGCCTCGGTACCTCCCGGAAAAGGAGAGATCACCACGTTCATCACCTGGCAGCTTCATCAGCTTGAGAAATTAGGAGTTCAGGTCATCTACGAAACAACGGTAACCCCGGAAATGGTGAAGGCAGAACACCCGGATCTTGTCATTGCCGCCAACGGTGCCACCCCCATTGTTCCGAAAAAGATTGCAGGCAGCGATAAGCCGCATGTGGTAACGGCCAATGATGTCCTGGCCGGAAAGGTCAATACGGGAAACCGGATTGTCGTCATTGGCGGCGGTGATGTCGGTGCCGAAACAGCCAATCACCTGGCCTCGCAGTTGAAGAATGTTGTCCTGATTGAAATGCTGCCCGATATTGCCACGGATGAGGTCACGGTACCCCGCTGGGACCTGCTGGCCGATATGGACAGCCATAAGGTCCGCGTCTATACAGAAACGACGGTCAAGGAAATCAAGGATGCTTCCGTCGTCGTAACGGGAAAAGTCAACGCAGAAATCCCTGCAGATACGGTCGTCCTGGCGGTGGGTTCCCGTCCGAACAAAGAACTGGGTGCTTCCCTGAAGGAAGCCGGATTTGAAGTATATGTGATTGGCGATGCGGTCCGTGCTCCCAATAACGCATGGAACGCAATTACAGAAGGCTTCACGGTTGGCAATTCCATCTGATTTCATTTTATTGAGGAGGTTATTGACTATGGAAACCAAAAAAGAACTGCAAAGACTGATGGACATCGAGGCAATCAAACAACTGAAGTACAACTACGCCGACATCTGTGATGATAACCACAACCCGGACCGGATCTGCTCCGTATTCGTAGAAGACGGTTCCTGGGAAAGCGGCGAGGAATTCGGCAACGGCTACGGCCACGAAGGCATTCGCGAACTGTTCAAAGGCTTCCGTGCCAACATGGACTTCACGCAGCACAATATGTTCAACCCGATGATCAACGTCAACGGTGACACGGCTACCGGCCACTGGTACCTGTTCGGCTGCTTCCGTGCCCGCGGCGGCAAGGACATGTTCCTGCAAGGGGAATATTTCGATACCTATGTAAAAGTCGGCGGCATCTGGAAGTATAAGAAACTGATCTTCAAGCCGCGTCTGTGGGTACCCAGAGCAGAAGGCTGGCAGGATGCCCTGATCAAGATGCCTTTTACCATGGGGTAATGACAATCAGCCCTCCTGAAAACTTCACATAAAAAAGGCTTGCATAAAGCACCTGGTCCGATTGACGATGGACGCTTTATGCAAGCCTTTATTTTTCAAAGAAAGCAAGGACGTCTTCAATTTCCTGTTTCGTTGTGGCATTCTTTTTATCCGGCCTCATGACGGCCAGGTTCCCTACCAGGTATTTCCAGTACAGGTCCCCCATGGCTGCGGGATTTCCTTCCCGGAAAGTACCTTCTTCCTGTCCCCGCTTAAAGAGGCGGCCAAAGTATTCCCGGCCGAAATTGCGCTGCACAGGAAATTTGTCAGGCTCGATTTCCAGATGGTCCTGGATGATGGCCGAAAAGAAGATGCGCAGGGGCGGAATATAATCCTGGTAATAAGGATAGGAAAGCAGGCGCAGGCTGAACAGGAGAATGCTCTCTTTTGCCGTCGGCTGGCTCTGACATTCCTGCAGGCAGTCATCGATATTGTGGGTCAAGGCGAACAAAATGTCTTCTTTGGAGGGAAAGTACCGATATATCAGGCCCTTGCTGATATTGGCGGCATTGGCAATATCTTCGATTTTTGTCTTTTCGTATCCATTGATATCAAAAAGACGAATGGCAGCATGGAGGATCTGTTTTGTCCGTTCGGTTTGGATTTTCTTTTGTTTTTCCTTTGAAATTGCCATCTCAACATCCCTTTAGGTTCCATTTTTTACTTCGTTCCATGTTTATCATAAAATGAAGGCCCTGTCAATATGGGCGGGAATTTTTAAGCAACACGGCGATGAAAAAGGGGCTATAAAGCATTGGGCGCATCCATTTCTTCAGGATTCCCTGCGCCATTTTCTTTTTTTGCATGAAGAAAGGGAGTAAAGGGCATTTTCTCCCCTGACTCCCCTGTCCGTTCATTTTTCAGTGGCGCGCCTCCCAATGGGCGTCGTTGCTGCCTGTTTATGCCAGATCGAAACCGGGAAACTTCCCTCAGGACGGAGGCCATCCCGCTGCGGGCCGTTGTTCCGAACCATTGGCCTGTGATGGGTTGCGCAGCCCGCTGCTCAGCCCAATGCCTTTTTTACCAATTTCGAAATCCCGAAAATGACGCCCCCCACAACGGCAATGGCAGCGACCACAATCGCAATATCCGATGCCGTCAGGGATTCCTTTTGGGACTCCTTGTCCGGAACCGGATTTTCGGCCTCCTTACGCATCTGGTCAAAGGATTTCGGGAATTTCACATCCGAAAGGGACCGTTTTTTCATGTCCAGGATATACCTGGCCGCTCCTTCGAACCCATTGATGGCCGCCTCATCGTACTTTCCTTTTTCGATCAACGGCAGCATCTTCTCGTTCACAATTTTGTTGGACCAGATTGCAGGATCATTCAGATCCGACGCATACCGGGCCAGGCTGGAGGATTCGGGTTCAATCCAGGCTTTCTTGTCCTTTTTCGTCATCAGGATAAAAACCGCATGCTCCTTGAGTTCCCATTTCCGTTTCAGTTCCCTGACATAAAGATAAGGCTTCGTATCTCCCAGCTCGGAAATCGTAACGATATAAATCGGGATAAATTGATAATGGCTGTTGCTGGCATCTTTGTGCATGGCTTCCGAGGCTGCGGTCAGCTCCTTTTTCACCGGCTGGCTGAGCAGGCTGGCATCATCCTGAATGTAGCGATACAGCGTTGGCTTGGACGGCATGAGTAGCGCCGCGCTTGCTTTCAGGAAAGGCAGGAAGCTCATGACAAGGACACAAAGACCCATCAGGAAAATCCGGAACGCCCGTCCTCTTTGCTTCATAGGAATCCCCCCTCTTCTCCCTTTTGAAAAACAGATGAAACGTTGAAGTGATGCGTTGTGAATTTCGTGTCAGGCAAATATGCATCCCCCTTTAATGCAGCCCTCCAGGCAACCAGCCACCTCTCAGGCAGGGATTGAAGGCGGAGCCGGCGCTTTCGCAAGGGATTGAACCGGACAATGGTTCGACAGGTCAGGTTACGCCCGGATCCGCTGGAAAGCCAAAAGGCTGATTCGACGAGGACGTCAGATGGGAACCATCCGTCGCGCTGCGGGTTCGGCCGGTTTCCTGTTCCGGTATAAGGAATCGCCGGAACGGATTTCCGGATCCAATGGGTTCCTGTGCAAAAGCTCGGTTTGTCCGCACCGGCACATCGTCAACAGGCCCCTTGACGGCGTTCCCATCGCGCCGCTTCGGAAAGCCATGGAACGTCAGGGCCGGTGAATAAGGCATCCCCACCGAGGCCCTGCCCAGGGACGGAACAAAAGGGGACGCCTGCCAGGACCTGATGCAGAAAGGGACAAACCAGGCCGTAGCCACCGGTGAAACAAGCCGGGAAATCCGATATCCGTTTTCTGGTGGTGTCGAAAACCCCAAATACTTCTCTTCCTCCCCAGTACATTTCCCGGCTTGATCTTCCGAGGCACGGCCCGTCCATGCTTTTCCGGATACGCTACCAGACGCTGGGACAGGACCGCCCCTATCCGGCACAGGATCTTGTAAACAGCCCCTTTGCGATTTCCGTCACGCTGCCGAAGGCCGCTCTTGCTTCTTTTTCACGGGGCCTTCCTATCGTGCCTTTGCCAGACTTCGTTCGCAAGCGGGATTTTTTTCCGCCTCGCTTTATTTCACGATGTGGATGCGTCCCTGTCCGCGGGGATCTTCGTACCCCGGTCCCACGACGCCATTAAGGGATTTCACGTAGGCAGCAACCACGTCCATGTCGGAAAGGCCGGGTTCCGCAATGAGGGTCGTATCCCGCAGCATGGAGTATCCGTTGCCGCCGTCGCCCAGGATATAGGAGGTGCCTGTCACCAGGTAGTCTTCCTTGGGATCGATGGGTTTCCCATCAATCATGACGTCCCTGACCCTGCGCTCGCCCCGGACGCGGACGAAATTCCCCCGTTCGTCCAGTTCCACGGTGGAAGGAATCGTGGCATCCACCGTATACGTCATCCCGGAAACCTGAAGGAAACCGCCGTTTTCTTCAGGATACAGGGAAGCGCTCAGTTCCAACGCATCGAGCAGCTGCTGCCCGCTGACGCTGCGCAGCACGGCCTGGTTCCCAAAGGGGAACATGGTCATCAGGTCCCGGCTGGTCCAGGTGCCTTTGGGCAGGCCGGCCCGGAAGGAACCGCCGTTGACAATGGCGACCTGCGCCTTGAAGGTATGACGGAACGCGTCAGCAACGAAATCCGTCAGGTTGGTTTCACCGTTACGGACGGCCCGTTTTCCGTCCAGGTTCTGGACCAGTGCCACCTGGGCAACGCCCACGGGCTTTGCCAGTTCCTTGTCCACCTTGTCCAGCTCCTGTTTGACCAGTTTTTCGACGTTGGGATCCGGTGCCGGCAGCTCCGTTACCAGGCTGCTGTGAACGGTACCGTCGTCCTCAATGATCATTTTTCCCAGTTTTTGAAGCTTCGTACCGGTCTGGGCAAGCGGGATCGTACGACCCGTCTTATCCGGAACCTGCCGGACATACTGTTCATGGGAATGGCCGTCAATGACCCCGTCCACGCCGGTAAGATGCCGGATCAGCGCTTCGCTGGACCAGACCGGGATGGACCCATCCGATCCCAGGTGTCCCACAAGGATGACCGTCCCAGCGCCTTTTGCCCTCGCTTCGTCCACCGCTTTCTGGATCTGTTCATACAATTTGGTTCCGTCTTTATCCTCGCTGAAGCCGTAGATGAAATGTCCTTTTTTATCCTGGAAATACTTGGGAGTCGAGGACACCAGCGTTCCCGGCGTAGTCACACCCACAAGGGCGATGGTCCGCTTCGGGAAACGGAACAACCGGTAGGCGGGAAGGACGGTCTTCCCCGTTTTCAGGTCGACGAAATTGGCGCTCGTATAACCGCATTTGAGCTGTTTGGACAATTTCAGGAACGTGTCCATGCCATAATCGAATTCATGGTTACCCGGAATGGCAAAGTCATAGCCTGCCGCGTTGAGCAGCTTGACCATGGCCTTGCCCTGGGTCAGTTTTCCCAGGGGTTCGCCCTGGATGGCATCCCCCGCATCGGCCAGGAGGACGCCCTCTTCCGTTTTTGCCAGTTCCTTGCGCTCCGCCGCAATCCGGGCCAGGGGCAGGTTCTTGTTCACACCGCAGTGGATATCATTCGTGTGAAGCAGGACGATCCGCGCCCAGGCCGACAGGGGCAATGCCAGTGTAAGCAGCCCTGTACCCAGCAACACTCTGATTCCTTTATGCATGTCCATCATGCCTCCTTATATTCTTTACAGATCCTTCTCCTCGAAGTTTCCTTTCATGGGCTCCGGCCAGTTCAGGCAGCCATCCCCATGGGGAAGGTGCCATCCGTGGATGCGGGCCGTCGATGCGCCAGGGTCCCCGGCGGCGCTCCTTTCGGCCATTCCAAAAGGCTGCGCCCGCTGCCGGGCTGCCCTGGTTCCCTTATACGCCGCCAGCCCGTTCTATTCCTCCCTCATGACGAGGCTCCCATCTTCCCCACTCAGACGCAGGGTCCAGCGATGGTAGCCGCTTTCATCCCTGTAGGAAAAAGCCGTGGCGCGGGCACTGCTTTCCATGACCATTTCCGCCCGGACACGTTCCTCTTTCTCCAGGTTTCCCCAGGCTTTGTCGCTTTCCGCCTCATAGGTCACGCGGCCGTCTTCACTGACATCGGTCGCCTGCAGCGTCATCACATGAAAGTCCTCCAGGGAGCGCGCCGGTATGAATTCAATCGGACAGGTCCCGTTTTCTTCCGGAGGATAGAAGGCGATTTCCACGGCCTTTTCCCCGTAACGGCCAAGGCTCGACCAGGGCAGGGATTTTACCTGCTGCATCCAGGTTTCCTGCAGCTTATTGAATGCTTCGGCGGTCATATCCAATCGTTCCGACTGCGCCTCGTCCATTGAGCCGGTGTTGTTGCGGTAGATCTCCAGCGTGCGGTTTTGCGACATCCACCGGGTAAAGTAATGCTGCTCGCATGCCAGGGTTCCATCCGCTTCCAGATGGTACACCCCCAGAACGGACCTGCCCATCCCGCCGGAACCCACGTTGAGGAACGAGTTCCCGCCCAGATAGTACCAGGCATCCCGGACAAATCCGGAGAATACATTCCGGACCAGGCCGTCCTTTTCCGTCAGGAGATTGGTAATCCGGTTCTCCTGCCCCGTAACCAGCTCCGGCCGGCCATCGCCGTTGAAGTCCTGGAAAATATATTTGACTTCTTCCAGGCTCTGGGCGGACGGCATGTCCCGCACGCCTTCCCAGACGGCAATCAGGTCATCCCGGCCGGCTCCATAGGAATCCGGATTGCCATTTTTCAGCATGGCCTGTATGGCATCCAGCTCCTGGGTATAAACACCGGCCCGGGCCGGTAAAATGGCCCGGGTCGAGGCATGGAGCAGAAGCATCAGGACAAGACAGCCAATTCGTTTCCAAAAAGGTTTCCATTTCATGGTGCTCCATTCCTTTCCTAAACAGTTTTCCAACATGCTGCCCTACAGTTCCCCGCACCGTTCGTGCAGCCTGTTCCAGATTTTTTCTTCGTCAGCGGTCAGGATGATCCGGGCCTTCCGGGTGCCTTCCGGTCCCACGCCCTTACAGGCCATGATGGTACCGCAGGCCGGTCCGTACGGGTCAATGCCATCCACCGGCATCGTCACCTCTTCCTTTACGACGGTCTGGCCGATGGCAATGGCCGTTGCCAGTACATCCCACACGTAGTGGTCAGCCAGGGGCACGCTGACCTGTTCCCCGAAGGGCGCCCGGCAGGAGACACACCCGTCAGGACACGGATGAACAGCAGCAGGCACCCCGTTACCGCTTTTTTCCATCGTGTGTTCATACGGCCGCCTTCACGGATACTCCCGTATCTTACAGGTCGATCCGATACAACTTGGCCTCGAGACCACTGACTTCATGGAGCATCAGGATGCAGTCATTTTTCAGAGGAACAAGGAGCTTGGAACCGAGTTTCGGGTTCGTCGCGCCTTTGCCCAGGAGCTCACCGCTCTTTTTGTTATACACCCAGAACTCCCCGTCTTTCGTTCCGAATACGACGCGGTGTTCCGTGACAGCATACCCGCCTTGGTTGTCATTGAGTGGTCCCTCAAAGGTATTCAGCAGCTTGCCGTCCATGCTGTAGTGCCGCACCAGGGTGAAATACTTTCCATCCTTTTCTTTCTTGGTCCCCATCAGGTAGAACCCATCGCTATCGGCCCAGGTGTTCTTGATGATCATGCGGTCCTTTTGGACATCGGACATGGAAATGATTTTCTTTCCCTCCGTAATCGTTCCTTTGTCCAGGGTCCCACTATAATAGGCAAATCGGTGTTCATACACGACGTCTTTTCCCTGGTTAATGGGAGTGACGCTCTTGAACAGCTTTGTAGGCTGCATGGTATGGCCATCGTAATAGTGCCAGTAGGCCGAGCTCTTTTTACCCTTGGGTTCGTTGGCGTAATCGCCTGGTTTGTGGAAGTCATATACCGTTCCATTTGAGATAAACATCCTGCTTGTCCAGGCAGCCCGGGGATCGATGACCTTCATGTCACTGATTTTTTCATCCTTATAGCGGATCTGGCGAAGGACATGCGTATACTTCTTTACTTTCGGATCATACCCGAAAAAGTAGATGGTATTATCGGTTGCGCCCATGATTTCTGTCATGATCGTCCGATCCTTGAAAGTCAGCCCGGTATACTCGTAAATTTGGGACTCCCGGTCCTTGACCTTAAAGGTAGCGGCTATGGGCGTAGAAATCTTTTTCCGGGTTGGCAGGTCCGACTTTTTGGTTTTATCCGGATTCCCACCGCCGCAGCCGGCTAAGAAAAGAGTCGCCGACAACCCTGCCAACAGGACTTTTTTCCATGTGTTTTTCATACTGGTTTCCCCCTTTGTCTTAAAAACCGCCTCCGCCTCCGCCATGTTCGTCATCACGGCTGCTGTCACCGGAAGAACTTGATTTTTTCGATTTGGCAACCCGTTTTACCGTCATGTACAGATAGTTATCTTCCTTTTCCTCCAGCTGGAAGCTGTCCTTGTCCAGATAGGCATTGGCTTCCAGGGCCGGCATGACATTGTTCATTTGCCGGATCAGTACGTGCCGTATCAACAGCCCGATCACCGCGGCAATGACGAGGGCAATCCCTGCAGCCATTGGATTGAACCCTCTCGACGGATCATAGGGAACGCCTTCCCGTTGGTAATAGGCGAGCATCTTGTCCGTTCCTTCGATAAACGCCAGGAACGCGTCATGGTAATTATTTTTCTTCAGCTTCGGCACAATTTGGTTGCTCAGGTATTTGATGCCTTGCTCATCGGTGATCTTCGCCCGCATGGCATTATCCGTGGAAATGTACCATTTCCGCTTGTCCATGGAAAGCAGCATGACCATGTTGCCCTGGTTGCTCTTATCCTTAACCTGGTCCAGCAGCTCATTGGCAAATTTCCCTGCTTCCATCTCGCCCGTGCTCTTTACGGTCACGATAAACGTCCGGACCTGATACTTACGATTGACTTCCTCCAGCTTTTGCCGGAGTTCCTGGGCTTGCTGCGGTTTCAGCAGGCCAGCACGGTCGACGACATACTTCGGTGCTGCAGCCGCCGGCAGGGCAAAGCTCACCAAAAGCATCAGGAGGCCTAAGAATCGCATTAATTTCTTCATGATATCCTCCCCTCCTTATTTCATGACCAGCTTTGCTGCGAAATAGAGCAGCGGGGTCAGTACCGCTGTCGCTCCGAGCATGTACATCCAGGATTTCTTATGGTCGTATGGCAGCGTACCCACGAATTTTCCGGTCTGCCCATTCATCATGAAGGTATAGGGTTTGTCCTCATACCGTGTCGTCAGGATCCACACCGGAGCCAGCGCGTAAACGACCTGGTTGTCTTCCTTGTTGACCATACTGTCCGTCACACTCATCCGGTCATAACCCTGGACCGTCTCTGCCAGGGCTTCCTCCGCCGATTTTTTCACCCGGACGTCAGCCCGTTCAACCGAATCCTCGGCACTGACATCGTACTTATCGGCCAAAAAACCGGTAAGATAGGCCGGGCTGAAAGGAACCATTTCCGAATAATCGAAGGGTTCGATACTTTCCATGTACGTATCGTCCATTTTTGTGGAACCATCCACGGGGATCCGGCGGAAATCCATATGCCCGCTCCGGATACACTGATAGACCCGCGTTTCCGTAACCGTTTCGTTACTGGTCTCGTAAACCGTGTCTTCTTCGCCCTTGAAATCCGCACTGGCATGGACGGAAGAATCAAACAGCCAGAAGGGCACGTACATGGGCTGGATATCCTCGACCCGGTTGTTGGCAGTGAACGCCGCCGGCAGCAGCCGCTTGCCATTGTAAAATTCCTTCAGGGCCGCCACGGCTTCTTCCTTGGTCTTCTTGAAGGGAATCACAAAATCCGGCTTCAGCATCCCTCCGAAGCGGTTGGGCAGCATCGTAGGATTGCCGCAATAGCAGCATTCCGTCGCGATCGTGTTCTCATCGCAGACAATTTCCGCGCCGCAGGTGGAGCAGGTGAAGGCCTTCAGATGCCCCGATTCCGATGCATCCCATTCCTTACCGGCGTTTTCCGTCTTCCACTGCTCTTCCTTTGCATTCTGGGCGGCTGCGGCCCGTTCCTGTTTCCGGTTGAAGAGTTCTTCGACCGTAGCCACATCCAGTTCCGTGTCGCAATAGGGGCAGACGATTTTGTCACTTCCCGGTTGGAATTCCAACGGTCCGCCGCAATTTGGGCATTGATAAGCAACAGAGCTATCAGCCATGATGCGTCACCTCCTGTCAGGCTTTATCGTTATCATCAAAGGGATCTCCGCACTGAGGGCAGAACTTGGGCGGATGGTGCGGATCAGGAGGCTGCCAGCCGCATTTATCGCAGCGGTAGAGCGGTGCGTCCGCCGGTTTCTTCGCTCCGCAGTTCATGCAGAACTTCCCCTGGTTTACAGTGCCGCAGGACGGGCAGGTCCAGCCTTCAGGCGCGGCTTCCGGTTTCGGTTTGCCGCAGCCCGCACAGAATTTACCCGTATTGCCCTTCTGTCCGCAGCTGCAATCCCAGGTTCCGGCAGCCGGCTGCGGTTCCGGTTTTGGTTTGCCGCAGGCCGAACAGAACTTCCCTGTGTTGCCCTTCTGCCCGCAGCTGCAATCCCAGCCGCCTTGGACAGGGGCCGCACCCATTGCCATGCCAGCCATGCCGGCCCCGCCAGGCGCTCCCTGAGGGGCATAGGCCTGCTGGGCCGCTGCCTGGTTCGCCATTTGCTGGTACATCCCGGCGCCAGCGTTGCCGGCCATGTTCATTCCCATGAAGCCAAAGGCCGCTCCCCCGGCTCCCTGGTTGCCCGCAGCCGTCCGCATGGCATCACTGGTAGCGTCGGCCATGGCGCCCATGGCAATGTAGGGATTGGAGCCCATCGTCATACCCATCTGGACCTTCTGGATCTTTTCTTCGTCCTGTTCATTCGCCTTGATATTGTTGATACCAAAGGAAACGATTTCGATGCCCCGCAGTTCCGACCATTTTTTCGAAAGGACTTCGTTCAGGGCCTCTGCCAGTTCAAAGGTATGGGCCATGATTTCCGTATAGTCGATCCGCTGGGCACTGAGCTTGGCAAAAGCCGGCTGGAGCGCCATCAGCAGCTCGCTCTTGAGCTGTCCATCCAGCGTCTTCCGCTCGTACACATCAAAATCATTGCCCGCCACATTGGTATAGAACAGGAGCGGGTTCACAATGCGATAACTGTATTCACCGAAACAGCGGAGCCGAATGGTCAGTACCTGGCCCGTCGTATCATCTTTGACCTTGAAGGGAATTTCACTGGGTGTCCCGTATTTGTTCCCGATCAGTTCCTTGGTGTTGAAATAGTAGACCCGCTGGTCTTTCCCAGTATCCCCACCGAAGGTAAAACGCTTGCCAACCTGCTGGAAAATGGATTTCACATTATCCTTCAGGTCGCCCGTAAAGATGGATGGTTCCGTGGACTGATTGTAGGTGTATTCACCGGGTTCTGCACACAGATCCACCACTTTCCCCGATTCCACAATCATCATGCACTGGCCGTTATTGACGGCAATCCGGGACCCATTGGAAATAATGTTGTCTTCTCCGCTGGTATTGGAGCTGCGACCGCTCGTCCGTTTCTGGCCCTTCATCATCAGGATATCCGGCGCCATCTGACAGTAGAAAAACTCCTTCCACTGATCGGCCATGACTCCGCCTGCCGCACCTACTGCTGCCTTAATAAGTCCCATATTCGTATCCTCCTTCCTGATACTCAAAACCGGGTTATTATTCCCCGATTTTTCTGTCTTTTCACCTTGGGCATTTTTCTTTACTTTTATCATATATGAAATTACAATATAAAAGAACGTATTTTATTACAGGTTTTGGATTTTTTTTAATTTTTTTTTAATTTTTTTTTGGAGGAGTCCATGCAACCCCACCTTTTTTTCTTTTTGTTTCCTGCCTTTTTTCTCTTTCCCAATGCCCCGCTCCAGGCAGCCGACTCCTTGCAGCCCCCTAAGACCGAAACCGCAGGAACGACCTTACCGTCCCCTGCCAATGCAGGATCGGAACGGACTCCGGAGAAAAAACAGTTTCCCAATCTGGAATTTCACGCCGATTTCCGGTGGCTCTACGGCAAAGGCCGCTTTACGGCACATGTCCCGGATTTCCGGCATAATCGCTGGAAACGGAGGGAAGGAGAAATCTACCGGTCGCAGCGGCGCCTCCGGCTGTATCCCAACATCCACACCAGTGCGGACACCACGCTGAAATTCATGCTGGAAGACAAGCGCGACAGCAAGGACCCTTCCGACGAGCATCATCTGAGCCTCTCCCGCTTCTACCTGGAAAGCAGGAACGAACATTCCAAGTGGGAGGTCGGGCGTTTCAATTACTATCTCCTCGATGGGAACGTCATCGATAAACGGGTGGACGGGGTGCGGGCCAATTTTGGCAGCTCCCGGGATCCCGCCGGACGGCTCACCCTCTATGCAGGGCGTACGACCGGCAAAGACAGCCTCCACCGAAAACGGGGCTGGAGCGTTTTGTACGACCGGAGAGGGGAAAAATTCCGGGCCCGTACGGCGTACCTGGATTTTCGAAATGAAGATTCCCACCCAGCCAGCTTCCCGGGCCTGGCGCCCCTGGGAATCAAAAGCGGCCGCAGCGGATCCGGTTTCGACCGGCAGCAGATCTGGGAAACCCTTCTGGAATACCGACCCGTCCCCCGCTGGAACCTCAGTCTGGATCTCCTCCAGTCCTGGGGCAAACAGGAAGCGGACCATTACTCCGAAAATGAACGGGGCTTTGTCGCTGCAGTGACCTACGGCCAGCTGGATGAGCAAAAACAGGGGACCTGGGAAACCTGGCTCCGTTATTATGACCAGCCCCAGTCCAGTATCCTGTACCACACCATGGACGGGGATACCCACTTCTTCCAGCGCATGGGCTTCAAAGGGTGGGGCGTCCGCATGGACTATGTCGTAATACCGGGACTCGTCTGGGCCGTGGAAGGATTTGCCCTGAAAAACAGAAAAACCGGAAACCTCACCAAAGGCTTCCGTGAATATGTGCTGGGCACCAGCATGACCGCTTATTTCTGAAGAAACCATCACCCATTCAACAGGCTGTCCTGTAAAGCCCGTTTTGCCGCCCCACCACCCTGGTCTGGGGCAAGCCGGGTTGGGCTGGAAATTCCGTGCATTTTACTTAACGCGCTTCTGGCATATCGCAGGGTACCAAAACGGGGGATGTCGCAGGTTGCGACATCCCCCGTTTTGATAGTATTTGTAGAAGCCTTGCCACCTCTGCGCTGTTTTTTCAAGGGACTGAACAGATGCCCCTACCCCGTCAAAAGCGGGCCCACAGGATCAAGGATTGTCTCCCCGCTCAGCCAAATGCTTTCTTACGCCCGATAAAGATTTCATAACTGTCGAGCAGCATGGAAATGGCATGGGCAGGAGGCCGGTTGACCCAGCCCGCCCGGTGTTCCTTATCCATCATGAACCAGGCCGGCCTGCGGGAACCCCCGAGACGAACCACGGCCTGCTCCACCCGTGAACGGGACCAGTATTCCAGGCCCTTTCCGTCCTTCCGGACCTCATAACCGCCGAGGTCCCTGTTGCGGAAACCATTGACCAGCACTTCCACCTGACCGTCAGCATCAAGGTCCGTCACTGCATAATAGACCGGCACATCGCCGGCGGCCGCCCGGTCCCATTGCGAACGCTCCACCATTGCCTGGCGCAACTGTCTCCGGACTGCCATGTCAGACAGCTCCGGCGGCTGCGGTGCCTTGGCAACGGAACGCGGCGTGGTCTTTCCAGGTTTTTCCTCACAACCGGACGCGCCGCTGGTAAAACCCATTCCCAGCAGCACCATCAGCCCGACGAGCAAAAGCCTTCCCTGTTTTCGTGCCATGCCTTTCATCCCCCTTCCGACCGCTATTTCTCCGGGGTACTGGCGTATCCCCTTTCCGCAGCTTCCACGGCCAGTCCCACAACGGTCTTATGCCCGGTCTTATTGAGCATATTGCTGATGTGAAAACTCACCGTCCGCTTGGTCAGATGCAATTCATCGGCGATTTCCTGGTAGCTCAGGTTCTGGCACACCAAATGGAGGATCTGGATTTCCCTCCGGGTGAGGGTCACATCGCCAAAGCCAAACCGGGCATGCTCCTGGATATCAGGGAACAGCTTTTCCCCGGCCAGGGTCCTTCGGATGGAATCCACGAATTCATCCGCCGAGCTTTCCTTATAAATAAAACTGTCCGCACCGGCTTCCTGGGCCAGTTCCACAAAATGGAAATCCTGGAAGCCCGTCATGATGATGATTTTCTGCTGGGGAAAGTGTTTCTTGATTTTTCGGGTACATTCAATTCCGCTGGTTTTCCCCTCCATGCAGATGTCCATCAGGATGACATCCGGTTGCTCCTTGGCGCACACCGCTTCCACCAGTTCCGAAAAGGCCAGGGTGCCCACCACCTCCAGGTCCTCATAAGGTTCAAACAGCTTGGCCAGTCCATCCAGCAGGATTTGCTGGTCATCTACGATCAACAGTCGAATCATCATTTTCCCCTTCTTTTCCTTCAAACTGCAGTGCAATACTGAAATGGGGCATTCCCCTCAACCGCACCGTGCCGCCAGCCCGTTCCACCCGGTTCCGGATACCGGACAGGCCGCTTCCCTCCCGGACAGGACCGGCACAGCCAATCCCGTTATCCCGGATAAGCAGGCTATGCTCCCCTACGTCCAGGAAAATCCGGTCGGCATGGCCATGACAAATGGCGTTCGTCAGGGCCTCCCGGATACACTTCAAATACAGGTCTGCCAGATTTTCCTGATTTGGCAGGACACCATGCATCTGGATGGTCACTCCCAGATCCCCATACAGGGCAATCAATTCTTCCAGGGAGATTTTCGGATCCACCCGGATTTCTTTTTTTACGTCCGTAAACAGATTTTCCACCAGGGGCATGATTTTCCGGTAGCCCGCGGCATCCTTATTATTCAGCACCTGTTGGAGCAGACTGATCCGCTGCCCCATTAAATCGTGGATGCGGCTCCGCATTTCTTGCAGGGTTTCCCGGGTCTGGAGTTCCTGCACATCCCCCAACAGCTCCCGGATTTTCCGGTTGCGCCGGCTCAGGGCGTTATTCTGGATGGTCAGGTTCCTGTTTACCTGAACAAGTTCCGTCACGTCGCTTGCCGTCATCTGCCAGCGGAACTTCTTGCCAAAGTTCAACCCGATACGGCGGAACAGCACCTTCCGGCCATCCGTCAGGGTATAGAGGAGCCCCTTTCCCTGCCTTTGCATGGAGACTTTCCGTTGGCCGCCCTCCTGCAGCAGGTGCCACAGGATATTCCCATTCCGCACCCGGGTCGCCAGGACTTCTTCCGTAAAACGGACCATGGCCAGATTGGCCAGCACCGGTTCCCCGGAAGGCAGATAAATCATGATACCATCTTCCAACGAGTCAATCCCTTCCTGAATGGAATGGGAGGACAATTTCTGGCGTTCTTCTTTCCACGCCCCGGGAAGCAGCCAAATTTGCCGGATAAGGAGAAGGGCCAGTATAAGATAGCAGGAATACCATTCATTCCAGGCCGGATGGGCCGCCACCCCGGCAAGAAACACCAGGTGGCTTCCGTTTTCCCGCCATTTACCCAGCTGGGAGCCGGCCAGTACCACGGTGGAAATAGAAGCGAAGGTCTGGATATTTTCCACAATCAGGTCCATAAGCTCCCCTTTGATCAGGGCATCCCGGAGCCCCATCAAAAGGACGTTGGCCAGGAAAACCAACCCGATGGCACAGTACTCCACCAGTTTTTGCCCCCGCTTCCGGAAAGACTGGAGCGGCAGGAGAAAATCGAGCAGCTGGCTTTCCAAAAACACGCTTACGGCGCCTATGATTGTCTGAAAAAGAACGGAAAATACAGAAGACGTATACCCATCCATCATGGCCGCCTGCCCCCTTCCTTGATCCGGAAGATCAGGCTCTGGCCATACTCCAGTTCCTTTAGAACCACTTCTCCCTGTCCGTTTTGAGAACGTTCCTGCTGCCTTGCGGCAAAGCCCCGGCTCCAATTGTTGGGACTCCAGAGAAGGGACAGCACAAATTCCCCATCCCGTTTCTCCAGCCGGCAGATTTGATCCGTTTCACCATTCCGCACTGCGGCTTCCGAGGTGACTTCCAGGAAAGCATAGAGTGACTGGGCGGCCGCCGTGGGCATGCGTCCCTCCAGCTGAAAATCCATCAGGGTTTTCAGCCTGAGCTTTTCCAAATAGTGGAACAGTTCCCGGAAAGCCAACAGCAGCTCCCGGACTGGCAACTGGCCCTGTTCCTGTCCCCGCAGCAGCAGGACGCACTGTTTCTTCAGGTAGCAGGCCAGCACATTCAGCCGGCAGATTGTCTGCCGTGCCTTTTCCCCGGTCCCCATCGATTTCAGGGAGCGGGCATATTGCTGGAAAAGAGCCGCTTTGCTCTGGAGAATGGATTCCACGTCCTGCCAGATCCGTTTCTGGACCTCCTGCTGCACCAGGTCACGTTCAATCCTTTCCCGATTCCGAAACAGCCGGTTGAACCGTTCCAGCGTATGAAGTGTCAACTGGAGCTGCTTTCTTTTTCTTTGCAGCTCGCGGACATCCTGATACCAGATAACCTGTCCGCCGGCAATCGGCATGGTATTCCGCTGCCAGCCGAAATGGCCCCGGCTTTCGAGAGGCCGGCTCTCGTAGACCACATTTCCCATGCGGTCACAAATAGACAGGCCCAGCCGGGCATGCGTGAAGCAGGCTTCATATTCCCCGTTTGAAGGCAGCAGCCTGGATTGCATCAGGGCCTCCACCCACAGATATCCGAAACAGAAGGTAACCAGCACCATCTCCGTGCGAAAAAAGGACCCCCACCGCAGGATATAGCCGGCCGAATAGAACAGGTATCCCCAAAAAGCAAAAGGGGCAGTGCCGTCCGAAGATTCCATACCTTCTGCTTCCATGCCTCCCAGCAGATCCAGCCATTTGTCAGGAAAAGCTGGAACATATAGACAAACAGGATCCAATAATAGCCCGGGCCATACGTATAGAGCCTGTTACTTTGCGCCATTCCCCAGGGAAACCGGAAGACCAGCCAGTGGGCATCGTTCGTCAGTACCAGGACGGACAGCAGGACATCCAATCCCAATAAAAGCCGCAGACTGACAGGAAGATGAGCGTCGTCCGGGGCCTGGTTGCTGGCATACCCTATCCAGTCGATGGAAAAAGCGATCAATCCCATGCAGGGATAATATGCGTACCACAGGAAGCGAACCGCGTCGGTCCATTCGTTGGGCAGTGCCAGCTTGACAAGGCGGATCCCCATCCAGAGGACCCAGACAAGCGTCGCCCAGAACACCGCTTCCCGGATTCCCCGCTGGAAAACCCGTCTGCGCAGGGAACCACCCCACAGGACTGCCAGAAAGATGAGGATGAGGTAAACAAATCGTCGAGACATTCGTTTTCTCCTTTCCCCCGCAGACCGATGCAGCCTGTTTTTTAATCCATTATAACACAGGATGAGCGAGTTTTCTGGCTTTTTTGATATAGAGAGGCTGACAGGACCTGAAAAAAGCAGGTCAGGCGGAATGATTTAGAAGCCTCCCATGGCGCTTTCCGGCGAACGCAGCCAGAAATCCTGCCTTTTCAATTGCCAGGACACCTGCATGGCACTACCGGTCCAGGCCTCTTTCCCATGTTATAATAGTTTCAAAAACGGGTATCTGGGAGGTTCCTATATGGAGAATCAAAAGCGGAGAGACCAGGGGCTGGCCTATCGGGTAGATGAAAAAGTACTGGCTGAACTGCAGCGTTGCCGCAGGCTGCTCCAGCAGCTGAACCAGACGGACTGGGGAGATTTCCAGGCCCTGGCCCGGATTACGGAGCAGCTGTTGGGAAAAGCCAATGGCGCCGTTTTGACCCCGCCTTTTTATTGCGACTACGGGACCCATATTGAAATCGGCCGGCATTTTTATGCCAATTTCAATTGCACCATGTTGGATGTGGCTCCCATCAAGATTGGGAACAATTGCCTTTTAGGCCCCAACGTTTCCCTTTTCACGGCAGGTCATCCGCTGCATCCCCTGCCCCGCACGGCCGGACTGGAATATGGGAAACCCATTACCTTGGGCGACAATGTGTGGATCGGAGGAAATTCCGTCATCTGCCCGGGCGTCCGCATTGGCAGCAATACCGTTGTGGGAGCAGGCAGCGTAGTGCTCCGTGACCTTCCGCCAAACGTCGTAGCGGCCGGCAACCCCTGCCGCGTAATCCGCCCCATTACGGAAGCGGACCGGGAAACCCTCTGCAAAGAAGAAAAGATTGATAAGGAAGCATGGGAATGGGTCACCCAATGCTCACGAAAGAAAAACACAGATTGCAGATAAGGGGCGCAGATCGCAGATTGCAGTTCGCAGACCGCGGTTCGCAGATCGCAGATCGCGGAACGCGGAACGCTTAGTAGCCCCTTCTGTTTTACTGTTTTTCCTAATGTTCGTTGTGAAATTTGCAGCAGGACGGGCCCAAGGACAAGGAAAAACGGCGTACAACCAAGAGTCGTACGAAGTGTGTACGTCGACTGGTTTGTACGCCGTTTTGACACA
>CADBQR010000141.1 GCA_902796945.1 uncultured Acidaminococcus sp.
CCATTATGAAGGATTTTGAATCGTCAAACTGTCTAAAAACAGGGGCGATTACCTTTAAAAGTGTCCTTGACAAGGGGTACGGTTTACAGAAAAAACGCAGACCGCAGACCGCAGACCGCAGACCGCGGACCGCAGATCGCAGACCGCAGAACGCGGATCGCAGACCGCGGATTGCAGATCGCGGACCGCAATAATCAGGGTTGAGCGTTGAGTTTTGAGGTTTGAGGTTAAAACAAAATAAAAAACGCCCTTGCAAATTCTGCAAGGGCGAATGCGGAATCCGTGGAGCAACGGCCTCGCTTCCGTCCCGTTCTGTAATGCGCCGCTTCCAGGACGGGGACAACTTTTCAGGCGATGGTCCGGCAGGTCCTTTGGGTCCTGTTGGAGAAAAGTCCGTTTGGCCCATGAAAATACCCTCTTTTCTGGAATATCCAGTCAAGAGGGTATGGGCATTATGCTTCTTCTTCCGGATGCAGTTTCTTTTCTGAAAAACGGCGCAACCCGTTCAGTGCGGCCAGCAGGGCTCCTCCCAGAAGGAAACAGAGAGGACTGAAGGTTTCCAGGGTCATGGCTGGCTGCGGTATTTTCAGTGTCGTCGGGCCCATGACAATGGCATAAAGGGAACCCACCATGAGACCGATAATGAAGTAGACCATGGCAGCGTGATGCTTTTCCAGCGCATTCTTTACAATCCGGATGATTCCGATGATGCCGGCTATGACGCCGCTGCCAAACAGCGCCAATACGGGAAAATAGGATAGGTTCATATGAAGAAATTCACGAACCGCACTGATCACAGGAACGTAAAGACCAAAAATCAGAAGCATGGTGGAACCGGAAATCCCCGGCAGCACCATGGCACAGATGGCAATCATGGCGCACACGAAGATGTACAGCGCCAAAGCCGGGGTAAGGTGGGAAATTTCCACGTTCGTTCCCTGGCCGCTGGTTGGATTGAAATACGTAATCACGAGGACCAGGACAATCCCGATGATCATATAGACCAGGCGGGAGTGCTGGCGAAGGGCCTTTTTTTCATCCCTGGCAATCAGGGGAAGGGAAAAGATGGAAAGACCAAGGAACAGGGAACTCAGTTCGTAGATGTGGGTGGTAAAGAGGCTGCCCAGTACCACGACGGAGGAGGCCATGCCAATGACCCAGCCGATTCCCAGCTTCCCCAGAAAAAGCAGGGCGTGGCGTTTCATGTTTTTCCCGCCGTGGGTCAATAAGTAGAGGGCTCCGATAAATTCGTCATAGAATCCCAGTACAAAGGCAATGGTGCCGCCGGAAACCCCGGGAACACTGTCTGCCAGGGCCATGCAAAAGCCACGAATCATATTCAGGAATAAACCCATGGAATCCAACCTTTCTACGATGAGCGTTTCATCAATATTTGACAGGACGGTATTGTCCATCATCCATCCCTCCTGCAGGCTTCTTTCCTGCGGAAGGATGCAGCAACCCTTTATCCTCTGCTTACGGTTTTACCGTGATGTGGTATAATGATACGGTCCTCATCCGATATGGAATTGCCGCGTTCCCGGGAAAACGGGACGTCTGGCATGGAATGGTGCATCGAAAGCACATTATACCGTATTTTGAGAGCAATGAAAATAGGTAACTGCAAGTTTTCCGGCCCGGTGTGGGACGGAAGCTTTCACGGGAAAGGAGTTTGAAATTTGGATAGAGGAGAAATCAAAGCAAAATTAATGGAATATGCTGCCCGGGGCCAGGAAGTGCCCCGTATGGACATGATCAAGACACCGGAACAGATTGCCGGCATCCGGGAAGCGGGCCGGCTCAACAAGGAAGTCCTTGATGCCGTGGAGCATAAAATCCACGTCGGCATGACGACGGATGAAATTGATCAGATTGTCTATCAGTACACGGTGGATCATGGCGGGATCCCGGCTTGCCTGAATTACGAAGGATTTCCCAAGAGTGTCTGCACATCCGTCAACGATGTCATCTGCCACGGCATTCCCGATCCCCATCAGGTGCTGCGAAGCGGGGACATTGTCAATGTGGATGCGACGACCATTTATAAAGGGTTTGTGGGGGATGCTTCCCGTATGTTCATGTTGGGAAACGTTCCTTCTGAAAGGAAGAACCTTGTCGGCGTCACGAAAGAATGCCTGAGAAGGGGCATGCAGAACGCCCGGGGCTGGGTCAATACGCTGGGTGATATCGGAGCCGCCATCCAATCCTTTGCCCATAAGCACGGCTATTCCGTTGTACGGGAATTCGGAGGCCACGGGGTCGGGCTTTCCATGCATGAGGATCCTTTTGTTTCCCATGTGGGAAAGCGGGGAACCGGCATGCTGCTCGTTCCCGGCATGGTCATCACCATTGAGCCGATGATCAATCAGGGCCGTCCGGACCTGTATATCGATTCAATCGATAATTGGACGGTCCGTACGGAAGATGGCAAAGCATCCGCCCAGTGGGAGCATACCATCCTCATTACGGAAGACGAACCTGAAATTCTATCCTATTGACGGGAGGCGTCATCATGACATTTATGGAATTGGCAGAAGCACGTTATTCAGTCCGGAAATTCAGTGACAAACCGGTGGAAAAGGAGAAACTGGACGCGGTGCTGGAAGCGGCCCGGGTGGCGCCGACCGCCCATAATTTCCAGCCTTTCCGCATTTATGTGCTGAAAAGCAGCGAAGCCATCGCCAAGATCCGCAAGCTCACACCCTGCGCCTTCAATGCACCGGTCGTCCTTATGGTGACGGTGGCGGAAGAGGAACAGTGGACCAATGACCTGGAAAAAGGGTTTGCAGCCGGTCAGGTCGATGTGGGCATCATCGGGACCCATCTGATGCTGGAAGCGGCTGAACAGGGCCTGGGGTCCTGCTGGGTAGCCCATTTTCCTCCCCGCAGTACGGCAGAAGCCTTCGGTCTGTCCCGCCATGAAACGCCCATCATGCTGCTTCCCCTCGGTTATCCCGCCGATGGGGTGGTTCCTTCCCCATCCCATGCCCTGAGAAAATCCCTGGGCGAACTGGTGAAGGAATTCTGATTTTCCTTATTATCAGTATGACAGGGAGCCGATAAAAATTTACAAACGGAAATTAAACTTTTTGATAACAATGGAAGACGCGGTTTTTGCTGTCGCAACGGTTTGAATCGGGTAAATTTGGCATTTTCCCGGTTTATGCGCTATAATGAACCCATAACAATTCTATGGTAAGGATGTGTTTATGCATGAATAAAAAGGCTGAAATGTTCAAGCAGTACATTGATGAGCAGAAGATTACCGGTTTTGAAGTGACGGAACCGGAAAACGAACCGAACCACCTGGCTCTGTTCCGCAGCAATATCCGTCTGGAGGGCAATATGGTCCCCTTTGGGGTATTTGTTGATGATACTCCTTTTGCCATGATCCGCTTTGCCATCGCACCGGAAGCCATTCATGACGATAACCGGGAAGCCATGACCCGGCTTGCCAATGACCTGAACAATAAATATAAACCGTATAAATTCTATTTTGACAGGGATCATGCCTTTATGGCGGAATCCTGTGTCCTTCTCCGTGATGACGAAAAGGAAGTGGGCGGTGCCATCCACTTCATCCTGAATCTTGCCATCAAGGATATTACGAATGAATATAAGGGCATCATGCAGGCTGTCTGGGGTGCCGAAAAGAAATAACCGAACTGGGGCATAAAAAGAAAAGCTGCCACTGGAATGGATGAAAAAATCCATTGCAGTGACAGCTTTTTTTGATCCGGCAAGGGGCCGGGCAGGGCCCTTTTCAATGCTGCCCCAACGGAAGTGTTTTACAGCATGATGTATTTCCCGACGAACAAGAGGGCCAGGATATACATGAGCGGGCTGATTTTATCCCGGTGCCCCGTAAGGACATTTATGATCGTATAGGAAATGATGCCAAAGGAAATTCCTTCGGAAATACTGTAGCAGAATGGCATGGCGATGATGGCAATATAGGCCGGAATGGCTTCCGACAGGTCTTCCATGTCAATCTTGGTTACCGCGGAAAACATCAGGAACCCGACGATGATCAGGGCCGGTGCCGTGGCAAAGGACGGAATGGCCATGAAGAAGGGGGAGAGGAACAGGGAAAGCACAAAGAGCGCGGCTACCGTTATGGATGTCAGGCCGGTCCGTCCGCCTTCGGCA
>CADBQR010000142.1 GCA_902796945.1 uncultured Acidaminococcus sp.
CCTGCGGTTTCCCCTATGCCAGGATTTCCGATACGCCAGAAGCCGAACACAACAAAAGGGAATACGAAGGATTCAGCGAGCTTTACCTGCATGATGGGAAACCGCGCTCTTTCGGGGAATGGATCACAAATCCGGATCTGGCGGACACGATGGAACAGGTTGCAGAAAAGGGAGTCGATTGGTTCTACCAGGGCCCGATTGCCGATGAAATTGTGAAACAGGTACAGAAATATAAGGGTGTCCTGGTCAAGGAAGACCTGATCAATTGCAAGCCAAAAGCCAGGATTCCCGTGAGAGGGACTTTCCGCGGCTACGATGTCATCTCCATGGCACCCCCCTCTTCCGGCGGCACCCATATTATCCAGATGCTGAATATCCTGGAAAACTTCCCACTGAAAGCCATGGGATATCATTCCGCGGCTGCCACCCATGTAATTGCCGAAACCATGAAAATGATGTTTGCGGATCGTTCCGTGGCCATGGGGGACCCTGATTTTGTAAAGATCCATCTGGACCGGCTTCTTTCCAAGGAATATGGAAAGGAACTGGCAGCCAGGATTGATATGGATAAGGCCCAGGAATTCGCACCTTCCGAAGGCATTGAAGCGGAATCGTACCCAGGCTGCACGACCAGTTTCTCCATTATGGACAAGTATGGAAATGTCTTCGCCCAGACCCAGACCATCCGCAATTGGTGGGGCTGCGGTGTCGTCATTCCGCATCGCGGCTTCATCATGAATAACGCCATGGCAGACTTCAGCCCGAAAGCAGGCGTACGGACGACCCAGGGACTTGCCTATGGAAAAGCCAATGCCGTACGTCCTGGTAAGACCCCGCTGTCCAGCATGTGTCCCACGCTGGTATTCCGGGAAGGAAAACCGGTGCTGGCCGTAGGCTGCGCCGGAGGCCCCCGGATCATCACCAGTGTGCTGCAGATGATCCTGAACACCCTGGAGTACGGAAGAATGATGGAACCAGCCGTCCGTACACCCTTTATGTGCTGCCTGACAAAAGACCAGGGATTGGAATTGGAAGACGGATTCTCTCCGGATACGGTTGCCCTGCTGGAAAAGAAAGGGCATAAAGTAATCCAGCCGCCCGCCATTGGCGTCATGTCCTGCATGCCAAATGGAATCATGGTCCGGGATGGATTGTTCTATCCGGCAGGTACAAACCGGGTGGACGGCGGCGGAGGCGTCCTTACCGGAGCAGGGTCCATTGCAATCGACGGGATTTGCTTCAAGGATCGATAACGATCAGGGCACTGTCCAGGCGAGGAGACAGAAAAAGAACCATTAAGTCGGCAAGAACACGCTTCCTGCCTGGAAGCGTGTTCTTGCCCCATCAAATAAGAAAAGGAATCTTTCCAGCACGGGAAATACCTATGCAGGAAGGATTCCTTTTTAGGTTCTCAATTTGGAAGGACCGATAAAATCCACCGTCACCCAGGGGCAGTCGACGCTACAGGATACACCGGACAGTCCTGGTTACCGCCCTTTCAGGAATGGGGAATTCGACTCCCGCTTACCCCACTTTCTTGGCGACATGCCATAGAAACCGCGGAAAACTTTATAAAAGTTGGAATGATTGTGATAACCAATAAGTTCCGCGATTTGCTCAATGGGAAGATCCGTATGTTGCATCAGGAAGACGGCCCGCTGTAAACGTTTTTCCAACAGGAGTCGGGAAAAGGTCTTCCCCGTTTCCTGATGCAGCCGATTGGAAATATAGTTGGGATGGTAGCCGAATTGAGCGGAAAGTTCACCCAGGGTCAGGCCATCCAGGTGGCGTTCCATATAATAGAGCATCGCATCCGTTATGGATTTCTCTCTTTTCCCGATTTGACATTCCCGGTATTCCCTCGCCAGCAGCATCATGGTTGAAAAGATCAGTGGTTTCAGGACCTTTTGGGTGTCATCGCGTCGGTTGGCGTATTCCACGATCATCAAGTCCAGCAGGTGCCAGATGGGCGAATCCGGCTGAAGGGACAGATGAATGAATTCATCGGCCTGGCGATTGATCTGGGGCTCCAGAAAGAAACGGAGCATTTCCGGTTCTGACGAAAGCGGAGCCAGATATTCGCTGAAAAAGATATCCCGACGAATGAGAATACCGGCAATCACGATATCTTCACGGCTTTGTCCGCGCAGGGCATAACCGCTGTAGGGCTGACCGATGTAACAATCCCCCTGTCGAATCAGGATTTCATTGTCAAACCGTGCACTGAGAGCCAGATAATCCCCGCGGTAGGCAAAATTGACAAAAAAGAAATCCTGACGGTGGAAATTCTCATGGATCTGATTTCCCTTAAACAGACAGATCATGACTTCTTCCTGATCACTGCCAAGCCATTGTGAAATCGAGATATTCCGGCCGCCAGCCGGATCAGGACGAAAATTCCAGTTCAAATGGGGAAACTCTTTTCCCAAAAAATCAATGGCCTGTTCCAATTTCAATGGATCCATCTTGTTCCTTTCCCCGCCCGATGCGGATGACAGGAGGTGTGGCGTCTCATCTGCAGCCAGCCTCATCTTATGATTTACTACTTTATATCTTAATATAAAGTGCAGTTTTTTACCAGTTAAAATTGTATCTTATAAATGCAACGGAAAGAAAACTGAAACTCCGCATTTCCATCTTTACCATTCCATTTGATTCAAAGGAGGAATTCACGATGTATCATTTTACGTTTGATATGCCAACAAGAGTTCTTTTTGGACCGGGCCAATTGCATGAACTGCACAAGGAAGTGCTTCCGGGGAAAAAGGCCCTGATTGCCACTTCCAACGGGACTTCCGTTAAAAAGTACGGCTACCTGGACAGCCTGAAACACGAACTCGAGACAGCGGGCATTCAATATGAAGTCTTTGACCAGATCCGCCCCAACCCAACCAGTGATAACGTCATGGATGGTGCTGCCATGGCTAAAAATAAGGGCTGTGATTTTGTCATTGCCCTGGGCGGCGGCAGCGTGATGGACTGCAGCAAGTGCATTGCCCTGATGATAACCAATGAAGGAGATATCTGGGATTATAGCCTTTCCGTCGAAGGCGGCAAGAAATACCCGGCCCATAAGGCTGCCCCCATTGTGGCAATCACCACCTCTGCCGGAACCGGATCCGAAGTTGATATGGCTTCTGTCATCACGAACGAAAAGACGCAGGAAAAAACGGGCATTTTCTTCCCGTCCATGTTCCCGACCCTTTCCGTGGTGGACTCGGATTTAATGATGAGTGTACCTCCAAAATTCACGGCTTATCAGGGTATGGATGCATTCTATCACGCTTCTGAATCGGTCATCAACAAAAATGAGCACCCCATGGGAGAGATGTTCGCCCTGAAAGCCATCGAGCTGATTGCCAAATACCTGCCCCGCGCCTATCGGGACGGTTCCGACAAGGAAGCCCGTGCCTACGTGGCCCTGGCAAATACCCTGGCCGGCTATTATATGCTGTGCACAAGCCAGCACACCATGGAACACGTTATGGGCGGTTATCATGACGACCTGGTCCATGGTGCCGGTCTTATCATGATCTCCCACGCCTATTTCAACTTCTTTGCCGATAAGAAAGCCGCCGAAGAACCGATGATCAAGATGGCCAAAGCCATGGGGGTAGAGAATGCCACTTCCGGCAAGGACTTCATCAACGCGCTGGACAAGCTGATTGCCTCCGTGGGTTGCGCTGACCTGCGCATGAGCGATGCAGGGATTACCAGGGAAGAACTGAAGAAATATCCGAAACGCGTCCATGAAGTGCTGGGCGGCGACATTACAGCGGATCCCCTGCCTCTTTCCGACGAAGATTATCTGGAAATCTACGAAAAATCCTATCGCTGAGGCTCATAGGATGACTGAAGTAGAAAAACTGGATGCCGGCCTCCCCTACGACTTCCATGATGAGGCGGTCAATGCAAGGAAATTACACGCCGTCGCCATGGCGGATGCCCTGAATAGCGTACCGGTCACGGACCATGAAGGACGGGTCAAGGCCATTCGAAAACTTTTTGGAAGCACCGGTGAGGAGCCGGAAGTACTTCCTGGCTTTCGCTGTGATCATGGTTCAAACATTCATGTAGGCGATGATTTTCTGGCAAATTATCAGGTGACCATACTGGATATTGCACCTGTATGGATTGGGGACCATGTCATGATTGGACCGGGAACGCTGATCAGTACGGTGAACCATCCCCTTGATGCCATTGGCCGACGCAAGCATCTGGGTATTGCCCGTCCCGTTACGATTGGGAACGATGTCTGGCTGGGAGGCAACGTCACGATCCTACCCGGGGTTACTATCGGCAGCAATGTCGTGGTTGCAGCCGGTGCCGTCGTCACAAAGGATATTCCTGATAACAGCCTGTCAGCAGGTGTTCCGGCAAAAGTCATTCGTAAGCTCCCTGCCATCGAAGAAGAATAGGATCCACAGCAAAAAGAGGATGAGCGCATAAAGCGTCCCATCCTCTTTTTTTATCCACGATAACGCAGGAAGGGCACCTCCGGATGGTTCCGGGGTACCTTTCATCCTGCGGAAAGCTTCCTTTATAAAAAGAATGCGCTCCTTAATTCTTTTTTGGGCAAAGATCCATTCCCTTATGGCATCAATATTATAGGCAAAACTACAGGTATACATATGGTTTCCACCGGCAAAACCCGTGTAATTGATGGGAGCGTTCTTTTTTGCAAGTTTCCGGACCCATTGGTTGAATTTCCTGGACGGGCGCCTTACTGTCCCAGAACACGGTATTGCGAGCCACGTGGGTCCCGGCCTTTTCCCATTTGGCAACGGCTTCATTCATGCCGGGAAATGCCTTGCTTTCCCCTTCACAGACAGTAATCCAGAGTTTTTTGTCCTTGAGGGCCAGCATTTCATTCGCATCCCATTGGCAGGCCACCAGATACTGGGCTGCAAAGAAATCCGGATACCGGTCGCTGATGGCGATATTGGCCATACCGCCCTGGGATTGACCCGTGCCATAAATCCGGTCGGCATCCACCGCATAGTGGTCCTTTACATAAAACAGGAAATTTTTGACAAGTTCCAGACCGGCAGTCCATTCATGCTGATCCGTCGTCATCATGCCCAGCCGCGTAACGAGACGGTCCGTATACTGAGGTGCCACAACAATGGCGGGATGGGGGGCCTGAAAATCCGGCTCGGTCCACACAATGGCGCCATTTCCCTGATAAAGCGGCGTCGTCAGGTCATTGTTATTGCCGCTCATATCCACGCCAAAATAGACAAGGGGGACCTTTTTCAACGGGTCATACCCTTTCGGCAGGTAAAGATGATAAGGCTAATCAATTCCCGAGGCAGGATCATGATAAATGCACTGCCTGAACCGTGCCAGGTCCGGCTGCCGCACCCGGCTGGCGGTCCAATAGCGCGAATTGCCGGGAATGGCCTCCCCCGTTTCCGTCTTTATCGGTCCCACTGGGGCGGCCTTTACGGTCAGGTCCGGCGCTACCCGGTCAGAATGATGGACCGTCACGCCCGATCCGGGATCACCGTCCTTTTGCCAAGGAGAAGCCTGTTTTTTCACCATATCGGAAGTGTGGACTGCACGTTTCAATTCCAACCGAACATAACGGCCATTCCGACTTTCACCGGATAAAAACGGCAGCGGCCCTACATGCACTTTTTCAATCGTGCGTCCCGCTACCTGATAATCGTCAGGGGAAACAGAAGCAGGGTCTATGGACTGTGAATATTCAAAGACAGCATCGGTAACTTCTTCCCCGTTCCCGAAGACATGGGCAATGCCGGTAACATCCACGACAGCGGGTGAAGCCATCCCTTGGGCAGGGGACAGTATCAGCAGACAGGCCGTTACAAACGCCGGGACCCAGGGCTTTCCACTTTTAAAGTGCCATCTTTTTCCAACCATGATCAAAATTCTCCTTTTCATGTGTTCCAACCTGACACATGGATTTTTTCCTGATACAACCCAGTTCAAGACGAAGGCATTGCTGACAGCAACACGCGCGAAGCAGGATTATTTACTTATTTCATAGGATAAAGCAATCAAAAAATAACTTCAAAGGTCCTTTCAGGAAATCGGGATTGGACTTGAAAAGCCAGCTGGCAAGAAGGGACCTGGAGGGTCCTTTGGGTTGGCAACAGGACGCAGGGCCCTTTCAATTATTCCATTCCCTCAATACAGGCCCTCAGTTCTGCCCCAGTAACGGCTGATGATAGAAGAAAAGGGCTTCGTTGATTTCATCGATGTCATAGCGCTGTTGCAGGATAAAATACTGAACAATCACGTCACTGCGCAGGCTTTCAGAAAAGGCATATCCTGCCTTTTTCAAAAGGTCGCTCGTTTCTTCAAGGGAAAGACGCAGGGCAATGGCCAGGGCCAGAATGGTCCGTTTACCCGGCAAATAGTCCCCGCCCTTACGGATTTTGGAAAAGAGCCGCCTGTCGATATTGGCACGCCTGTAAACTTCGCTGTCCTTCATCTTTCTGGCGTCGATCAATTTCAGCAGGGCCGTATTGAATGGCATATCCATCCGATGTAAAAGCGGCTCAATCTCAGCGCTTCCTGCCGCTGCCTCCACGCTCCGGTCCATCTGCAGCGAAAAGATACTTTCATTGATTACCAGCGCTTCTCCTTGCCGATCGTTGCTTTGCTCCTTTTCAGAAAGAAAATCATCGAGATCGTCGAGAAGAGCCCCATTGGGGACAAAGGAAGCTTCATCATAGATGACAAGATAAACCTCCATGTCCTGATCCGTCAGGAAAGACCGGATTTCTGACCGGGCCACCTGCAAGGCTGCTTCCTTGGGATAACCGAAAATCCCGCTGGAAATCAAGGGAAAAGCAATGCTGCGGCACTGTTTGGAAAGAGCCAGGGCCAGTGAATTCCTGTAGGAGCTTCTCAGCCTAGCTTCACAGGCCGCTTTATCACGAATGTTATAAACGGGCCCCGCCGTATGAATGACAAACCTGGCGGGCAGCGCGAATCCCGGGGTCATGACGGCCTCCCCCGTCTTTATGGGTGACAGGGCGCGGCAGGCAGCGGTCATCTCATCCACTCCGGCAGCTTCAAAAATGGCACCACATACTCCGCTTCCACGAAGAAGGCCGGTATTGGCTGCATTGACAATGGCATCGACATGCATCCGGGTAATATCCTGTCTGACAATAAA
>CADBQR010000143.1 GCA_902796945.1 uncultured Acidaminococcus sp.
ACAACACCTGACTGGAGGGAAGCCTTTTCGCTTCCCTGCTGCAGGGCCTGCAGGGCTGCCTGGTATTCCTTACTGGCAAAGGTTTCATCCGCCGCGGATTCCGGATCATCATAGGATTCCAGCATCATATCCGGAGCATCCGGGAGGGGAACCTCCTCCTCCTCTGCAGGTAGCGGTAGATCTTCGCTACAGGGAGCGCAAAAATCCGCTTCCATATCACAGACAAAGTCGACCCTGGCAATGGAACAGGCAGCGGCCAGCTTTTTGGCGACCGCTGCCATGTTCTGTTCTTCCAGCGCATTGACTTTCATTTTATAGGAAATCTTCCAGGAATTAGCCTTTCCGTTGATTTCCACATATTCCAGGGGAATCTGTTTCATGAAGAGGCTTTGTTCCGGAGACAGTTCCAACGTATCTAAAAAAGAAAGGAAGTTCTGGCGATCCGGAATAATTTTATAGTTCTCAGAATACATTGCCCCTCCTATTCTTCGTTTTTATCGTCCTTAATACTATTGATGTCCTTAACGCTTTTTACGGCTTTCAGGTGGTGCAGGCCGTCGATGATATCATTGGCATTGTCATACCGGCTGATTTTGGCACTGATAAGGATGCGCAGTGTCTTTTCCTCAGGATTGTTGGACATATCCAGGACCCGCGTCTTTACGTTGTGGGCCTGAAGATAATCCATGATGTCCATCATGCTGTCCGGATTATTGTTTGACGTAATGGCCAGTTTCATTTTCACGGCCCGGCCGGAAGGAAGCACCTTTTTTTCCAGGCCGCGAATGGCCATCAGGGTGATCAGGGTAATGACCGTAGCCACGACCCCCAGGGACAGCATCCCGCAGCCCACCGTAAGACCAATGGCGGATACGATCCAGAGACTGGCCGCTGTGGTAAGCCCCTTGACCGTCATCCCTTCATGCAGAATGGTACCGGCACCCAGGAAACCAATGCCGCTGACAACCTGGGAAGCAATACGGGAAGGGTCACGGTACTGCGGATGCCCATCGATGCCATAAATGGAAACAATCATGAGCAGTGCAGAACCCGTCGCCACGAGGACATGCGTGCGCAAGCCGGCCGGTCACCGGCACTCCGTTCCAGCCCAATCAGGCCGCCCATCAGCGCCGCCAATAAGATACGGATCACAAGATGAACTATTTCCGTGTCAAACATGCCTGTCCTCCTTCATGCCCCCAGGGCGGTCAAATTTCTGTTCAAAGGGTCTTATCCAGTACTTCCCGGATAGCCTTCACATAATCACCTTCAAGAGGAATATCCTTCATTTCACCGGTGTAACGGACCTTGCATTCCATGGCATTGCGGGCCATGGTTTTCGGTCCCACGACGATACGGACGGGATAGCCAATCAAATCGGCATCCTTGAATTTGACTCCTGCCCGCTCATCCCGGTCGTCCAGGATTGTTTCGATGCCATGCTGGTTCAGGGTTTCATAGATTTCTTCCGCCTTGCTGAAGCTGTCGGCATCCTTGACATTGACGGGAAGCACGATGACTTCATAAGGAGCTACATGCTTCGGCATGATGATGCCATTTTCGTCATGGTACTGTTCCACGACAGCCGCCAGAGTCCGGCCGACGCCGATGCCATAACTGCCCATATACATCGGCTTCTCCCTGCCATCAGGATCCAGGAAGGTCGCCCCCAGCGCTTCGGAATATTTTTTGTACAGCTTGAAGACCTGCCCGACTTCAATGCCGCGGGCTTCCTTCAGGTGCCCTTCACAGTGCGGGCATTTGTCTCCCTTTACGGCGGTGCGGATATCCAGGACCTTCGTATAGACAAAGTCACGGGACGGTTCCGCATTTACATAATGAGTGTCAACCGCATTGGCACCGCAGCAGACGTTATGCATATTCATGACCGTTGAATCAATCAGGATGGTGCATTTTTTGGTATCCAGACCAATGGGTCCCATAAAACCGGGGACTGTCCCGGCTTCCTGAATCATCTCATCAGGGGCCATCATCACTTCATTGGCACCAATGGCGTTGGTTACCTTGATTTCGTTGACTTCATGGTCTCCCCGGACAAAGCACAGGACCAGACCGCCCTTATCGGAAGTAAAGGCAACGGCCTTGACGCTTTTCAGGATGGGAGCATGGAGGAAATTGCAGACAGCTTCGATGGTATTGCAGCCCGGTGTGTTTTTCTTTTCCAGCGGCAGGGGAGCTTCATCCGGTGCGGGCAGGGCCGCACATTCGGCTTTTTCCACATCTGCGGCATAGTCGCAGGTATCGCAATATACAATCCCTGCTTCCCCGCTGTCAGCGATGCCCATGAATTCATGGGAACCATTTCCACCGATGGCGCCGGGGTCGGCTTCCACCGGACGATATTTCAACCCGCAGCGATCAAAAATACGTTCATAGGCATCATACATTTTCTGATAGGAAGCATCGAGACCGGCTTCATCCGCATCAAAGGAATAGGCATCCTTCATGATGAATTCACGGCTCCGCATCAGGCCAAAACGAGGTCTCTTTTCATCACGGAACTTGCTTTGGATCTGATACAGGTTTGTAGGCAGCTGCCGGTAGGAATGAAGTTCATTCTTGACAAGGGTCGTAATCATTTCCTCGTGGGTCGGCCCCAGGCAGAATTCACGGCCGTGACGATCTTTCAGGCGGAACATTTCCGCGCCGTATACATCCCAGCGTCCGCTTTCTTTCCAGATTTCGGAAGGCTGAACAATGGGCATCATGATTTCCTGGGCCCCGGTCCGGTCCATTTCCTCACGAATGATCTGTTCAATCTTCTTGATGCTCTTCCAGGCAAGGGGAAGATAACTGTACAGGCCACCGGCAATCTTCCGGATATATCCGGCCCGAAGCATAAGCTTATGGCTTTCGAGAACGGCTTCTGCCGGGACCTCGCGAAGAGTGGGTGCATACAACTGAGAAACGCGCATTATTGATTCTTCCTTTCATCCAAGATATTCTGAATTTCTGCAAATAATTGATCAACCAGCTCATTTTCCGGGATTCGCCGCAGGATTTCACCTTTACGGAAAAGAAGGCCTTCCCCTTTACCGCCGGCAATTCCTACGTCAGCTTCCCGCGCCTCACCAGGTCCATTGACCACGCAGCCCATCACGGCGACCGTCAGCGGTTCCTTGATGGAGGCCAGGCGCTTTTCAACTTCGGTGGCCATTTTTTCCAGACCAACGCTGGTGCGTCCGCAGGTCGGACAGGACACGAGTGTCGGTCCATAGGTGCGCAGGCCCAGCGACTTGAGGATTTCATAGGCCGTGACCACCTCCGGACGGGGATCCCCTGTCAGGGAAACCCGGATGGTGTCCCCAATGCCTTCCGCCAGGAGTGTGCCAATCCCGACAGCGGATTTGAGGATACCCATATGGTACGTACCAGCTTCCGTAATCCCCACATGAAGCGGGTAATCACACTGTTTTGCCACCAGGCGGTACGCTTCCAGGGTCAGTGGCACGTCATGGGCCTTGAGCGAGATAACAAGATTATTATAATCCATCTCTTCCAAAATATGATTATGGCGCCAGGCAGCTTCCACCATTGCTTCCGCCGTGGGATGGCCATACCGTTCCAGCAGGTCCTTGGGAAGGGACCCGGCATTGACGCCGATCCGGATCGGAATATGGCGCGGCCGGGCCGCTTCCACCACGGCCTTCACCCGATCGGCACCGCCGATGTTTCCCGGGTTCAGGCGCAGTGCATCAACGCCCGATTCAATCGCCTGAAGGGCCAGCTGATAATCAAAATGGATATCCGCAATTACGGGAATGGGACTTTGCTCCCTGATTTCTTTCAGGGCCCTGGCAGCTTCCATGGTCGGAACGGCACAGCGGACCAGTTCACATCCAAGGTCGGCCAGTTCATGGATTTGGGCCACGGTAGCAGCCACGTTTTCGGTTTTTGTATTGGTCATGGACTGGACAGCCACCGGATGGCGCCCGCCAATCACGACATCGCCAATCGCGACATCCCGTGTTTTTCTTCTTTCCATTACGTTCCCGCGCCTCCTTACCTTGTAATATCACTGATGGTCGCATAAACCGTCAGGGCCAGGATAAGGGCAATGCCCAGTGCCTGGATGTATTTTTTAGGTGTTGGTGGCAAAGGACGCCGAATCAGTCCTTCCACCACAAGAATCAGGAATTGCCCACCGTCCAGGGCCGGTATGGGAATCAGGTTCAGGATGGCCAGGTTGATGCTCAGGAACGCAATAAACATGAACAGGGGCACAATGCCTTCCTGCGCTACACTGCCTGCCATCTGAGCCACGCCAATGGGGCCGGAGACCTCTGCCCGGACCTGCCGGGTAAGGATCATCTTCAGGCCCCTTACCATCCCCGCAACAATCCGGCGTTCCGTATCGGCGGCGTAGTAGACACTTTCCCCGAGGGAAATGGGCTGGTGTTCCGTTTTCCGCATAACCCCGATAAGATAGCGTTTGCTTTCCTTATCGTAATCAGGGATTACCGTTTTTACCAGTTCCTTTTCGCCCCGCCGGATGACAATCGTACTTTTGGCATTTCCCTGCTTCTGCAGGTTTGTCGTCAGATCGGTCCAATGCGTAAGCACAGTGCCATTCAGGGAAACGATTTCATCTCCCGGCAGCAGTCCGGCCCGAGCGGCCGGCTCATTGGGCAGCACCCGTCCGATAATCGGTTTAGCGACGGGCACTTCAATACCCTGGAACGCAAAGATTCCAAAGAAAAGAATAAAGGGCAGCAAAAAATTCATGAAAACGCCGGCCAGGATAACAATCATCCGCGCCCAGAGCGGCTTGGTATGGAAGCCATTTTCCACGTCTTCCTCGCCCGGCTCCATGCCGGCAATGCGATTGAACCCGCCCAGGGGAAACAGACGCAGGGTATATTTGGTTCCCTTTTCCGTAGTCTGATAGATTTTGGGGCCAAAGCCAATGGCGAATTCATCAACTTGCATTCCCACCAGTTTTGCCGCGATAAAATGGCCAAGTTCGTGGACGGAAATAAGCACGCCAAACACGATGACGGCCGCAATCAATGTAACCAACCTTTATGCCTCCTACAGGGAGCGGACCAGGGCCTCCGCAGTTTCACGGGTCTTTCTGTCCGCCTCCACGATGGTTTCATAGGTCAACGTAAATTCCGGTACCGTTGCATCAAGAACCCGTTCAATAAGTTCACTGATGCGAAGGAAGGAAATCTTTCCTTTCAGGAACGACGCCACGGCCACCTCATTGGCCGCATTGAACACGCAGGGCAGCGTCCCACCCCTGCGTCCGCACTCAATGGCCAGCGGGAGAGCCCGGAATACGTCCGTATCCGGCTTAAAGAAAGTCAGTGGACCGCAGGAGAGCAGGTCCAACTGGTCAAAAGCATGATCCCAGCGGTCAGGGTAGCTCAGGGCATACTGAATGGGCAGCCGCATATCCGGTGCCCCCAGCTGGGCGATTACCGCACCATCCGTATATTCCACGAGGGAATGCACGATGCTCTGCGGATGGATGACGGGAATAATCTGGTCATAGTCAGCACCAAACAGCCAGTGTGCCTCAATGACCTCCAGGCCTTTATTGGCCAGCGTGGAGGAATCGAGTGTCACTTTGGTCCCCATACGCCAGGTCGGATGATTAAGACACTGTTCCACCGTTACGTGCTCCAGTTCTTCCCGTTTTTTCCCGCGGAAAGGACCGCCGGAAGCTGTCAGCAGGATCCGTTTCAGCTTTTTATGGTCATTGCCCTGCAGGGACTGGAAAATGGCGCTATGTTCACTATCCACAGGGGTCAGCCGGACACCGGCCTTCCTGATGGCTTCCATCACCAGGCTGCCAGCCGCCACGAGGGTTTCCTTATTGGCAAGGGCAATGTTTTTACCGGCATGGATAGCAGCCAGGGTCGGCTTCAGGCCGGCATATCCCACCATGGCGCCCAATACGGTATCGGCTTCCTTGCAGGTCGCACAGGCCATGATGCCCTCTTCTCCGGAGAGGATTTCCGTAGGACCCTGATAGCGTGCGGCCAGCCGCCGGGCCGCTTCCCGATCGGAAAGGGCCGCCATGACCGGGTGAAATTTCCGGATCTGTTCCTCCAGCAGCCGGTCATTTTTATGGGCCGCCAGGGCAGCAACACGCAGGTGCTGCGGATTGGCTGCGACTACATCAAGGGTCTGGGTCCCGATGGAACCGGTCGAACCCAGGATTGAGATTGCTTTCATGCCATATCTCCTTTAGAACAAGATAAAGATCATATAATAAAAGGCAATGGGAATCGAAAAAATCAGGCTGTCACAACGATCAAGGACGCCGCCATGACCGGGAAAGAAATTGCCGGAATCCTTGATGCCACAGTTTCTTTTCAGGACCGATTCCACCAGGTCACCCAGAGGAGCAAAGACGGCGACAAGCAGTGCCAGTCCCGCCGTTTTCAAGAGAGCAAAACCCAGCCAGGCATGGCCCATCAGCACAACGACAAAAAGGGTACCAACAAAACCCCAAAAGGCCCCCTCCCTCGTTTTATGGGGACTGACGGCCGGAGCCAGTGGGGTTTTCCCCATCAGGCGTCCGCCGAAATAAGCAAAAGTATCGCTGGCCCAGGTTCCAAACATCACTGTCCACAGGAGCGCCTCCCCTTCGGTCATGACTCCCCACAAAGGAAGGGCATATTCAAGCCCCCTGAGGTTCAGGTTTCTCAGCAGGACAAAATGGGCAAAAGGAAGTCCCAGGTACAGCACGGCCAGACAGGAAAGAGCCGTATTCTCCGCCCAATGACCCTTTGCATGATGATAAAGCCCTTCCAACATGATCAGCAGGGAAAAGAGAACCACCATCGGTGTCAGCATAAACAGGCTGGAAACATTCGAGCCGCGGAAGCTGACAAAAGCAATCAACAGGGCGATTGCCGCCAGCGGGGTGATTCCATAAAGGGGATATCCAAGGTTCTGCAGCATCGTACGGTATTCCCTCCAGCCCACGATGGCAAGCAGGAGCACACCGACAGAAAACGGGATGCCACCCCATTTGATCAGCGCCAACGCAATCGGGATTGCAATAATGGCGGTGCGAATTCGTTGTCCCATAGTTATTCCTTCTTTGTCAGACCGCCAAAACGGCGATCCCTTTTTTGATAACTCAAAACAGCCTGTTTAAACAATTCCGGTGTGAAGTCAGGCCAAAATACCGGTGTTGTCCACATCTCCGCATAGGCAATCTGCCAGAGCAGGAAATTACTGACACGCAGGTCGCCGCCCGTACGGATCAGCAGGTCCGGTGCCGGGAGCCCCCGGGTATAAAGATGATCTTCAAAGACTTCCTTTGATATCTGATCCGGCGACAGTTCCCCATCCACGGCAAGCCGGGCAATTTCCCTGGCTGCCTGCACGATTTCGGCCTGTCCGCCGTAATTGATTGCAATGTTAAGGAGAATGCCCGTGTTGTCCTTCGTCTGCATCACGGCTGCATCCATTTTTTTAAGTACCGCTTCCGGAAGCCCGTCACGGGTACCGATAAAGCGCATACGCACCTGATACTTTTGAAACTCGTCCAGTTCCTTGGTCAGGTATTCCATCAGAAGCTTCATGATGAAATCGACTTCCGTAACGGGGCGTTTCCAGTTTTCCGTGGAAAAAGCATAGGCGGTCAGTATCTTGACCCCGATGGAGTCGGCATATTTGACAATCCTACGAAGCGCCCTGGCTCCTGCGGAATGGCCAAAGGTACGGGGTTTTCCCTGGGCCCTGGCCCATCGCCCGTTCCCATCCATGATCATGGCCACATGACAGGGGATATTCGTCAAATCAAGTCCGTCCTGCAGGGAATTCCCATTGGCAGGGGACGGATCGGTTTTCGTTTTAAAGAGATTCGTCAGCATAAGCGGTTCCTCTACAAAAAAATTTGCGCAGCCTGCGAATTGCAAGCTGCGCAACGCGCCAAAAGCTTATTCAGCTTTAATAGCGCCTACCGGACAACCACCGGTGCAAGCGTCGCAGTCGATGCAGCTAGCTTCATCAACCTTGTACTTGCCATTGTCTTCTTGGATTGCACCTACAGGGCAGGTACCAGCGCAGGAACCGCAGCCGATGCAAGCGTCTTGATCAATCTTATGAGCCATTTACAGTACACCTCCCTTCGAATTGACAACCGACAATTAATGTTAGTATATGGTCAGGCTTGACGGATTGCTTGATAACATAGGCATTTTCGTCACGCCAGACTAGCGAATCACGGTGAAAGTAAGGTTCTGCTTTCACGATTTCCACCTGCCAGCCTGCCTCTTCAGCCATTTTCACGGCTTCAGCAAGAGGCCGGGCCAACAGGTCCGGGATATAAGGTGTACCATCCATCAGATCGACATGACTTCCTTTTCCTTCTTGGCAAGGATATCTTCGATCTGTTTCATGTATTTATCCGTCAGTTTTTGGGAAACATCCTGGGCATCCTTGGCATCGTCCTCAGTAATTTCCTTGGCTTTAAGCAGTTTCTTTACCGCATCATTGAAATCACGACGGATATTCCGGACTTCAACGCGGGATGCTTCACCCTTCTTATTGACAACCTTCACAAGTTCCTTACGTCTTTCCTCGGTCAGGATAGGGAGATTCAGGCGGATCACGGTTCCATCGTTGTTCGGGTTGATTCCCAGGTCACTGGTCATGATAGCCCGTTCGATATCCTTAAGAAGACCCTTATCCCAGGGCTGAATGACAATCATTCTGGGTTCGGGAACAGATACGTTGGCCAGCTGATTGACCGGCGTCGCCGTACCATAATAATCCACCTTGACCTGATCCAGCAGCGAAGGCGTTGCGCGGCCGGTACGAATGGCGGCCAATTCCGTATGCAGTGCCTTCATGGCATTGGTCATTTTTCTTTCGCTATCGGTTTTCAGTTCTTCAATCGTAGCCATTATAGTCCTCCTACCACGGTTCCGATTTTTTCCCCTGCAGCCGCTTTGGCAATATTGCCAGCCTTATCGATATTGAATACTACAATGGGAATATGATTGTCCATGCACAAGCTGATGGCCGTGGAATCCATGACACCCAGATTTTTCTGGATGACTTCCAGATACTCCAGGTGGTCAAATTTCTTGGCATTGGGGTTCTTCTTCGGATCACTGTCATATACGCCGTCCACGCCTTTTTTTGCCATCAGAATGGCATCCGCTTCGATTTCAGCGGCTCTCAGGGCAGCCGTCGTATCCGTTGAAAAATAAGGGTTCCCTGTGCCGGCCGCAAAAATAACGACCCGCCCCTTTTCCAGATGGCGTACCGCTCTGCGGCGGATATAGGGTTCGGCAATCTGTCTCATTTCAATAGCGGTCTGTACACGGGTGGGCACGCCGCGATTTTCCAAAGCATCCTGTAAGGCCAGGGAATTGATGACCGTCGCCAGCATTCCCATATAATCCGCTGTTGCCCGATCCATCCCCTTGGAACTCCCGGAGAGGCCTCTCCAGATATTCCCGCCGCCGTTTACGACGGCTACATCCAACCCGCTTTCCCGGACTGCCTGGATCTGACCGGCAATGTTGTCAACCGTAACGGGATCGATGCCATAGCCTTTTTCACCGGCCAGGGCTTCTCCACTGAGTTTGAGAATGATACGCTTGAATTTTCGTTCTGCCGACATCAACTATTTACCTCCCATGGATTAGCACATCTATTGTCATTATATGAGAAATTATTACTTCGTGCAAGCAAAAATCTCCCCCGTATCGTCCTTCAGACAGTCAGCCTTTTAAGGTCCCGCCGGCAAATTTGCGGCCTGGTAAACGGAAGAGTGCTTCCCTCTTTCCGGCCTTTTGCCCACAAAAAAGGAGGCTGAGCGAAAAACCGCGCTACCGCTTCTTTCGGAACAGCCCCCTTATTTTTGGTTTCCTATGGAATTACTTCATGAAGCTCTGCACTTCAGCAGCAAAGTCTTCCTTCTTCTTTTCAATGCCTTCGCCCAGCTGATAGCGAACATATTTCAATGCCTTGGCATGATGTTCCTTCAGCAGGGTAGCAATGTTTTTGTCGGGATCCATGACGAATTCCTGATCTACAAGGCAATTTTCCTTGTAGAATTTCTGGATACGACCCATAACCATCTTTTCGATGATTTTTTCCGGTTTGCCTTCGTTTCTGGCCTGTTCAGCCAAGACTTCCTTTTCATGGGCCAGTGCTTCTTCAGGAACGGCCGTACGATCCATGTAAGCAGGGTTGGCGGCTGCAATGTGCATGGCAACATGCTTACCAACTTCTTCGTCGCCGCCTTCCAGTTCAACCATGACGCCGATCTTGCCGGCACCATGGATGTAGTGACCCAGGGTGTGGTTTCCATATTCATAGACAGTGAAACGACGCAGGTCAATTTTTTCACCCATCTTGGCAACGGCTTCCGTCACGACTTCGCTGACCTTCTTGTCCGTGCCCGTAAAGGTGGAATCCAGCAGGGTAGCCATATCGGCCGGCTTCGTTGCTGCTACATGGGCAGCAATGGAATGAACCAGGTTCTTATAGTCATCCGTATTGGCAACAAAGTCGGTTTCGCAATTGACTTCAACCAGGGCAGCCACTTTGTTTGCTTCGTCGATGCAGATATCCACAAGGCCTTCAGCAGCTACGCGGCTGGCCTTCTTGGCAGCCTTGGACAGACCTTTTTCTCTCAGGTAGTCAATGGCCTTCTCCATATCGCCATCCGTAGCAGTCAGGGCTTTTTTGCAGTCCATCATGCCGGCACCGGTGCGTTCACGCAATTCCTTTACTTGACTCGCAGTAATTGCCATTCTTTTATTCCTCCTATGTGATATCCCAGTCCGGTTGATTATTCAGCCGTTTCTTCAGTAGCTTCGGTTTCTTCTGCTTCGGAAGCAGCTTCCGCTTCTTCGTCAACAGCACTTGCCTTGCCTTCCAGGACAGCATCAGCCATCTTGCTGGTCAGGAGACGGACGGCACGAATGGCGTCATCGTTAGCCGGCATCAGGTAATCCACTTCGTCCGGATCGCAGTTGGTGTCCACCGTAGCAACCACAGGAATATGAAGCTTACGGGCTTCCAGGATTGCGTTATGTTCCTTGCGCGGATCGATAACGAAGATTGCATCCGGCAGCTTCTTCATTTCCTTGATACCGCCCAGGTATTTTTCCAGTTTGGCCATTTCATGGCGCAGGACAATAACTTCTTTCTTCGGCAGAACGTCGAAGGTTCCTTCTTCTTCCATCTTTTCCAGTTCATGGAGACGACGGATACGGGTCTGAATGGTCTTGAAGTTGGTCAGCATACCGCCCAGCCATCTTTCGTTGACATAGAACATGCCAGCTCTTTCAGCTTCTTCCTTGATGGCGCTCTGAGCCTGCTTCTTCGTGCCGACGAACAGGACCTTGCCACCCTGGGCAGCCAGTTCGCGCAGGAAGTTGTAGCATTCTTCTACCTTCTTGACGGTCTTCTGCAGGTCGATAATGTAAATCCCATTGCGTTCCGTGAAGATGTAAGGAGCCATCTTCGGGTTCCAGCGGCGGGTCTGATGACCAAAATGAACGCCTGCTTCCAAAAGTTGTTTCATCGATACAATTGCCATTTTACTTCCTCCTGTTTTTTACCTCCGCGGCTATTTTCCGAATCCCCTCCTCATCGGTAAGAAGGACAGTTACGTCAAACGTCGCGTGTGTAGTTTGATAGGGCTGCTGTGCGCAACCGATGAGAATTATAACACAAAAAGCAGGGTCCCTTCAAGGGGGAGTTTCAGGCGGCCGGTCTGTCCCGTTCCTGTCCATGTGCATTAAGTGGATTGCAGAGAGCCAGGCGCAGTTCGCAGACCGCAGA
>CADBQR010000144.1 GCA_902796945.1 uncultured Acidaminococcus sp.
ACCTAAAGGATGAGCATATGGCTCATTTTTATGAAATTATCTTTTTACACCATTATATGGACGTTACCTATACTAATTCATCGTGAAAATAAAATTGTAACAAATTATAGCATTGGTCATTTGTATCGTTGGCTTGATAAATTGCACTATGTCAAAATGATACATCCTGCCTCAATTAAAGAAATTGATAAATATCAAGATGCAATTATAAGAAATGCTTTTGATGTGAAACTAGAGGCATATGAAGTTATCAAAACTCCGCTTGAACCGAGCCAAAAATTTATTGCATTAATAGAACGTGGGAAACAAACGACCCCAAACGATCTTGTAGATGATTCCTTGCTTTATGAATTATATTGTAAGAGAGTAGATATATTAATAACAGAAGACCGTGCACTTATTAAGAAGGCTCAATTAGTGAATTTGGAAGGTCAGGTTTTTACTATTGATTCTTTTTTGTTAAAGGTAACCGACGAGCATCCAGGGCTTGTAGAGTATAAAGTTCTTTCTGTTGTAAAAAAAATATTGGATTAATAGATGTTCATCAACCCTTCTTTGATAATTTAAGAAAATCGTATCCTGGTTTTGATGATTGGTTTGCCCGTAAGTGCAATGAAGATGCTTACATTTGTAATGATGATAAAGGGAACATGTTGGGGTTCTTATATTTAAAGGTAGAAGATGATGATGAGCCGTATTATGATATTCAGCCCCAGTTTTCTCCTATGAAGAGATTGAAAGTTGGTACATTCAAAATAGATTCTACTGGGTTCCGTCTTGGTGAGCGATTCATTAAGATTATTTTTGATAATGCAATTCAACAAGGTGTCCAGGAGATTTATTTAACCATTAAAAACGATAGAGATGATTTAGCTGCTTTGATCGAACTTCTTAAAAATTGGGGATTTGTTCAATATGGGATAAAGAAATCTAAGAATGGAGAGGAGTTCGTATTTACTAAAAAATTAAATTCGTATGATTTTGATAAATCTCCAAGAGAAAACTTCCCAAATATATTGTATGATTGTAATAAGTATATACTTCCTATTCGTGCCGAATTTCATACTAGCATTCTTCCAGATTCAAAACTGAACACGGAGAATACGGATGATTTTATTGAAAAAGTACCCTACAGATATGCATTGCAAAAGGTTTATATCTCTTGGGCTGACACTCATGGTGCAAAGCCTGGGGATTTGGTGCTGTTTTACAGAATGGGAGAAACGGGATCGCATAAACAATATTCCTCTGTCGTTACTACAGTTGGAATGATTGCATTTATCCAGTCGAATTTTAAAGATTACGAAGCTTTCAAATCTGCTTGTCAAAATAGAAGCGTCTTTACAGAGGAAAAATTAAGAAAATTTTGGGCATCTAATCATCGCGATAATTTGAAAGTTATTCATTTTATTTTTGTAAAAAGTTTATTCAAGCGCCCTATCCTTAAAGATTTGTGGGATTTAAAAATTGTTCCTATATTTAGTGGCCCAAGGCCTTTTACTCGGATTTCCGATTCTTCTTTTGATTTGATTTTGAAGAAATCCAAGACAAATGTATTCTTTATAAAAAAGAAGGTTTTTTAAATGAAAGTAATTCTTTTGTCAATAAAACCTCAGTATGTTGATAAAATTCTTACAGGAGAGAAAAAATTCGAATATCGAAAGAAAATTGGGAAAATGAGCGGTTCTCATTTATTAATTTATAGTACTAACCCGGTGATGAAAGTTGTTGCACTCGTTGAAATTATTAACACATTAGTAGATACGCCATATAAACTTTGGGATAAGACAAAAAAATTTTCTGGGATTAGTTGGGTAAACTATGAAAAGTATTTCAAGGGGCGCCATACCGCGTATGCCTACGAGTTGGGAAAAGTCCATAGATTTTCTTCGCCAAAAGATTTATCAGATTATGATATTTCTTTTGCTCCGCAATCATTTCGGTATGTTGATTTCAAGGATAACTTATATTAAAGTTTAATGGCTTATGAGATTATACTATGAGTTTATAGGTGTATTTTCATTGTTAGTTGATTGTGACGCGACATCAGCCGATGCTATTTAGTTTTTTCGAATAAATGGATTTCATATTTAATTCACCTGTTTCTAACCAATAAGTGTTGCGAGCGTAGCGTTCAATAATAGGCTCTCCATAAGGCTCTTAGCCGAGGTGTTTGGCCAATTCCCTTACATATATAAGGTGTAAAATATTGTAGAAGTAGTTTTCAAAACGATATTTTAAAGCTCAAATAAGAAACTGAGTTCCTCTCTTGTTAGGTTGTTAATCAACCATTCAACCAAGAGAAGCACTTTGCAAGTGGAATATATCTTGAGGAGTTTTTCTTTTCTGTTGGCATTTATAACATTTCGGCTGTATTCGTTCAGTAAATCCTGAAGCCTGATATATTATGTACGATATATCAGGCTTCTTAAGTCAGCATGTATCTTAAAAATGTTTTTCAAAAGCTGGTATGCTGGTATTCTGGAGGGCTTAACGGCATGAGAAAAATAAAATACCCTTTCTACTATAGCATTCATATGATGTGGAGTCATCAATAGGAGAGATATTTCTTTGTATGCAATTTTAGGAGTTAGGAGCCCAGGTGAAATCACCAAAAACATTCCAAATGCAATGACCAATTAGAGGCCCAAGCAGCAAATTTTGTTCAATTGGCGCACCTTTTCTCCTTGAAACGGTGTGTGGGTTTTGCAATCAAAAAATTCCTTTCTTATCGCGGTTCCGCTAAAGAGGATGCGATAAGGAAGGGCTTTCTTTATATGATTCACATTATTGTGCATGCAGCTTGATTGCCAGGATTCCGAGGTATTCTTTCAAGGCATAGGCAGAGTCGTTGAGGTTGTCCGACTGGGGCACCAGATCAAGGATTGGATTAAAATGGGTGCTGCCAGGGCGGCGGTAGTGGGTCGGGTAGACGATTGCATGAATGCCTTCTCTTTCAAAGATCATAGCGGTGCGAGGTGCCTGGATCGCTACGACGAGAAGAATGGGATGCGACCAGTGGTGTTCCTGGCAGAGCTGATGAGAAAACCGGGCATTCTCAACGGTATTGCGGCTCTTGTTGTCGGTAAATAATTTGTCTTCCGGGACGCCCATCTGGCGAAAGATGCGCAGCGCAATATCTCCTTCTGTTCCAGTATCCTGATAGACGGTTCCACCGGATACAAGAATGGGGAGATTTGTTTCTTTCTGCAGGCGGAATGTGGTTAGCATGCTTTTTGCCATTGTTCCAGAGGGCTGCCCCGTACCGCCCATGTCAGGTACGCCTGCTACTGAGCCATTGCCCAGCATCAGGAGTACGTCGCCAGAAACCTGCGCTGGCGGTTGATACCCTGTTTCAAGGGGGCGAACCAGAAGGTCGGTTCCGGTGCGAATGGACAAAAAAGTAGGCAAGACCAGTGAAAATCAGGAGGGTGTGACGCCATTTATGATGGTGGCGATAGGCAAGGATCGTGGCAAATAATGCCAGTAAAATAAAAATACCAGGTGGCAGCAGCCAATAGTAAATGAATTTAATGAAATACATCTCATGCCTCCTTCGGCCGGATTTCACATTAGGATAATCGTGGATCAATTGGAAGATAGGGAATCGAATGTACTAATCGATTCAGAATGAAATTGGAATCGATGGGACTCACGAAAATTTTCATGGTTTCCTGCAAGTACAAGATCATGACACTTGGTTCAATAGAAATCTGGTTAGCCAGTTTCCAATTCCTTTTTCTTCGGCTGTCTTTATCTTAAAGAAACTTAATATAAAGTGCAACATATTCGATTCCAATAGGATGGTCATGTAATAAAGTGTATGTTACAGAAACAAAAAAAAAAGAGAACCCTTGTTACAATAAGTTATTCCGCAAACAAAAAGTAACAAGGAGGCTCTCTATGACTCATAGCAGTGTGTACGTCGACTGGTTTGTGCGCCTTTTTGACACAGTAATTGGACCCAGAATCTGCAAAGGACACAACGAACGTCCTCCAGAAAGCTCCGCTCCGGAGGTGACGCGCGTAGCAAGGAGGGTAGGAGCGGAGGCGTCAGGCCAAAGTAAATTGCGTAACGCAACATCGTACGATACAGCACAGCCCGCTTCTCTTTTCATTACCGGAAAGAAGCGGGCTGCTTATTGCATCGAATCAGCGCGATTTCTGTGCTACCCTTTATACTCAGCATCCCCCACCATATGATATAATAAATCGTCAACCATCGTATTTTCCAATTTCTGATTTGTATAGAGGAGTTTTTTATGAAAAGAGAAGATGTTGAGCTGTTAGCGCCGGCAGGAACCTGGGAAGCGCTGGAAGCGGCCGTGTTTGCTGGTGCTGACGCGGTATATTTGGGCGGATCCGCTTTTGGCGCCCGTGCCTATGCAGAGAATTTTGGTCCCGAGGAAATGGAGCGGGCCATTCTTTTTGCCCATTTGCATCATGTCCGTATCTACGTAACGGTGAACACGCTGGTCGATGATGATGAGATGCCGGCATTGGGTGAATACGTTACGTTCTTGAGCAATATCGGTGTCGACGGGATCATTGTCCAGGATATGGGTATCATTCGCCTGTGCCGGAAGGTCGTACCGGAACTGGAATTGCATGCCAGCACGCAGATGACGGTGACGAATTCGGCGGGGGCCGTGTTTACGTACCATCAGGGCATGAAGCGGGCCGTCATTGCCCGTGAAGCGACCCTGCAGGATATTAAACGGGTCTGCGCGGCTACGCCGGGTGAAATCGAAACCTTTATGCACGGGGCTTTGTGCGTCTGCTATTCCGGGCAATGCCTCATGAGCAGCCTCATCGGGGGACGCAGCGGCAATCGCGGCCGTTGTGCCCAGCCTTGCCGCCTTCCTTACACCCTGGTCAATCAGGATGGAAAGGATATGCTGGCCAAGGTGGATGCAGGACATTACCTGTTGAGCCCCAAGGATATGAACACCCTGGATATCCTGCCGCAGCTGATTGAAACGGGCGTGCGTTCCTTCAAGATCGAAGGGCGTATGAAACGGCCTGAATATGTGGCGGTGGTCACGGATATCTACCGCCGCGCCATTGACAGTTACTTTGCCGGTCACTATGAAGTTTCCGATGAGGACAAGCAGCATATCGAGCAGATCTTCAACCGGGATTTCACAACGGCCTATCTGGAAAAACGGCCGGGTCGCACGATGATGAGCGACCGCCGTCCCAATAACCGTGGGGTGCTTTTAGGGCGTGTAACGGCCCTTAGCAAGGACCATACGCAGGGGACGGTCAAGCTGGATAAGGACCTGCACCTTGGTGATGGCCTGGAATTCTGGGTCAGCGTTGGCGGCCGCGTCGGAACGACGGTGGATCATATGACCGTGGAAGGGCAGGAGCGGGAAACCGCTCGGGCCGGTGAAGCGGTGTCGATTTCCGTGCCGAAGGGGATTCGCCTGAATGACCGGGTTTTCCGGACCTTTGATAAGGAACTGATGACCTATGCTTCCCAGTTCTTTGGACCTGACCATAAGAAACGCATTTCCCTCGACTGTTATGTGACTGCCCATCTGGGTGAACCGATGAGCATTGTCATGACGGATGAGGAAGGCCATGTGGGGGAGGGCAAGACGAAGTTCATCGTGGAAACGGCTCGCAAGCATCCGCTGGATGAGGCGGGCGTTCGCAAGCAGATCGATCGTCTTGGAACGACGGAATTTGCCCTGGGCAACCTGGTCCTGACGGTGGACGACAATGTCATGGTCCCCATGAGTGAAATCAACGAAGCCCGGCGTCTTGCCGTGGAAGCTCTTACGAAGGCCCGGCTGGACGAATTCCTGCCGCCCCGCCGCCATGTGACCTGGAACAACGGCCATCTTTCCCAGCCTGTCAACCATAGCCTGCGGCGCCATGCGGAACTATCCGTCCATGTCGATACCCTTGACAAGGCAAAAGCAGCCCTTACGGGCGGGGCCGACGTCCTGCTTGTCGGTGGCGACAGCTTCAGCCTGCCCCTTCTCACGATGGAGGATTACCGGAAAATCGGACAGTGGGTGCGGGAAAAAGGCAAGAAATGGTATATTATGACAAGCCGCATTGTCTCGGAAGGACAGCTGGCTTATTTCCGGAACGCCATTAATGGCTGGTGTGCGTTACAGCCCGACGGGATCGTAGCCGGCAACAACGGTCTGGTGGAAATGATCCGGGAAAGCGGGTTGCCTCTTTGGCTGGACTGGGACTTCAATGTCTTTAACAGCCAGAGCATTCTTTTCTGGCAGGAAGCGGGGGCCGAAGGAATCACGCTTTCACCGGAACTGACCATGACGCAGGTAGAAGGCCTGGCCAAAAAGTCCGCGCTTCCCCTGGAATGCCTCGTGGAAGGATCCCTGGAAATGATGGTTTCCGAATACTGTGTGGAAGGCAGCTTCCTGGGTCATCTGGACCAGGGTAAGTGCACCTTCAATTGCCGGGAAGCGGGTTTCCTTGAAGACCGTAAAAAGGAGCGGTTCCCCCTGAAGCAGGACCAGTTCGGCCGTATGAACATCCTCAATGGACGGCCCCTGTCGCTCCTGGCCCATGCCAGGAATATGGAAAAACTGGGCCTTGCCCGGCTGCGTTTTGACGCCCGCAATGTTGCCCTGGACGATGTGGGAACGATTACGGCCATGTACCGCGGTGTCCTGGACGGCGTGACCCTCGTGGAGGATAATACGCCGGGAACGACGCGGGGACATTATTTCAGAGGTGTTTTGTAATGGCAAAATTTGCTGTCAATGCATTGGAATTCAATAAGGTAAAGGAACAGCTGAAAAACTTTGCCGGAACGGCCATGGGGCAGCGCCTTGCCTTGGAATTGCAGAGTTCCTCGCGATTTGAGGAAGTAAAGCTTTTCCAGGAGGAAACGGCGGAAGCTGTCCGTATCTATGACGAGGGAAAGCGGATTCCCTTGGGCGGCATTACGGATATTTCCGATCTGGTCAAACGGACGCGGGTTGGAAGCGTATTGGATCCGGAAGAGTTCAAGGCTGTACATGATGCCATCAATGGTATGCACGACCTGAAGGCATTTTTGCTGGAAGAAGCGGAAACGGCACCGGCGCTTTTGACCTATGGTCGGGAGATTGCCGATTTTTCCCGTCTTGCCAAGCAGCTTTCCAGCGTTCTCGACGAGAAGGGTGAAATCAAGGATACGGCGTCGGTCAAATTGTCGGGCCTGCGGACGGGAATCCTGGTAGCCAAGAACCGGGTCAAGGATAAGCTCAGCGACTTGCTCCATGATCCCAATAACCAGAAGTATTTCCAGGATGCCCTGGTTACGATGCGGGAGGACCGTTATGTCATTCCCATCAAACAGGAATACCGCCTGAATTTCCCCGGTATTGTCCACGACCAGTCATCCAGCGGGGCCACGCTTTTTATCGAGCCCATGGCCGTAGTGAACCTGAACAATGATATCAAGAAATACGTCCTGGAAGAGCGGGCGGAGGTGGAACGTATCCTTCGCATGCTGACCAGCCATGTCGGTGCCGAGGCGGACAATATCCTGGATTCCCTTGCTACCACGGCCCACATCGATTTGATTTCCGCAAAGGCCCTCTATGCCCAGAAGCTGGCGGCACGCCGTCCCATGATGGTCCAGGATCATCACCTGCGGATCACGAAGGGGCGCCATCCGCTTCTGGACCCGGCTCATCTGGTGCCTCTGGATATTTCCCTGGGAAAGGATTTTACGGTCCTGCTGATTACGGGCCCCAACACGGGTGGTAAGACGGTCGCCCTGAAGACGGTGGGGCTTTTTGCCCTGATGGCCCAGGCCGGGCTTTTCCTTCCCGCCGATGAAGCGGTGATGCCTGTCTTTGGCGGTGTCTACGCGGACATTGGCGATGAGCAAAGCATCGAGCAGAGTCTGTCCACGTTCTCCGGCCATATGAAGAACATGATTTCCATTCTGGACGCGGTCACGGAAAATGATCTTGTCCTGGTCGACGAAATCTGCGTGGGCACGGACCCGACAGAAGGGGCGGCTTTGGCCATGGCGATGATTGCGTATTTCTATGAACATCATGTCCTGACCATCATGACCACCCACTACAGTGAACTGAAGACCTTCGCGTATGAGCATGAGGGCATGCAGAACGCCAGCGTGGAATTCGATCCGGAAACGCTGCGCCCGACTTACCGGCTCCTCATGGGGGTGCCCGGCAGCAGCAACGCTTTTTATATCAGCCGCCGCCTGGGGCTGTCCGAAGAAATCCTGGAGCATGCCAAGACGTTTATCAGCGAACGGCACAGCAATATGGAACGGGTCCTGCAGAACCTGGAAGGGGAGCGCCGGGAGTATGAGTCCAGAAAGGACGAAATCGAGTCCCTGCGCCGCGAAACGGAAAGCCTGCGCAACCAGCTGCGGGCCGAAAAGAATCGTCTGGAAGCGAGCCGCAATGCCATTTTGCGGAAGGCCCGGGAAGAGGCGGACGAATTGTATCGGAATGCCCGCCGGGAAAGCCAGGGCATCCTGAAGGAGCTGCGGGCGAACCAGAACCTGGTGGAAAGTGCCCGGATTGAACAGCTGGCGGAAATGTCCCGCAAGGCCCTGAACAAGAATTTTTCCCTTTCCGGAAAACCGGTTCCGGAAGGGCAGGGGCTTACCAGCGGGAATGCCGCTATTGGCAAACGCGTCTTTGTGAAGACCCTTGGGCAGGAAGGAAAGATTACGGCCATCAATGGCCGTGATGTGACGGTTTCCATCGGGATCATGAAAATGAACGTGGCCATGAAGGACTGCATCCTGACGAAGGAACAGCCTGTGGTGCCCCAGAAGACGCATCGGACGCTCAAAAAGAGCACCAGTCCCCGTCATGACCTGTTTGTCAGCAAGGCCCAGAGTACTTCCGTCCAGATTGATGTGCGCGGCAAGACGGTCGATGAAGCGATTCCCTATGTGGATAAGGCCATCGATGACGCGCTGCTGGCAGGGATGGATCGTTTCCGTCTGGTTCACGGCAAGGGAACGGGAATGCTGCGGAAGGGGCTCCTGGAGTATCTTTCGCAGCATCGGAATGTCAGCAAGGTTGAAATGGCCCCGCTCAATGAAGGTGGTTTTGGGGCTACGATTGTCTATGTGAAGTAGGCTTCTGAAGAATGATTTTCCTGAGGGAGCAGGGAAGGAGGAATCCATCTTGCGTTTGCGGGATCTGAAGGATGCGGCGCTGCTTCTGATTGGTGCCTTTATTTATGCGGCCGGCACGGCCTGTTTTGTTACGCCGGCCAATATTGCCCCTGGCGGTGCCACGGGGATTGCCATTATGATCAATTTCCTTACGGGGTGGCCCGTCGGTGCGGTGACGATGCTGATCAACATACCGTTGCTGTTTCTCGCCTGGAAATACCTGAGCCGGAAGTTTGCTATCAGGACGGCCGTGGCCTGCTTTATCTGCTCCTTTATCCTGGATTATCTGGTGACGCCGAACTTACCCATCTATGGGGGGAATCGTCTTTTTGGGAGTCTCTACGGTGGGATCCTTGTCGGTGTCGGCATGGCCCTGATTTTTATTGCCGGCTGTTCCACGGGGGGATCCGATATCGCCAGCTATCTGATGCAGAAGAAGCGCCCCGATATTTCCATTGGCCGCTCCCTCCTGATTTTGGACGGCATCATTCTTTTTATCTCCATTTTCGCTTTCAATGATGTGGACGCCGGCCTCTTTGGCATGGCTTCCCTTTATGCCCAGACGAAAGTCATTGACGCAATCCTGTACGGTTATGACGCAGGAACGCAGGTTTCCATCATCACCAAGCAGCCAAAACGGATTTCCAAACGCATTATTGAAGAGATGGATCGTTCGGCCACGATTGTGGACGGCAAAGGGGCTTACTCCGAAGACGATCTCTCCATTGTGGTCTGCGTGGTCCGCCGCTCGGAATTCAGTTCGCTGCGGCGCATTATCCAGGAGAATGATGAGAAGGCGTTTGTGATTGTAACGGAAGTGACGGAGGTTTTGGGGCTGGGGTTTAAGGGTTTTGCTGAGTTAAATTAAGGTCGGGTCAATGCAGACGGCAACCTGCTTCTTTCCATTCATAGAGGATAGAAGCAGGTTGTGTTGTATCGTACGATGGTGCGTTACACAATTTGCTTTGGGGAGACGCCCCGGGCCGTGATTTCGTCGCGCGGGCTCTCCTCATAACGGCCCGGGTAAACCGCGGAGGAACCATTCTACCTAGACGCACGATATAGCGCCATCTGCAGTGTCAGAAGCCGCCGTGGGACCGGGCAATACAAATTGCGTATGGCACCGGCTCCCCCGGCGGCTTCTTCCTTGCA
>CADBQR010000145.1 GCA_902796945.1 uncultured Acidaminococcus sp.
CAGATCGTGCCGGGATGCAAGACAAAGGATTCAAGCACAAAAGGATCAGGGGAAGTTCATAAAGCAGCAAAAAAACAGCAGTTCCGGTTAGATATCCGCGAAACCGCTGTTCATAGAATGTCATGACAGAAGCAAAGAAAAAGGCTTCATAAAGTGTTCGCTGCCAGCCGCTCCTGATGGTTCCTGTCAGGATGAACGTCAATCCGGTAATGGTAAGGACATACCCAAGGAATGAGGCAATAAACAGGCGGGGATAAGGGGAGGACGCTGAAGAAAAGAGGTGGTTGTGCATTGACTGTCTCCATAATGATGAAATGGGCTGGAATATCGGATGGTTCTTAAAGTAGATTCACAGGGGCAAACGGCTGTGAAAATGTTTTTCCCCAGAATTCTCCTACTGCATTTTCACGGATTCTGCCCCTGCTGCTATCAGTGTACTACATTTATTTTTTTTTGAGGGGCCGATTTTACCCTTCCAGCAGAAAATATCGGCAGATGCCGAAAAAAGAGAAAATCAGGCCGTTTATTCCGCATAACAGGGCGAGTTCACTTTCCGGTTCCTGAAGGGTATCCGCTTGGCTCCCGATTCCCCTGGACTGTTTGGCAGCTTCCCCTGCCCCATGCTATAATGCTATCAAATATCTGGAACATGGTTTGCCGGGCTGGCCTGCCCGGCAGCATCCTGTCGGCATCAAGGAGGCAGTAAAATGGAGAGAAAGCTTCGGATCGCAGTGACCAGCCGGACCCTGACAAAATTCAATGAAAATGTAACGATGCGGAATGCTCCCTATGTACCGAGGGATTTGATCACCATCCTGGGGAAACTGGACGTGATTCCTTTCGTCCTGCCCGACGTGGAAGGGGCCTGTGGCAGGGATTATGTCGATATGGCGGATGCCCTTTTCCTGCCCGGAGGGCAGGATGTGGACCCTGTTTTCTTTGGGGAAGAACCTACCTGGAAAATCGGGGCCGCTGATTATAAAATGGACCGCTTTGAAATTGAACTGGTCCGGGCTTTCTACAGGGCGGGCAAACCGATTGCCGGGATCTGCAGGGGTATCCAGGTTCTCAATGTTGCTTTGGGGGGTACGCTTTATCAGGACCTGCAGGCGGACAATCCCGATGCATACATTCGTCACTCGCAGGCAGCGGATGGCTCTTATCCGACCCACCATGTAACGGTGGAACCGGGAAGCCGGCTCCATGCTGCCTTAGGCGATACGGCTTTTGTCAATTCCCGGCACCACCAATCCATTCGGAAGCTGGCACCGGGTCTGAAGGTGACCGCCGTTGCCCCTGATGGTGTCATCGAAGGGGTGGAATCCGCCGAAGGGGACCAGGTCGTAGCGGTTCAGTGGCACCCGGAAAATATGTGGCAGGAACATCCGGAAATGCGGCAGCTCTTTGTAAACTTTGTAAAGCGGGTCCAAAAATACGTCGAATCAGAAAAAAATCGCTTGTGATGGCTGAAAGAGCGGGGAAATCTGTTGACACGCCCCGCACCTTAGCATATAATTGTATGAGCTGTCAAAAGATTTTCAGATCGATCTTGGCAAAACAACCTTTGATGTAAAGGAGGGTTAATAGATGAAAAGAACGTTCCAGCCTAATAACACGAGAAGAAAGAGAACTCATGGCTTCAGGGAAAGAATGAAGACTTTGGGTGGAAAACAGGTCTTAAAAAGAAGACGCGCGAAGGGCAGAAAGAGATTATCTGCATAAAGTATGAGATGGGCCGCCTTTCGCGGCCTATTTTACTCTAATGAGGCAGGTGCCAATCGGTTTTGGAACAGCAAGCAAATCCCAGCAGGAACACCTATACCCGGAAAAATCGGGTGAAAGCGCATGAGCGCTTCCAGGAAATCCATGATAAAGGAAAATCTGTTGTGGATGCTTATGGTGTCTTCTATTTTTTGCCGTCCCCCAACGGGGAATGCCAACTTGGTACGGCGGTGGGAAAACGGCTGGGGCATGCCGTCCTGCGCAACAAGGTCAAACGGCGTATGAGGGAAACGTTTCGCATGAACAAGAATCGTCTCAAACAGCCCGTTTCCATTGTCTGGGTAGCTCGAAACCGATTAGCTCATGCTCCTTTCGAAATGTATGTGACTGTGTTTGAACGTCTGGCCCGAAAGGCCGGACTGCTATAAGGAAACCCTGTGTACCCCTTCTCCAGCATTGGCGGAATGGGTAGCTGCGGGAAAGTTTCCTATCCGGAGAGGCCTATGAAAACACTGGCTATCGCACTGATCCGTTTTTATCAGATGTGTATTTCACCTCTGATTCCTCCTCGCTGCAGGTTCTACCCGACCTGCTCCCAATATGCATTGGAAGCGGTGCAAAAGTACGGTTTTCTAAAGGGATCCTATCTGGCTACGAAAAGAATACTGAAATGTCATCCCTTCCATAAAGGTGGGTATGATCCGGTACCCTGACGCAGCAGGAGAAAAGGAGAAAAACGTTGGAATTTTTAAGTTCGCTTGTACAGCAGGTGATTTCTGCCATTTATGAAATGACTCGTGTCATTGGTGAACCGAACTATGGTTTGGCCATCATCATCATGACCATTCTCATCAAGATCATTCTTTATCCGCTCACCAAAAGACAGCTTGAATCCACCAAAGCCATGAGCCGCATTCAGCCGCGCATGAAAGAACTTCAGATGCGCTATCGTGATGATAAGATGAAACTGAATGAGGAACTGGGAAAGCTGTATAAGAAAGAAGGCGTCAATCCGCTGGCAGGCTGCCTGCCTCTTTTGATTCAGATGCCAATCATGATTGGTATTTTCTATGGCATTCGCGATTTTAACTATGAGGGGCCCAGCAGTTTCCTGTGGATGAACAGTATTGGCGAACCGGATCCTTATTATATCCTGCCGATCCTGTCCGCTTTGACGACCCTGATCCAGTCCAAACAGAGCATGCCGGCTTCCGATAATCCATCCGGTAAGGTCATGCTGTACTTTATGCCGATCTTTATCGGGTACATCAGCTTGAAGTTCCCTGCTGGCCTGGTCCTGTACTGGGTTGTCATGAACATTATGCAGATTGGTCAGCAGTTCCTGATGAATCGGGCAGATAACAAGAAATAAATTCAGGCGTTCGCGTCGTTACGTAAGGAGGCTCGGAAATGAGCAGCAGCGTGGAAAAAACAGGAAAAACGGTGGAAGATGCCGTGCAGGCAGCTCTTGCTGAATTAGGAGTGACCAGGGACCAGGTTGATGTGGAAGTCCTGGAAGCTTCCAAGGATGCGCTTTTTGGTTTGATCAAAAGAGATGCCAGAGTTCGTGTGACCATCAAAGAAGAAGCTCCGGAAATCCCGGAAGAAACGCCGGTTGGATCCGCTGCGGGAACGATGGAAACGACGCCGGAAGAAACCGCTGAAAACGCCGGGGATACCCAGGAAAAAACGGTTTCCGAAGCCGATGAGGAAGCAGAACGGCAAGCCGTGGCCAACCAGGCCAAAGCCTTCCTTGAAAACCTGTTCAAGGCCATGGGTATGAACCTGATCATTGAAAAATTCATCAACCGCGGGGAAGGCGAAATTGAACTGAAACTTCACGGAGATGGACTGGGAGTCCTTATCGGAAAGCATGGGCAAACCCTGGATTCCCTTCAGTATCTGACGAATCTGGCTGCCAATAAGGATCATAAACAATGGCATAGGGTTGTGCTGGATGCTGAAAATTACCGGAAGCGCCGCCGGGAAACCTTGGAAAAACTGGCGCATAACCTGGCCCAGCGGGTGAAACGGTCCGGCAGAAAGGCCATGCTGGAGCCCATGAATCCCTATGAGCGGAAGATTGTACATGTCAGCCTGCAGAACGACCCCGATGTGGTGACCTATAGTGAAGGGGAAGAACCGTATCGCAAGGTTATCATCGACTTGAAATAATATAGTAATGCAACGCAGCTCCGGACCTTGTTCGGAGCTCTTTTTTTGGAGGAACTATGGATGCTACAATCAGTGCCATTGCAACGGCTCTTGGTGTCGGAGCTGTCGGGATCATACGGATCAGCGGCCCCGAATCCCTTGCGATGGCAAACCGGATTTTCAGTGCCCGCAATCCCCTCTCCCGGGACCGGGCCCGTTATATGCAGTATGGGTTTATTCATGATGCAGAAGGCAATTACGTGGACGAGGTACTGGCTGTCTATATGCCAGGTCCCCACTCCTATACCGGGGAAGATGTGGTGGAAATCCAGTGCCATGGCGGCCGCGAGGCACTGCAGGAAATCCTGCGCCTGACCTTTGAAGCCGGTGCCCGCCCTGCCGAACCGGGGGAGTTTACAAAACGGGCCTTTCTGAACGGTCGGTTGGATCTGACGGAAGCAGAAGCGGTCATGGATGTCATTACGGCCAAGAGTAAAAGAGCCCTGATTGCGGCCAATCGCGGTCATAAAGGTGCGCTTTCGTCCAAGGTGAAGGCCATCCGGAAAGCCCTGAAGGATCTGATTGTGCATCTGGAAGCGGTAATTGATTATCCGGAAGAGGATATTGAGGATGTAACCTACGACGAAACGGCACAGACCATTGCCCGTTGCAGTGAAGCGGTAGCCTCCCTGCTCCGCCAGGGAATGACGGGCCGTATTCTCCGGGAAGGCCTGAGGACCGCGATTGTAGGGCGCCCCAATGTCGGGAAATCAAGCCTTCTGAATCGCCTGCTCCAGGCTGACCGGGCCATTGTGTCCAGTATTCCCGGTACGACCCGGGATATCATTGAGGAACAGATGACGATTGACGGGATTCCCCTCGTGTTGACGGATACGGCCGGTTTGCGGGACACCAAGGATTATGTTGAGCAGATCGGTGTTGAAAGATCCCGGGCTATCCTGGAAGATGCTGAACTGGCCCTTGTTGTGCTTGACGGTTCCCAGCCCCTTGATGCTGAGGACCGTCGTCTTCTGGAACAGGTAAAGAACCGTCCTCATCTGGTCCTGATCAATAAATCGGATCTGCCCTCCTGTCTCGACGAGGAAACAGTAAGGGCGATTTGTGGCGGGGACTGCTTCCGCCTATCGGTCAAGACGGGGGAAGGAATGGAACAGGTCGGAACCTGGCTGAAACATTTTGTCTGTGGGGAAGGATCCGATGCTGAAAGTGGGACCATGACCCAAAACGCGAGACAGATTACACTGCTTTCTTCCGCGGCGGATCATCTGGACGGGGCACGGAACGATGCGGAAAATCACCTGCCCTATGACTGCCTGACCATTGACCTGACAGAGGTCCTGCATGAGCTGGGTGAGATTACCGGTGAAGACGTGCCAGATGAAATCATTGATGAGATTTTTGCGCAGTTCTGCGTTGGAAAATAAGGCGAGAGCCGGGAGGAATTAAGTAATATGATCGTTGTGGATCATTATGATGTCGTTGTCATTGGTGCCGGCCATGCCGGTTGTGAAGCTGCCCTGGCAGCTGCCCGCTTGGGACAGAAGACCTTACTGGCTACGCTATCCATGGATAATATCGCGCTCATGCCCTGCAATCCCTCTGTTGGCGGGCCTGCCAAGGGGCATCTGGTACGGGAAATTGACGCATTGGGTGGTCAGATGGGCATTGCGGCCGATGAGGCCTGCATTCAGATGCGTATGCTGAATACGGGGAAAGGCTATGCTGTCCAGGCCTTGCGGGCCCAGGCAGATAAACCGCTTTATCATACCATCATGAAAAGGACCGTGGAAAATCAGGAAAACCTGGATGTGAAGCAGCTGATGATTGACAAGCTACTGATCAAAAACGGAGCTGTCCAGGGCGTGGAAGCTGAAACGGGGGAAGTCTTTGAGGCGGATTGCGTGATTCTGGCTACGGGAACCTACCTGAGAGGGCGCATCCTTTATGGTGAGGTGGCCTATATGGCCGGTCCGAACGGACAGCGGTCAGCCATGAACCTGACTGGTTCCCTGCAGGAAGCGGGGCTGCAGCTTATGCGGTTCAAAACCGGTACGCCGGCGCGTGTCGATCGCCGGAGCATTGATTTTTCCAAGACAGAACCACAGTATGGCGATGATGTAGTGAGAAATTTCTCATTCATCAGCCCTATCACCCAGCGCCGCCAGGTCCCCTGCTATCTGACCTACACGAACCCGCGGACTCATAAGATCATTCGGGATAATCTTCACCGCAGCTGTATGTTCAACGGAACCATTGAAGGGGTCGGCCCTCGCTACTGCCCGAGCATTGAATCCAAGATTGTCCGTTTTGCAGATAAGAGCCGTCATCAACTGTTCCTGGAACCGGAAGGTCTTGAGACCAATGAAGTCTATGTACAGGGAATGAGTTCCTCCCTGCCGGCAGAAATCCAGGTTGCCTTTATGCAGACCATCCCCGGTCTGGAACATTGCAAGATGATGCGTGCCGGCTATGCAATCGAATACGATTGCCTGGATCCGCTCCAGCTTAAAGCCAGCCTGGAACATAAACAGATCAGCGGGCTTTTCAGTGCCGGTCAGTCCAATGGAACGAGTGGCTATGAAGAAGCGGCCGCCCAGGGTCTGATTGCGGGAATCAATGCGGCTCGCAAACTGCAGGGGAAAAAGCCGCTTATTCTTGGACGCAGCGATGCCTACATCGGTGTCCTCATTGATGATCTGGTTACCAAGGGGACGGCAGAACCCTACCGGATGATGACCAGCCGTGCTGAATACCGGCTGCTCCTGCGGCAGGATAATGCCGATCTGCGTCTTACCCAGAAGGGCCGTGATGTCGGACTTGTTACGGATGCGCGATATGATGCGTTTACGAAAAAACGGGATGCCATAGAAAGAGCGCTTACGGAACTGTCCCGTATCAACCTGGCTCCTTCGGAAGAAAACCAGACCAGGATTGTTGCCATGGGGTCCGTACCGCTCAAATCTTCCATCAATATGGCCGACCTGCTCCGCCGTCCTGAAATTTCCTATGAAAAACTGCAAAGGGCTTTTGGTTTGATGCCCCTGTCCCCCATTGAGGCCGAAGAAGTGGATGTCCAGGTCAAGTATAAGGGATATATTGAAAAGCAAAAACAGGAAGTGGTGCGGGCCATGAAACTGGAGAACCGGCTGCTTCCCGATGATATTGACTATAAGCAGATGCACGAACTTTCTTCCGAAGCGATGGAAAAGCTGGATAAACAGCGCCCTGTATCCATCGGGCAGGCCAGCCGTATTTCCGGTGTTTCCCCTGCTGATATCAGTGTCCTTATGGTTTACCTGGAAACGAGAAGGCGTAAAGGAGAAGAAGCATGAGTTATCTCGAGAAATTGCAGTGCTGCGCGGAAGCCATCGGAATGCCCCTGACGGAGGAGCAGATGCACCGGTTTGAGGTCTATAAGGACCTTCTCCTTGAAACAAATAAAAGCCTGAATCTTACGGCCATTACCGATCCTGACGAAGTCGCTGTCAAACATATGGTTGATTCGCTGACTGTTTATGATGCCCGCCGTTTCCATAACCGGACCATTGCTGATGTGGGAACCGGTGCCGGCTTTCCGGGGCTGCCGCTTAAAATTTATGATACGACGATGCGGCTGACCCTGATTGATTCCCTGGCAAAACGCCTGCATTTTCTGGAAAAGGTTGTCCAGGAACTGGGGCTTGGCCAGGTGCGCTGTACGCACGCCAGGGCAGAAGAGGCGGGACAGGACAAGACACTGCGGGAAAAATTTGATGTTGTCGTAGCCCGTGCGGTAGCGCCCATGCCCGTCCTGGCCGAATACTGCCTTCCACTGGTGCGGGTTGGCGGGGTATTTTATGCGATGAAGGGCAGTAAGGGTATGGAAGAGACCGAGGAAGGCCGACAGGCCATTTCCATTCTGGGCGGAAAAATAACAAATATCCGCCACTTGACACTGCCTGGACTTACGGATAAACGGTATATCATTACGGTGGAAAAGATCCGTCCCACCGGGCCACAGTATCCGAGAAGGCCGGGTGTTGCGGCCAAGCGCCCGCTGGGGAAACATTGATCCCCTGGTGCCCGCTTTCTTCGCTTATTGTGCTTCCTGTACGGATGCCGGGAGTCCGGCGGTTATGGCATAAACATTGCTCATAAATACGGTATATAAATACGATTTTTCGACAAAATTAGTCTAACAAAACGAATTTTATGTATGGTATTTTACGAAAGTATTCATTTTTCAAGAGGAGGAACGGCGGCAGGGTTCGGAAAATGTTATGGGGAAAAAGAAAAAATTATGTAAGCTTATAGGAGCAAAAGTGCGGTATTATCGAATGCTGCGCGGAATTACTTCTGAGGGCTTCAGTCAGGCCAAACTTGGAGAATTGGCACATCTTCATCCCGATACGATATCGAGGATCGAGAGGGGAACCTATAATGACAGCATTCCCCTTTCTACACTGGTTGATGTAGCTGAGGCGCTGGACATTGATGTGTCCGATCTGATTTCAATGAGCGACCTGGAGAAACGCTTGATTGAATGGGATTCATGATGGATCAAATGTTTTTGCTGCTATAACAGAAAAGGAACAACCCTGATATGGAATCAGTGCCTGTCGGGGTTGTTCCTTTTCTATTCCATGGAAGAGAGGGAAAACCCATCACTGGATTTAGTTTCCCTCTCCCCCACTCCTTCTTGTCCATAAAAGCTTTTCTATAGTATACTGAAGCCATAAGGATTCCTTGGATCATTCAGGACCTGCAAGCCTGGCAGTCAATGAAAGGTCCCTGTAAGAACCGTGCTGTGTGGTCGGAACCGGAGGAGGGATTTCCTGACCGGCCGGGGAATCCGGCAGCATCGTAAAAATCCAATGGCGGAGGAAAATCGTATGAGAAACCTGAAGAAAAAATTAAGAGCCGCAATTGTGCAGGCCTCCCCTATCCTGTTTGATAAGGAAGCAACGACCAGCCATGCGGTGGAACTGATTGAGGAAGCCGGCCAACAGGGCGCGGAACTGATTGTCTTTCCAGAGTCCTTTATCCCCTGCTACCCCTATGGGATGACCTTTGGCTTTACCGTTGGTGCTCGAACGGAAGCCGGCCGTAAGGATTGGAAACGGTATTATGATGCCTCGGTCCTTGTACCGGGGCCTGAAACGGAACGCATCGGTGAAGCTGCAAAAAAGGCTGGTGCCTACGTCAGCATGGGCATTACGGAGCGGGACCAGACTGATTATTCCCTGTATTGTTCTAACCTGATCTTTACGCCGGATGGACAATTGGCTGTAAAGCATCGAAAAATCAAACCCACCGGGGCTGAACGATTCATCTGGGCAGATTCCCATGATCCATCAACTTATTTTCCAACGGTCGATACGCCATGGGGACCCATGGGAAGTTTGATTTGCTGGGAAAACTATATGCCGTTGGCAAGGGTGGCCCTGTATCGGAAAGGGGTTTCATTGTATCTGGCCCCCAACACGAATGATAATCCGGAATGGCAGGATACAATCAAACACATTGCAATCGAGGGACATTGTTATGTCTTTAACGTGGATCAATATTTTACGCGTTCCATGTACCCAGGGGACCTGCAGGAACAGCAGGCTGTTGATCGATTAAAAAAAGAGACCTGTTCGGGTGGAAGCTGTATCATCGATCCTTACGGGCACTATCTGACTGAACCCGTCTGGAATAAGGAATGCATTGTCCTGGCCGATCTTGATATGGATGCGGTTCCTATGAGCCATATGGAATTTGATGTGGAGGGGCACTATACAAGACCGGATATCCTGAAATTTTCCGTGGAAGATATATAAGGAAAGAAATGGTGAAGAGCAGGGGATGGATACAGGAAATCCTAAATGTTTCACGTGAAACATCTGCCAGAATACTTTCCAGGGCTCGTGGAAAAGGCACCCTGACAGGCAGGACATCTGAGTATTGCCATTAAAAAGGTAAAGAAACAGGCAGCAGGGAGGTACCCGTAATGGAAATCATTCATACCGTTGTTTTCAGGGCAGGGAAAGGAGGCGGCAATCCCTGTCCAGTGACCATTGATGCGGATCGGCTATTACCGGATGAAATGCAGGAGATGACACGAAAGTACGGGACAGAAGCGACCTTTGTTTCAGCCAGCCAGCGGCCGGATTGTGATTGGAAGGTCCGGTATTTTACACCATCGCATGAAATGGGAATGTGCATGCATGGTACGATTGGCACAACTGTTGCATTGATAAAAGCCGGCAAGATCCATTCTTCTCCTGTCTGGTATGAGACAGAACTGGGCCCCGTGAAAATTGAATGGATCCGTGATCGGGAACAGATTGATGTTGCTGTTCAACAATTTCTGCCCAAGGTTCTTGATAGGGTCCCTGACCGGGAAGAGGTCTGCAATCTTCTGGGAACCAACCCGGATAATCTTGGGGATGCCCCGCTTGCTGCCGTGGCAACTTCCCGCTATAAATTGCTCGTTCCTTTGAAAAACAGGCAGGTCCTTGATCAGCTTACCCCGGATTTCGATGGATTGTGGGAAATGTGTGACCGATATCACTTGACAGGAGTATATCCTTTTTCCATGCCGGAACCAGGAGAAAATGGTTTTTTATTTTATGCCCGACAGTATCCCAATCGTGCCGGGTATAACGAAGATCCGGCGACGGGAATAGCGGCCTCTGCATTGGGAGCCTATGCAATCATGAACCGCATGGTTCCCTGCCACGAGGGGTGGAATTCGATTGAAGTGCGCCAGGGATATAAAATGGGGCGTCCCAGTATTATCTTTGCAGACACCAAAGTAGAAAATGACAAAATCAAGGGCACCCGGGTAAGGGGCAGTGCTATCATTCTGACAAATAAGGAAAAGGAAAGTTCCCTGTAGGCGGTCATATGGGAAGCACAGCCATTCACTTTTATGAATGTTTCACGTGAAACATTCATGACGGGTTTTGTTTGAAGGATTTTTCCTGCCCTGATGATTCACTGTCAAGATGGGATTCGTATTTTCCGCGTACCATTGAAACGGACGACGGTCCGGCTGATAAAAATGGATGGAATTTCATTCCTGACAAACGACTTTTAACGAGGGCCACATGGATGTTTCACGTGAAACATCCATGTGGCTCGCTTGCCTTTCTTTAAAAATTACAATGTTTTGCCCCAATCGACTGTTGTTTTGTGTTAGAATAAGAGAGCAGTTTTATTTTGAAACGCCAGTCAGTTATGTTTTGAAAAGAGGGAGTTTCATGTCTTACGTTATGGCCATCGCCAATCAAAAAGGCGGTGTGGGAAAGACAACAACAAGTATCAATCTTTCGGCCTGCCTCGCATCTTCCCGCGTGAAAGTCCTCCTTGTAGACCTTGATTCACAGGGAAATGCTACAAGCGGCTTGGGAATCAATAAGAATGATCTTGAACAGGATATGTACGATGTCCTGATCAACGGCGTTCGTATGGACAAGGTCATTGTTCCTACGGCCTGGAAAAATTTGTGGGTGGCGCCGGCAACAATGAACCTGGCCGGGGCGGAAATCGATTTAATTGAGAAGAAGAATCGTGCCTTGAGCCTGAAGAAACAATTGGATAAAGTACGGGACAATTATGATTATATTATCATTGATTGCCCTCCGTCGCTGAGCCTTCTTACAATCAACGCCCTTACTGCCGCTGATTCCGTCCTGATTCCCATTCAATGCGAATTTTATGCCCTGGAAGGGGTTACGCAGCTGATCCAGACCGTCGATCGTGTAAGGACAACCAGCAATCCGTCGCTTTTTGTAGAGGGAATTGTCATGACCATGGCCGACACGAGGACTAATTTGTCCAATGATGTAGTGGCTGCTGTCCACGATCACTTCCCGGATCTTTTGTATAAAACCATGATTCCCAGAAGTGTACGTCTTGGAGAAGCGCCCAGTTACGGGCAGCCGATTACAGTTTATGACCCTAAATCAAAAGCAGCTGATGCCTATCGGGCATTGGCACGGGAGGTGAAACGTCGTGCCAAGTAAAAGAGGCTTGGGACGGAGCGGTTTGGACAGTATGTTTGAACCGGTCAAACGTGTCGTTAAGGAAAAACAAAACGGAGAAAATGTAGGGGAGGCGGCTATTAAGGATTTATCCCCGAACCCTTATCAGCCGCGTCACACCTTTGATGAGGAGGCCCTGAGGGAACTCACGGACTCCATTCGCCAGAGCGGGGTCATTCAGCCCCTGATTGTCCGCAGGAAGGGAAAGGGCTATGAAATTGTTGCCGGGGAGCGGCGCTGGAGAGCTGCCAGGGCAGCTGGCCTGAGCAAAGTGCCAGTCGTGGTCCGTGAATATGATGACCCGACCATGATGGAAGTGGCTCTTATTGAAAATATGCAGCGCAGTGATCTGGATCCATTGGAAGAGGCCAGCGGAATCAAGGCAATGATGGATGCGCTGAAGCTGACCCAGGAAACCGCGGCCAAAAGGCTTGGCATGAGCCGCACGGCCCTGGCCAATTTATTGCGCTTGTTGAACCTGCCTGGCAAGGCCGCCAATCTGGTCGCTGAGAAGAAGCTCACCATGGGACAGGTCCGTCCTCTCCTGGGGCTGGATAATCCAGAACAAATCGATCGTCTGGCCCAACGGGCTGCTGAAGAAGGCTGGTCAGCCCGCATGGTGGAAGAATTTGTTGCCGGGGAAAAGAGCGGCATGAAGGAGCGGGAACTCCTTGATCAGCTCGATAAAAACCGGGAAGATGCCAGAAACAACAGGAAGGCAAGGGCGAAAGCCAAAAAGGCCATTAAGCAGAGCCAGAATGTTTATGTCAAGGCTTTTCAGGAAGAACTGACACAGTATCTGGGGACAAAGGTCAGGATCCAGCCGGACAAAAAGGAAAACGGCGGCCGTATCGTTATTGAGTATTACAGTGATGATGATCTGGATCGGGTCCTTGAATTGTTGAAACGTGAGAAGGGTTCAAAAAGAGATGGCCGCTCCAACCCCTTTACCGTATAAGGGAGCAGTACGATGATTGGAATGGGTACCTTTGTCAATGCAATGGCAATCGTTGCAGGCAGTCTCGTCGGAATGATGGCCGGCCGCGGAATCAAGGAAAAATACCAGGTCACCGTCATTCATGGGCTTTCTCTTTGTGTGATGATGCTGGGACTTCAGATGGCCCTGAAGTCCCAGCATGTCCTGCTGACAATCAGCAGTTTGGTGACTGGTTCCCTGATTGGAGAAGCCTGTAATATTGAAGATAAATTGAACCGCTTTGGACTTTGGCTGGGATCCCTGTTTTCCAAAAAAGGGAGCGGTGGCAGCGAGCGGTTTGCCAATGGGTTTCTCTATGCCAGTCTTATCTATTGTGTCGGCGCCATGGCCATTGTCGGTTCAATCCAGGATGGCTTGCGGGGAGATCCTGCTATCCTTTATACCAAGGCGATGCTGGACGGACTGAGCGGAATCATTTACGCTGCGAACATGGGAATCGGGGTCTTGTTTTCTTCGATTTCGGTCCTTTTGTATCAGGGTGCGCTGACCTTATTGGCTGGATTGATTGGTCCCTATGTAACAGATGCGGTCGTCCGGGAAATTTCTGTAACTGGCGGTCTTATGATATTTGGAATAGGCATCAATATGACAAAGCTGATGACCATTCGGATAGGCAATATGCTTCCCGGTCTGTTCGTGGCCGGGCTGATGGCATATTTCCTTCTTTGACAGGCTTGTCATTTCTCCTTTCGGGGAGTATAATAAGGGAGTATCTCGGGGTTATAGCTCAGTTGGTTAGAGCGCATCGCTCACATCGATGAGGTCTACGGTTCGAACCCGCATAACCCCACCAATTGGCAATGGGCACTGGAAGAAATTCCGGTGCTTTTTTTATTTGGTGATTTTTAACATCCCATCCAAAAGAAGCCTCAAAAATCGATTGTAAAGGGATTTTTGAGGCTTCTTTATACTTGGACCCAGACTGGGATTTAAAACGGCTCTAAAAGGAAATATCGGCGTATTTGAGAAAACGGACGATAAAATGAATTTTCTCCAACTTTTTTGATTTGTGTCAAGCGGACGATTGAATGGAATGGCCAGAAGGAAAGCATCGCTTATTTGATTTTGGGGTAAGGGATGAAGTCAGCGGGAACGAGATGCTCCCCCAGCATTTTTTCCATCCAGATCATATCGTACCAACGGCCGAATTTATAACCGCATTTATGGAAACGCCCGACCAGTTTATAACCCAAATGGGCATGGAACTCCGGGCTGTTTCGGCTCAAATAGGGATCCTCTTCCCTGTCATTCATGGGGTAACCGATGCAGGCGTTCAGGTTATAGATATGCATTGCCCTGGCAGCTTTTTCGATGGCTTCATAGAGCCGGCCGCCAATCCCACTGTGACGCTGTTCCTTTGCTACATAAATGCTGGTTTCGGCAGAATGGTCATAGGCCTCCCGGATATTAAAATAGCCAAGATAGGCATATCCGACAATTTCTCCTCTTTTTTCTGCAACAAAATAAGGGAACCGATGGAGTGTAGAACGGATTCGATTCTGGAAATCCTCCAGGGAAGGGACCTGATATTCAAACGTGATGGCGGTTTCCTTTACATAGGGTGCATAGATCGCCAAAAGGTCCGGTGCATCCTTTACCGTAGCCAAACGGATTGCAACGTCATCGACCATGATGATACCCCCTTATAAAATAATGTAATGATTATAGTACGGCCATTAAGAAAATGCGAATTTTTTAGAATCAAAAGAAAGGGGAGCAGGAAAATAACGATAAAGTATTGTAAATGTGACAAAAAATCATATACTTAATACGTTAACTTAAACTAACTAAACCAGGAATTGGTATGAACAAGAAATCTGGAAAATGGATTCATGCCATCGAAAAAATGGGAGGTTGTTTATGAATAGAAAGCTGATGATCGCAATGGCCATGGCATTGGGTGCCTGTGGTATGCCTTCGCTGCTAATCCTTTTTCCGACGTGCCGGCCGGTCATTGGGCTTATGCAGCTGTGGCAAAATTGGCTGCTGCAGGCATTGTCGATGGGTACCCTGATGGAACGTATAAGGGCAGCCGCACGATGACGCGCTATGAAATGGCGCAAATCGTAGCAAAGGCCCTGGAGAAAGGAGCCGTTGGTGCTGATGATAAGCTCGTTGGTGAGTTTGCTGATGAAGTGGATAGTCTCGGAGTTAGAGTGGAAAAACTGAAAAAGAACGCCGATCGAGTTCGTGTTACTGGTGAAGTCCAGCTTAGTTATGCCGATAATCATGGCGGCGTTTTTGATAAAGACGATGGCGGTAATTCTGAATCTGACCTACGGACACGCATCTGGTTTACCGGTGAGGTCAATGATCATTGGCATTATACGGCCATGCTGGAAAATCATCAGTACTTCCAGTGAAAGAATGAATCCGGCGATGATGATACGGATTTTCAGAGAGCTTTCCTGGAAGGCAATATCGGTGTTGTCGGGTTAAAGGCGGGCCGTTATGATGAATTCCTGGCAAATGGGTACATCTATGATGATTAGGTGGATGCCATCCGAGCGACGGTTCCATTCGGAGATGCTTATTTGACCGCTGCCTATGGCAAGATGGCCAATGAAAGTGATTATGGCTGGAATGATGAGACAGATACGTCCGTTGCCGATAAATTCTACCAGGCAGAATTGGGCGGTACCTGGGCAATTTAAATATGGCTGCGTCTTATCTGAAAGCCAATTATGTACAGACGAATGGCATGGATGACGATGACAGAATCTGGACCGTGGGTGCCGACTATACTGCCGGCAAACTCAATATTGCCGCCATGTACCTGAAGGGTGATGATGATGCCCTGGCGAATGAATACAAGGATGGCGATGATGATGGTTACGTCTTCGGGCTTAGCTACGGCGGAGCGGAAGAAGATAAGCCGGGCAGTTGGGGACTGGTTGCCAACTACTATGATCAGGCTGCTCCTACGGCGATTTCCCATACGATGGATGGCGCCTGGGATGCTTTTGCAGGATACGGCTTCAAAGGATATAAAGTTGGTGCAAACCTGACACTGGCCAGGAAGTTGGTCGCTGAGGTTGACTACTATGATTTGAAAGGCAAAGGCGGGGACCAAAGGGATTAGCATGCCCGTACCCTGTGGAGCCAACTCGTGGTTACTTTCTGATCCCTGTCCGCTCTTTTCCTGCAGAAGGAAAAAGGAGAACTGTCCGTAAAAAACGGTTTTACCGGATCCACGAAGAAATTCATCTTTTTCTGCCCGTTCAAATGTTTCACGTGAAACATTTGAACGGGCATTCTTTATAAAAGGGTGATACTACATCATGACAGGGAAAAACAGGATGGGAACCCCTGCATTTCAAGCAGACAGGGTCACCTGATTGCCGGAAAAGCCCTTTTTTCCTTCTGAAAAAAAGAGTATCCTATAGGCGACAGGAAGGAGGGAACCTTGATGAAACTGCCCTTGTTTCATAAGATCGTGCTGGCAGGCCTGCTGCTTTGTATGATGATGTCATCTGCCATGGCCGCGGACCCTGTTTCTTCGGATATTCCGAATACTGAAAATTCCGTGGCCGAAAGAAAAATGGACCCACTGGCAGGCGCCGATGAAAAAGTGATCCGTCAGTTCTGCCTTGTCAAGGGTGGGACCTATCGTAAAGTATCCGCTTGCCTGACCTCGCTCAACGCTGATGTGAGCGGCCTTGATGCCATTAAGAGACCTTATTATTTGCGTATTGATAAGGAGCTGACAGATCATTATTTTCGCCATGTCCGCGCCTTTGACCGGGAAACGAAGGAACAGCTTGGCGATTATTATGTTTCCAAGGATGGCAAGTCAGTATGGCGTCTTGACGGAAAGGCACCCGGCCTTATTGCCGGATCCGCTGAAAAGGTGATGAAAAAGAGCCGTCTCCTGGTGTATCCACGGTATCTTCAGATGGGGGAGCGAGGTGTTGTCAGATTGCAGACACCGGGGCACGTGCCTTATAAACTGTCTGTCAAAAGCCTGAATGAAAACGTAATACGTGTGGAGGCCGACAATCAATTGGTGCCTGTGGCACTTGGCAAATCCAATCTCCTGATTGAAGCGGAGGTTGGGAACGTGAAGGATTCAGGTGCTGCAAAGGTGGCTGTCGTGACGAAGGAAGAACTGCAGAAAATGGCTTACGCTTTCTATGTCCGCCAGATGACACTGAACCGTCTGATGATGGAAGAAATGTATTGGGACCGGTGGTGGGGAGCTCCCTATTCCTATCCGTACTATTTCCACCATTCCCATCATCACCCCAGGGGACATCGTCCGCCGCCACCGCCACCGCGACATAAATAAAAAGACTGCTTCCAGGAAAACATGGCTAATGAAGAGGCCGGTTTTCCTGGAAGCAGTTTTTATTTTTACCTGCCTCTGGAATCTCCTGACCTTAAAAAGCCGGGACACATTGTCATTTTTTCTGTCATCTTCAGGATAGTACTGCTTTTCTATGGGCTGCCAGGGTCCTTTTGGGCCGTAATGCAGGCCGTTTTTTTGTTTAACCGGATCATTTTTCTGTATTGTCCTGCCAAAGCGACCACGGTCTTATTGAATCTTTAAATAAGAGTTATGACATCGTTATTTCTTTGTTCATACTTTGTTTAGAACTCCTTCCTATACTGAAATCCATAGTATGGGCAGGAATCAGCAAATCGATTCTTTTTCCATTTTCGGAAGACCGCTTGCCTGCGGTTCAGGCTGGCAGAAGGATGTGATTGGATTGGATATCTTGGTTACGGGCGGGGCCGGTTTCATAGGCCATCATGCAGTTCATTCCTTATTGAAACACCATCATCACGTGACCATCGTGGATGATTTGTCCCATGGCTCCACCGATTACTTACCAGTGGAAGCTGATTTTTATCAGATGGATATCTTATCCGTTGAATTCCAGCGTTTTATGGCCGCGCACCATTTTGATGCGGTGATCCATTTAGCAGCACAGGTGCGAGTTGACGTTTCTGAGGAGAATCCTGCTGCCGATGCCCGGCTCAATATTGAAGGAACCCTTGCTGTATTAAAAGGTGCAGCAGCTGCCGGGGCAGGTCGTTTTGTCTTTGCTTCCTCAGCGGCTGTCTATGGGAATCCCCTGGAATCGGATATGCCTTTAAAGGAAAGTCATCCGCTTCAGCCGCTTTCTCCCTATGGTCTCAGCAAGGCAGCTGCCGAAGCTTATGTTGCTATGATAGCTTCTCGCGGCGGCCTTGATTATGTCATACTCCGCTTTGCCAACGTCTATGGCGAACGGCTTGCCCTGGGAAATCCGGGCGGTGTTATTCAGATCTTTGCCCAGTGCCTTGCCACCCACGAGCCAGTCACTTTTTTGGGCCGTGAAAAAAGGACAAGGGATTGGATCTATGCCGGAGATATAGCAGAAGCCATTTCCAGCGCCCTGGTAACTACGCAGGCCAACAGGGTTTATAACATCAGTACCGGCGTGGAAGTATCCCTGCAGGATGTATTGTACAAAATGGAATTGATTGCAGGGTACCATGCAAAACAAGTTACGTTGCCTCCCCGGGAAGGAGATATTGCACGCTCTGTCCTCGATAATACGGAAGCTAAAACCCTGTTGGACTGGCACCCTGCCGTATCGCTGGAGGAGGGCCTGTCCCGTACGATTGATTTTGCCTGTTGTCAGATACCGCATCGGTAAAGGAGGCCACCATGAGTTTTCGATTGCAGGAGCGTCATTATCCATGGCTGGTTTTTCTGGCGGCTTTATTTTTGGCCTTTATCGGTAACTCGTATCTGATGGTTTCCGATCCTGTGGAATCCAATTATACGGAGACAGCGATTGAGATGATCCGGTCCGGGGATCTGTTTTCACCCCGCATTTTTGACCATTATTGGTACGATAAACCGATTATGTTTTATTGGGAACTGATTGGTTCCTATCGGATTTTTGGAATCAATGATTTTACAGCCCGTTTTCCGTCAGCCCTTTTTTCCGTAATTGGGGTCATGTTGAATTACTGGTTTATTGCACGGATTTCCACGGCAAAGCGGGCCCTGGTATCCTCCCTGATCCTGCTGACCAGTATTGAATATTTTTATATTGGGAAAGCAATCATCACGGATATGACGCTCTTTGTGTTCATGTCTTTTACGCTGATGGCGCTTTACCTTTCTTATACGGAAGGGAGTATAAAATGGACCTATGCCGCTTATGGGGCAGCTGCCCTGGCAACGCTTGTAAAAGGTCCAATCGGACTGGCACTTCCGGGAATGATTTTCCTTTTTTTCCTTGCCTGGCGGCACGACCTGAGGGCTCTGGGGCGGATGAAACTGGCTTCCGGACTTCTTTTGTACTCAATTGTGATCTCGATTTGGTATCTGCCGATGGTCCGGCTTCATGATGGGGATTTTATCCTGGAATTCTTTGGAGTCCATAATCTTTTACGGGCTACTGTTTCAGAACACCCCCGCCAGAACGTATGGTACTATTATATCCTGATTTTTTTGCTTGGCTTTGCTCCCTGGTCGTTTACGCTGCCCTTGACTGGAAAGCCGCGGGAGGGGCTCTGCTGGTTCAAGGGAATTTTAAAAGAGATTGTTTCACAGCATCGTCTTCCTCAGACAGATATCCGGACGGCATTTTTTTTCTCCTGGGCATTTGTGACGTTTTTCTTTTTTCAATGTGTCCAGACGAAATATATGACGTATACTTTTCCTTATATGGTTCCCCTGGCTTTTGGCTTTGCCTCCTATCTGGAAAACCATATGCGTTTGGTAAGGGGCATGAGCGGGGTCTTTCTGGTGGTTTATTTCGTCCTGACCTATACCGTTGCCATCCCGCAGATGCGGAAGGCGTCTGCCTATGATGCCGCGCAGTTTGTAAAAAAATCCATGGGGAGCCATACAACGCTTGTTGCCTATGGCGGAAGATATCCGGTTTCCCTGGCCTACTATTCTGGTCATGCGGCCAAGCGGCTGAAAAAAGCAAAGGATATACCGGCAATCCTTCCAGGCAACCTGAGCTGGAATGCCAAGAACATGATGCCTTTTATGGCCATTGAGGCCGTGCCTGACACACCAGGACAGGTTCTTGCCGTTGTCAATGCCGGTAGCCTGCAGGATTTCCAAAGGGAAGTCGGAGGCACCTGGCAATGTCTCCATGATGACGGGCGCTGGCTGGTCATGGAACGGGCGGAGCAGGAAGCGGGAAAGTAGGGTTTTCCTTCTTTTATCAGGGGGCTGTGTCCCTGATGGAATCCATCTGAATGCTGTATGGAGCCGTCCCAGGTTTCAATTGGTTTATATGCTTTAAGAAAAGGAATCTGTAGTATAATAGAAAAAATAAACGGAAGGCTGCATGGATCCGTCCATGCAGTCAACCCTTCTTTTTATCCAGGACTCCTGTCAAAAGGCAGGAAACTGTCGATTTTAGAAAGGGCACGATGGGAGTGTGGGAGGGCTGTTATGCAGTTTCGTGATTTGTCCATCAGGAAGCGGCTGCTTCTATCCAATTTCATCATGATCATCATTCCGGTCCTGTTCATGGCTACCATGAGCATTACAATATTTTTGAGCCTGCGTTTCGGAAATATCAATCGGGCTTCCATATTGTCCTTTATCTGGCCGGAAAGTGGGCCGACCCTGTCGACCCAGTTTGAATTGACCCGGTTCCGGGTGCGGGCAGATGCCTATAAGCATAACCGGCATCATCTTATGGAATCGTCGGACCATCTGGAAGATCTGGGCTATACCGTTGTAATCTTAAACCAGGATGACAGCATTTTCTATCAAACCGATGGAACCAATGGCCATGATACTTTCAATAAGGCCCTGGAATTGGCCCCTCCGGGCCGAGGTTCCGTGGTGTGGGGCGAACAGGGACTGGCATTCCATTATATTTCCGATGAAAGTGGCCTGCGCCTGGGTGTGATTGGCCCGGCTCCCCTGATTGTGGATGGAACCTATATTGATATCAGTTCCAAGGATCTGTTCAAAAAAGCCTTCTATATCCTGTGTGGTGTCGTTACACTGCTGATCATCTTCATTGGCTGGAAGCTGTCCCGCTGGCTGGGACGGCAGATTATTCAGCCCCTGGAGGAATTGCAGCTGACAGCCAGCCGCATTGCCCAGGGTGATCTGGATACGCCGGTGCCGGTAGAAGGGGAGGACGAGATCGGAACGACCATGATGGCCTTTGAATTGACCCGGCGGCAGCTTAAGATGGCGCGGGAAACCAGGGAAAAATATGATCAGAGCCGGAAAGAACTGATTGCCGGAATCTCCCACGACCTTTCAACGCCACTGACCAAGATTGAAGGATACGCTTATGGATTGCAGGATGGAATTGCTGCCACCCGGGAGAAAAAGGCCCATTATATCCATATGATCATTGATACGGCAGAGCATATGGGAAAACTGGTTCAGACGTTATTCCTTTTTTCCAAACTGGATCTGGGCCAGATGGAATATCATATGGAGCCCGTTGACTTGGGCGCGTATTTGACCGATTATGATGAAGAACAAAGGGAACACTATCGGGAAAGCGGCCTTATCATTACCTTTACGACAGAGGTAAGTGGAATCATGGTGGAACTGGACAGGCTGCAATTTTCCCGGATTGTCAATAATATCCTGAGCAACAGCATCAAATATAAGAATAAGGCAATCGGGCGCATGTCCATCGTCCTGTCCCAGGCAAGTTCCCAACGGGTGCGGTTGTCCTTCAGTGACGATGGTCCAGGGGTCCCTGAGAAGGATCTGGAACATTTATTTGAGAGCTTCTTCCGGACGGATAAAGCCAGATCCAATACCGCCAAGGGAAGCGGCCTGGGGCTGGCAGTGGTCAAAGAACTGGTCAAGGGAATGCATGGTATCATATGGGCTGAGAACGTATCACCCCACGGACTGAAGATCACCATGGAATTCCCGATTCTAAAAAAGGAGAACCCATGAAAAACGTTCTGATTGTAGAGGATGATAAGGGGATTGCCGAACTGGAACGGGATTATCTGGAAGCGAATGGCTTTGCGGTACAGATGGCCTTTACAGGACCAGAGGGCAAGAAAAAGGCGCTGGAACAGGATGTGGACCTGATTTTGCTGGATATTATGCTGCCCGGGGTGGATGGATTCCAGCTTTGCCGGGAAATCCGTACGCAGAAGGACATCCCTATTTTAATTGTTTCAGCCAGGCAGGAAGATGTGGATAAGATCCGGGGCCTGGGACTGGGGGCCGATGACTACATTGTAAAACCTTTCAGTCCGAATGAACTGGTTGCACGGGTCAAGGGACATCTGGCACGCTATGAACAGCTGACCAGCCGTGAAAAGAAACGCCATGAAGTGCTTCGTTTCGGGGATCTTGTCATCGATACCTCTTCCCATCAGGTCTTTTTGGGGGAGAAGGAAATCCTGCTGCCCAATAAGGAATTTGAACTGCTTACGTTCCTGGCCAGGAATCCGGGCATCGTTTTCAGCAAGGATACCCTTTTTGAACGGGTCTGGGGCGCTGATGCGCTCGGCGATACTTCCACCGTTTCGGTTCATGTCAATCGGATCCGTGAAAAAATTGAACAGGATTCTTCCCACCCGCGGTTCATTGAGACCGTATGGGGGGCCGGCTATCGATTCCATGCCTGATCATTTTCCTGCAGGCGTGATTCGGCCGCCATGGAAAGAAGTCCAGCGAATAAGTCCGTACTAAAACAGATTGGGCGTTCCTGCCTACGCCGTTAGACAGGAACGCCCAATCTGTTTCAGGGACAATTGAATAGGATTGAATGAAAACGCTCATGCAGGATACAAGGAAAAATTTGTAAGGGGCAGAGGCACCCCATCCCCTTGTATACTGATTGCATGGATGGCGAAGGAAGGGGGGACTTCCTTCATGTGCATACCATATCATTCGAGCAGTTGTATCACAATAAATATCAATAAAATATATAGAGTACAACAAATAAAAATTTGTGATATAATTCAAATCGTACAATCTGCCATGTAAGAAAGGGGGACAAGGCTGATGAATACGGATGCCAGGATGTTTCTTCTGGCAGCAGAAGAACTGAACTTTACAAAGGCAGCAGGGAAAGCTTTTGTTACACAGCAGTGCCTGAGTGCTCATATCAAGAACCTTGAAAAGCGGTTTGGGACAAAATTGTTCATTCGCACCCCTCATCTGGCGTTGACGCCGGCTGGCAAGATCCTTTATCGAAGCCTGCGGAAAATCCAGATTATTGAGACCTCAGCCGAAAAAGATATTTCCGGCGTTCGGGAAGGGGTCCAGGGGCATGTGACCATCGGGATGAATGCTGGCCGCGTTCAATTGCTGCTGCCGGCCCTTTATGATCGTTATCATCAGGAATTTCCCAAGGTAACCATTTCAGTGGAAATCGATGATGTACGGAACCAGGCAAAAAAACTTCTTGATGGAAAAATTGATTTCCTGGTCGGTGTGAATTGTCCCCCTCACCGGGACCTGGTTTTTACGCCCGTAGTTGAAGAATCCATTTTCTTTCTTGCCACGGATTCCTTCCTGCAGCGGTATGCACAAAAACAAGGTGCCTATCCAAGGACCCTTCGTACCGGTGTCATTGATATGGCAGAATACAGGGCCCTGCCCATCGTTGAAAATGCCGAGGCCAGTACCCTGGTAACCGCGGTAGCCCGCTACTGCCAGGCCCATCATCTGATTCAGGATACCCGCGTCCGCGTCAGTGATTCCGATGCACAGGTCCGTCTTTCTGCAACCGGCCTTATGGGAATGTACCTGGCTGAGAGTCTGCTGGGCATGCCCCAGGAATATAACCGCCTCTATCCGGACCGGGAACCGCTGCGTATCCTTTCCCCGCAGGGAATGCACGAAACCCTGCGCTTTGATATTGTCAATAATCGCAATGCGTCGGTGCCCCTTTATATTCGCAGGATCCAGGAATTGCTCCGGGATACTACGATTAAGGAATTTTCCCGGAGACGGTCCCTGTTTCATTCCCCGGCGGGGCAATAAGGGCGGCGGGAAACAGCTTTTCTATTAAGGGGCGGTTTTCCGGGGGGTAGAACAGTTTCGCTCTTTTATCAACGACGGGCTTCTGCATCTATCTATGGCCTGGCATCTTGCCGGCTGGTCTTCGGTGAATGGAACCTGTTCCATGCTTCCTGCGGACCTTTCCTTTGCAGGAAAGTACGCCATATTGACAGCTCCTGTGTTAAAATAAGAATAAATGATCATATGAAAGAGGGAATTTCCATGAATAAAAAAATAGTTTCCTTGGTTTTGGTAAGTCTTCTTTCCTTTTCTGTTTCCGCCTGGGCAGCCGAGGCATCCGGGGCGGCTGTACCGCCGCCTAAAGCGGCCGGGACTGCGGAGCAGGCAGGAAAATCCAATCCGGCGGCAGGAACGTATTTGAAGGATTACCAGCTCC
>CADBQR010000146.1 GCA_902796945.1 uncultured Acidaminococcus sp.
AGGCGTCTAAATCCAAAGGAAAGGCAGCTGCCAAAGGCAAGGGAACGAAGAAGGAAAAACCAAAGACCCTGGCAGAATGGATTGCAGAGTTTGAAGTCCTGGCCAAAAAGAATTCCGGCGTTCTCACTTATAAGGAAATTCAGGATCGGATGCAGAATTCCGATACCATTTCCGTCGATGAAATGGATGAAATCTATTCCAAGCTGGCGGAAAAGAATATTGAAGTAGTCAACGATAATACGGAAGAAGAGGAACCGGATACTATCGATGAGGATGAACTGAAAATCGAGGAAGCGGAGCTGTCTAATCTTTCCGTGCCGGAAGGGGTCATCGTCGACGATCCTGTCCGCATGTACCTCAAGGAAATCGGCCGGGTGCCCCTGCTGGTCGGTGATGACGAAATCAAGTTGGCAAAGCGGACCGATAAGGGCAACCAGGCCAAACAGATTCTTGACGGGCAATCTCCGGAAGTCGATCGGGAGCCGGTCAACAAACGCCTGAGTATGGCCAAACTGCTCGATCAGGCAGAGGAACTGCTGAAGAAAGAGGAAGCCTGGTGTGACGATCGGACCATTTCCGTCGTGTACCATCGGATCCTTGATGAAGCCAGGGAAAACAAGGCGATGGACGAAAACGAGCTGGAAGTCTGTAGCCCGGCTTTTACCCAGGACGAGCGGAAGCGCCTGGCCCGCCTGCTCCTGGAAGCGGGGTACCGCCTGACCCGTTCTCCCAAGGGAACGGCGCCTTCCAGCGGGGAAGAGGATGCCCTGTCCAGCCTGCCCGAACTTTATGACCTGTTTGAACTCATCGATAATAAGCTGGAAACCGGGAAGGCTGATGAAAAGGTAACGGCCCGCGTCGAGGAAGACAAAAAACGCTTCCAACGTGTATTGTCCCGCTGTGTACGCTGTGGCGACAAAGCGAAGAAATCCCTGTCTGAAGCCAACCTGCGCCTGGTCGTTTCCATTGCCAAACGGTATGTCGGCCGCGGCATGCTCTTCCTTGACCTGATCCAGGAAGGCAACCTGGGATTGATCAAGGCCGTCGAAAAATTCGATTATAACAAGGGCTTCAAGTTCAGTACCTATGCTACCTGGTGGATTCGCCAGGCCATTACAAGAGCCATTGCCGATCAGGCCCGGACGATCCGGATTCCTGTCCATATGGTGGAAACCATCAATAAACTGGTCCGTGTGTCCCGTCAGCTGCTGCAGGAACTGGGCCGGGAACCGACACCGGAAGAGATTGCCCGGGAAATGGACGTTCCCGTGGATCGCGTCAGGGAAATCCAAAAGATTGCCCAGGAACCGGTTTCGCTGGAAACGCCAATCGGGGAAGAGGAAGATTCCCATTTGGGTGACTTCATTGAAGACCAGGAGGCTCCGTCTCCTTCCGAGGCCGCTTCCTATACCCTGCTGCAGGAGCAGCTGGGCAAGGTGCTGCAGGAACATCTGAGCCCCCGGGAACGGCGCGTGCTGGAACTGCGCTTTGGACTCCTTGACGGAAAACCTCGTACGCTGGAAGAAGTCGGACAGTATTTCGGCGTAACCCGTGAACGGATCCGTCAGATTGAAGCGAAAGCCCTGCGGAAACTGAGAAGCCCGAAACGGAGCAAACCGCTGAAGGAATTCCTGGAATGACCGGGCGGGATCCGTTCTGGGCGGGCGTCCTGGCTCAGGGCAGGGCCCGCGGCATTGACAGAGCTTTTGATCCCGTTATATAATGGCTAAGTTGGGCCTATAGCTCAGCGGTAGAGCCCCCGGCTCATAACCGGTTGGTCCTAGGTTCGAATCCTAGTGGGCCCACCAACTGACATGACAAAGACTGTTGTACGATGATGTGCAGCAGTCTTTTTTATTTGCCTGGATCCAGTCCGGATGAGGGTGGGAAGCGGAAAACGGGGAGATCATTTTTTTGTATATTTTTTCACTTTCATCGTTTTTCCAACCGATGAAAATCTCTGAAGAACAATTCTGTATACAATCCAATTCTTAATTTTATATTGCGTCCCGCCCATTATTCGTATAAAATGTATACATATACATTCTTGCCAAAAAGAAAATGGGTGTCCTGGCAAGGGGAATCCGCCCGCTTTTATCCAGCGGACAGAAAACGGAGAGAACCCATTTTCGGGAAAAAGGAGCACTTTATGGAAGAACAGAACGAGAAAATCAAACAGTATGTAGCCCAGTACAAAGATGAAATGATGGCGTTTTGGAAGGAGCTGGTCAACTATCAGGCTGGCAGCAAGGAAGCGGAACGGATGGCCGATTTATTAAAGCGGGTGGGCCTTCGCCTTGAAAGGGAAGGCTTTGAATGGCAGCTGCTCCCCACGGGCTGTCCCATTCCCATGCTGCAGGCCTATCTGGGGAAGGACCGCCCGGGGAAACCGATCCTGCTGACCGGGCATTTGGATACGGTTTTTCCGAACGGATCCTATCCGGAAAACCCCTTCCGTGAGGAGGATGGCAAAGTATACGGGCCCGGTACCTGTGACATGAAGGGCGGCGTCGTCATGATGCTCTATGTCGTCAAGGTACTGGAAAAACTGGGATATCGGGAACACCCCATTAAATTCGTCCTTGTTGGCGATGAAGAAACGACCCATGTGGGTTCCCGGGTTCCCGAAATGCTTGCGGAAGAAGCCCGGGAATGCCTCTGCGCCTTTAATATGGAAACCGGCCGGACGAATCATGTCCTTACCGTTGCCCGCAAAGGCTGCATGGATGTCTGGGTGACCACGCACGGCAAGGCCGGTCACGTCGGCAATGCCTATCGCGAGTCGGCCAACGCCCTGGAAGCAATGTGCGGCATTGTCCTGAAGATGAGGGCCCTTACGGATCTGGATCAGGGAATCATTGTCAGCACGGATGTCATTTCGGCCGGAACGGCCTCCAATTCCATTCCCGACCAATGCCGCATCGAAGCCGATTGCCGGGTGGACCGCAATGCCGATCTGGTCATGCTGAAAGAAAAGATCAGCGAGATCTGCAGGAAGACCGATGTTCCCGGTACCACAGCGGAAGTCGTTTTTCCAGCGGAAATGCCCGTCTTTGAAAAGACCGGCGGCAACCTGAAACTGCTGGATCTGTACAATGCTTCGGCGGAAGAATTTGGCATTGCGCCTTTTGGCCCGTTCCATCCGGGCGGCTGTTCCGATGCCTCCTTCCTTGCCCAGGCCGGTATTCCCATTCTTGATTCGCTGGGACCGGAAGGGGAGCAGGAGCATACCCTTCATGAATTTGCCTATGTTGATACACTGCTTAGCCGGACGGCTATGCTGACAAGTACCATCCTGAAATTGAACCAACTGTAAGCGAAAGGGGAAAAGAAATGACTGACACCAAGACACCGACGGAAAGCCAAAATATGGAGAAACCCGTCAACAAGACCGTATCGGTTCCCAGCCCAATCATGATCATTGCCGTTATTTTAGTATTAAGCGCCATTGCCACGTACCTCATTCCGGCAGGAGAATTTGCCCGTATCAAGGATGCCGCCAGCGGCCGCATGGTTGTTGATCCGAATTCCTTCCACTTCATTGCCCAGAAGCCGACGAAATGGATGGATTTCTTTATGGCCATTCCTAAAGGCGTCAAGGGGGCTGCCAGCATCGTCGGCTTCCTGATGATTATCGGCGGTACCTTGAATGTCATGGCCGAAACGGGCGTCATCAGCGCTTTCCTGAGCCATATGGTCAGAAAAATGAAGGGCCAGGAAGCCAAAATGATCCTGATCCTGGAACCAATCTTCATCTGCCTCAGTGCAACGGCCGGCTGCAGTGAAGAATACATCGCCTTTGTTTCCCTGATGCTTTCCGCCTGCTATGCCCTTGGCTTTGACTCGATCACGGCGGTAGGCATGTTCCTTTGTGCCGTAGGTGCCGGTTATGGTGCCGGCGTCACGAACCCCTTCACGGTGGGCGTGGCCCAGAGCATTGCCGGCCTGCCCATGTTCTCGGGCATTGAAATCCGTCTCGCCATGCTGGCGGTCCTCATTGTGGTAACGACTTCTTTCCTGTATATGTATGCGAAACGGGTCCAGAAGCATCCGGAAAAGAGCTTCATGTACGATTACGATAAGGTCTACAAGGAACAGCTCAACATTTCGTCGGATACCAACGTCCTGCTGGTCCTGAACAAGACCCATAAGGCGGTCCTCTTCGGCTTTGGCCTGACCGTTGTGGGCATTCTCGTGGGTGTGTTGAAATTTGACTTCTATATGAATGAAATCGCGGCGCTCTTCCTGATGATGACTGTCTACACCGGGATTGTGGCCCGTATGAACCCAAATGATGTAGCCCGCGCCTTTATCGGCGGCGTCAAGAACATGGCCCTGCCCTGCATGATGGTCAGCATGTGCAAAGGTGTCACGCTGCTGCTGGATAATGGCAAGGTCCTTGATACGATTATCTATTACCTGGCTTCCGTACTCAATACGGTTCCCCAATCCCTGCTGGGGGTAGGGATGTTCATTGTCCAGGACATCTTCAACCTGGTGGTTCCGTCCGGTTCCGGCCAGGCTGCGATTACCATGCCGATCATGGCACCCCTTGCCGATCTCATCGGTTTGACACGTCAGGGTGCTGTGCTTGCCTTCCAGATGGGCGATGCCTTTACCAACTGCGTAACCCCTGCCAGCGGTACGACCATGACCGTTCTCAGTGTGGCCGGTATTCCGCTTAAGAGATGGTGGAAGTTTGCTGTCCCCATGTTAGGACTCTGGTGGATCGTGGCTATTGTCGTCATGCTGTATGCGACTGCGGCCAAGGTAGGTCCATTCTGATAAATCTCCTGTCAGGCAAGAGGACCGTGAAGAAATGCAGGTCATTTCTTCGCGGTCCTCTTTTTTGCATCCTGCCAGGGATCCTTTCCGTTTCACCTTGTCCAAGGGACTGCCCGCGGAGTGCCGGCGGCTTTTGTCATATCCCGGCAGCCGCCTTGCGGAAGGAAGTTCGCAGCAGCCCCCGAAATACGGGCCCTTGGGAAAATCGGGGCAATAAAAAAGACGGGCCGCCGGGGGTGGGCGGTCCATCTTTTTATTGTGTTTTCAATCAGATGGCGGTTTCGCCAGCTGCCAGTTTTGCCCGTTCCCTTCTTGCCAGCACCGGGAAGATCAGGCCGATGCCAAGGAGAATGACCGGGGTGGTCACGTTCATGATCATCTGGAACCACCAGGTTCCGGAATACATTTCCACTCCATAGGGAACCATGCCCATGATGGAAGCGAAGGTCGTGATGGCAAAGCACCAGAAGCCGATGAGGAAGCCGAGGGATTTGCTCCGGGTCAGGTAGTAGGAAGACGTGTAGTTCCGGGTGCTGCGTTTCAGCGCCATGTAAGCGAAGAATACCCACAGGTAGGACAGGGGCATGCAGATTGCGTTCAGACGGAGCAGCCAGATGTACAGGGTGGTCATATCGCCAATCCCGAGGGCCGGCACGATGATCAGAATGCTGACCAGGATGCCCGTCAGCTTATAGCCGTTTACAGGAATGCCCTTTTCATTGATCCTGGTAAAGGATTGGGGAACGAATTTCGGATCGACATCGCTCAGGAGGAACTTGATTGGTGCGTCAATGGAAATGGCCAGCGTGGCAGCCTGTCCGAGCAGGTTGCAGATGGCGTAGAGAATGACGAAGGCCTTACCGACGCCATAATAGGCTCCCAGTTTGGCAAAGCAGTAATAGGCACCGTTCATCATCAGGTCTTTTGGAATATGGTTCGGGTCAAACATCAGTCCCATGGCAAAGGTCCCGAGTACAGCCGTCACGGCAACCATGGCCGTCATGACGATCATGGATCTGGGGAATTCCTTGTCCGGGTTCTTCAGGTTCGTGACATAGGGGGCAATGCGTTCGCAGCCGCCGACCGCAAATACCAGGATACTCAGCGTGGTCATGTATTCAAAATTGAAGTTCGGCATGAACGTATCCCAATTGAATGCATAGGAGAAGGTCTGTGCTTCCGTGATATGGGGTGCTGCCAGGACCAGCAGGACGTACAGGATGGACATGACGAACATGAAGGACCCTGCCAGGGAACCGATCCGTTTCAGGGCGCTGACACCCTGAGCGGCGTACCACATGAAG
>CADBQR010000147.1 GCA_902796945.1 uncultured Acidaminococcus sp.
AGGCCGATCAGCACGATCATACCGATCTGCATGTAGATATCAGCGGAAAGTCCTCTCAGGTACTGGAAGCCGACGCAGCCCATAACGGCGGTCGGTACCCCGAGGATAATGCCAAGGGGCAGCGTCCAGGATTCGTACAGGGCGGACAGGCACAGGTACACGAAGATCAGGGATACAGCAAAGATAATGTAGGAAGAAGAACCGGCGTCTTTTTCATCGCGGCTCTGGTCAACCCATTCATAGGTATAACCGGAAGGCAGGGTTTCCTGCAGCACTTCTTCAATCGCCGTCATGGCCTGGCCAGTGGAGTAACCGGAAGCCGGGGCACCGGCAATCTTGGCACCGCGGGCGTTATTGTAACGGGTAATGACCGGCGGTGCAATGATCTGCTTGGACGTCACAAGGGCGCTCAGCGGAATCAGGTTGCCGTCCTTACTGGGGACGTACATATTGGTCAGTTTGGTTGTATCATTACGATATTTGGGGTCCGCCTGGACAACGACTTTCCAGGTACGTCCCAGCAGGTTGAAATCGTTGACTTCGTAGCCACCGAGGTTGACCTGCAGGGCCGTCGTTACATTGGAAACCGGCACGTTCAGGGATTCGGCCTTATCACGGTCCAGTTCGAACTGGATAGCAGGCGTATCATTGGAGAACGTCGTATAGGCCATGGCTACTTCCGGACGCTTATTGATGCCGGCCAGGACCTTCTTCACATCCTGGTTCATCGTTTCCGTTTCCTTACCGGTCATGTCCATGATGTACAGGCTCAGGTTACCGGTGTTGGACATACCGGGCAGTACTGCCATATTGAAGGCGCGGACATCCGCACCGGGCAGATCCGCACTGATTTGCTGGATCTTGTTGATGATTTCCTGGACCCCCTGGCCGTCATGCTTGATCCGCTCATTGATATCTTCCAGCTTGACAGGCATCAGCCCGGCGTTCGGCTGACGGGCTTCGGACAGGACGTCGATACCAGTAACGGACATGACGTAGCGGATACCCGGGATATCCTTGATCTTGTCACGGAACTCATTGGAGAACGTGATGGCACGGTTCGTGGAAGCCGCGGCCGGCAGCTGGAAGGAAGCAAGCAGGAAGGACTGGTCTTCATCCGGCACATAGGCCGTCGGAATCAGCTTGAAGAACAGGCCAATCAGGGCGAACACGCCAATGATCATCAGCCAGCCAATTTTGTAATGGCGAAGCAGCTTCTTACAAAGGTTGACATAGGCCACCGTTGCCCTTTCGAGCCAGTAGTTGAAGACATCGAAGAGCTTCTGGATGGGCTTGGAATTCTTCATTTCCTTTCTCGGTCGCACAACCAGGGAGCTGACCGCCGGTGACAGGGACATGGCGACGACTGCCGACAGCGACAGGGCCACTACGATGGTCAGGGCGAACTGTTTGTACAACACACCCGTAGCGCCGCCCATGAAGGATACGGGCAGGAAAACGGCGAGCAATACGAAGGCCGTTGCCACAATAGCGCCGGATACGGACCGCATGGCGGCAAACGTTGCTTCCTTCGGGCTCATGCCGAGGTCATCGACGTTCGCTTCTACGGCTTCGATAACGACGATGGCATCATCGACGACGATACCGATTGCCAGTACCAGGGCGAACAGGGTCAGGGTATTGATGGTAAAGCCAAAGATATAGAAGGAAGTAAAGGTACCCAACAGGGAAACCGGAATGGCCAGGACCGGGATCAGCGTCGCGCGCCAGCTCTGGAGGAAGATCCAGGTAATGAGCACGACCAGGACCAGGGTTTCCACGAAGGTCACCAGCACTTCTTTCAGGGATTCACGTACATAGTCCGTGTTATCCTGTACAATGGTCAGTTTCAGGTCCGGCGGGAAGTTCTTTTCCGCTTCGGCCAGCACTTTCTTGATTTGATCCACGGATTGCAACGCGTTGGCATCGGAGTTCAGCTGAATGGCGTAGGACATGGAAGGCATTCCGTCCAGGGCGCCCGTAATAACATCGGAGCGCTTACCATATTCGACCGTTGCCACATCGCGCAGGTGCAGCAGGTTGCCCTTATTGTTCTTAACAACGATATTGCCGAATTCTTCCGGCGTCTTCAAGCGGCCCTGCAGGCGGGCAGAATAGGTAAATTCCTGTTCCGCCACAGAAGGACGGGAACCGACGGAACCGACGGCGGCCTGGATGTTCTGTTGCGAAATTGCGTTGGTCACGTCCGTCGCGGTGACACCGTTCTGCGACATACGTACCGGATCGACCCAGACACGGATGGCCAGATCGGAACCATATTCGCCAACTTCAGATACACCGTCAACACGTTTCAGCGCATCGACGAACTGGGTGGCACCATACGTCTTCATGAAGGCATTATCATAGGTACCATTCGGGCTGGTCAAGGAAAAATACATGATGGTTTCAGCTGCACGCTTACTCGTCGTAACGCCATAGGTTGTTACTTCGGTCGGCAGCGAAGCATTTGCCTGGGACACACGGTTCTGGACCTTGACCATGTCCATATCGTCGTCCGTGCCCAGTTTGAATTTGACACTCAATGAATAGTTGCCGTTGTTATCGGAGGTAGAACGCATATCGATCATGTCATCGACACCGTTGACCTCTTTTTCAATTGCCTGTGCAACCGTCTGCTCTACAACTTCGGCGTTAGCGCCGACGTAGTTGGTTTCTACCGTAATACGCGGGTTGGAAATTTCCGGGTATTGGGCAACCGGCAGACTGACGGCGGAGATACTTCCCAAGAGAGCAATGATGATGGAAATAACACAGGCAAATACAGGGTGTTCAATAAAAAATTGTGCCACTCACTGACCCTCCCTTACTTCTTTTCGGTCGTGCCTGCGTTATACTCGGTCATGGTCTCGAGGTCGGCTTCTGTGATCATCGTCGGTTCAACCTTACTGTCTTTGTTCAGCTTCTGCGTACCTTCGACAACGACGGTTTCGTTGCCGGTCAGGCCGCTCTTAACCAGCCACAGACGACCCACGCGAGCGCCCAGGGTAACTTCCTTCAGGCTGACCGTATGGTCGTCGTTGACGACGTAAACGTAATGCTTGTACATCAGGTCCGTAACGGCACGCTGCGGAACCAGCACGGCACCCGGTTCAATGGCACCAATGAGGGAGATATTCGCAAACATGCCCGGCAGCAGGGTGCCATCAGGATTGTCAAAGATGGCCTTTAAGGTCAGGGTGCCCGTCGAATCGCTGACACTGCGGTCAACCTGATCGATCCGGCCCGTATAAGGATATTTGGAACCATTGGCCAGTGTCAGGGTAATGTCGCGGAGGTTGCCGCCGTTGTTGACGCTGCCCTTCATCAGGTCCAGATAGTCGCTTTCAGGAACGGAGAAACGGACACGCATGGGATTGCTGTTGGACAGCGTCGTCAGGACCGTGGAATTGGCCGTGACGAATTCGCCTTCAGCCAGCGTGCTCGTATCAATCTTGCCGGCAAACGGAGCCACGATCCGCGTATCACTCAGGCTGACCTGAGCGGATCCCACCAGGGCGTTATAGGCGCCCACGCTGGCTTCGCTCTGGGCAAGGGCTGTATTGTACTGATCGGCGGTCTGTTTGGAAACCGCGCCCTGCTCATACAGTGCCTGATACCGGGAAGCATCCCGTCTGGCATTTTCCAGGGTAGCCTGGGCATTGGCCAGATTGGCCTGGGCATTCAGCAGGTTGGTCTGGTAGGTTCTCGGGTCGATTTCATACAGCAGCTGTCCGGCTTCGACATAGTCGCCGCCTTCGACATACTTTTTCACGATCGTTCCGGTTACCTTGGAGCGGATGGAAACCTGGTCCCTGGCTTCTACGAAGCCCGTATATTCATAGGTCAGGGGCGTGTCCCTCTTGATGGCCTGCATGGCCTTGACCTTTACAGCAGCCGGCTGGGTTGCCGTCTTCTTGCCGCAGCCAGCCGCGCCAAGAACAAGCAGTAATGCCATGCCAACAGCCATGGTTTTCTTTTTTCCTAGCATTTAGTACTCCTCCTAAAACCTTACCCTCTTTTGGGTAGCCTTCTACTATCTTTTATAAAGAATCTTATATATTATAGCCCAAGACATTTTTCGTATCAAACACAGAAATCAGCAATTATTTTTCTTTACCTTCTGCTTTCTTCTCTTTTTTCCCGTTTTCTTCGTTTGACTGGTTAGTCAAAAATTCTTCATTCACTCGATTTTTGAGTAAATAAGGCATCACTTCATCTTCTGCCAGGTCAAACTCCCGATGGTTCCCGTAGAGAAGTCCCAGGACGGTTCCATCATAATAGTAACCGGTTACATCCTTTTCCCGGATGGTAATGCCCTTCTTTTCAGCGGCCTCGGAAACGCTCCTCCAGAACCGTCCCTGCGGGCGCACCAGATCCTTCAGGGGCACTTCCTCCCCGGTGCGGACATCGAAGTTGAAGCCCTGCATGATGGGTTCGCTGATTTCATGGTCCGAATACAATCCCATGACGAGGATGCTGACATAGTGGCTGCCAGCGTACTTCACATCGTAGGCCAGGTGGAGGCGGCTTGCATATCCGGCTGACCGGATGCGGTCGCGGAAGAACATTTCAATGCGGTGATTCATTTTCCAGGCAATCTTGGGATCCATCTTCTGGAAATGCGGGTATTCCAGGTTGCCCACAGCCGTTTCAATGGGCAGCGAAACAATTTCGTAACCGCTCTTACCGGTCACGCTGCCGGTATTTTCATATGCCGGCTTCGTATAAAGGGCCGTCCGGAAGGAAACATCCTGGGGCTGCCATACGCCGGCCCGATAAGCCAGGACCGTCCGCACATAACCAAGGGGTTCGGAATTGATGACGCCCAGCACCTTTTGCGTTGTCACGATGGCATTGATTCCGTCACCATTGGTATCCATCGCTGTCAGCTGGCTGATTCCCTGCGCATAAGGACGCTGCCCCGACGGCACGACCTGTCCCTCATCATCATAGACGTTCAGTGTATGATAGGCATCCTTGTTCCGGGAAAGATCCACGATCACTTCCTGCGTCTGCCCGGGCAGACCGGGGAACTGCAGGCGGGCGCGATAATCCGGCAGGTAATTACCAACAATCTGGACGCCCTTGTTATCGGCGGCGGTAAAGATTTCCTGCGGCTTGGCTCCCGTAAAATCAATGATCCGGTAATCCACCATGCCGCTGCTGCCGCCGGTCGGTGCCGCAACGATGACGTTGAGGGCGCTGCTGCCCGTCACATCGGCCAGCGTAATATAGGCATCATAGCCGCCCAGGTTCTTGGGACGGATGAAGTATTTGACATCCTTTTTTCCCACATCACGGACAATCAGGTACATATCGCCCATGAAACTGGATTTATCAACAATGGGGCTTCCCATCAGGTCAACGATTTCCTCATGGCCATCCCCATCCACATCGCCAATGGCCTCGCTCACCAGCTGTCCGCGCTGAAGCTGGAGTTCCACTTCCCGGGTTTTCGGCTTGAAGGGCGTCTTCACCGGCACATTGCTGATGACCTGGCGGGCGGTTTCCGTTTCAGTTTCTCCTGTTTTTTCTGCTGCTTGCTCCCCACTTTTCTTTGCGGCCCTTTCGAGACCCGGCTGACTCCAGCTGTCTACATCGGTTCCTTCATCAGTGGCAAGGATCTCCTTTTCGTCAGCCGTTCCGTTCCTTATTTCAGCCGCTTCCCCATGGGGAAGGGAAAATCCCAGGCAACCCGCAAGCATCATGCTGAGCCAGATTGTTTTCTTTTTCACGACAAAACCCTCCTATATATATAAAGCAATACTCTTTGGTCAGTCTTTTCATTATACACTAAATCAAAAGGTTTAAAAGGAATTTTTACAGGAAATGGCATCATCCGGGAACAGGGAATCTGGAACTGACCTGATTTTTCATCTTTACTATCCCGGCAAAAAAGCCTATACTTTTAGTTACCGCAATTCTCACAAAATTCTAAAATTCCGCAGCCAGCCCTGCCTGTGCCGCCAAAGAAAGGATACTGCCATGCATGATAAAAAGGCCGCCAGGAAGCCGTCATTTTCCAAGGTCTGGTTCCTTGCCGCTTTCCTGATCATTGCAGGCGTCATTGTCCATTGGCACCTTAACTGGAAGCGCGTCGATACGCCGGCCTACAGCATTCACCAGATTTCCTCCATACGGAATGGAATGATCCGGGAAGACGTAACCACCTATGTGGACGAAGCCGCTTTCTACGGGGATCTATTTGAGGAACTGGTCCGCCCGGACCTGTCCGAGAAACACCATCCCTCCTCTTCCCAGCTGATGCTGCAGGCGCGCCAGTCCCTGCGGACCCGTTTTATTACGGACATGATTGCGGCCCGCGGTGCCGCCTTTGAAAAAAAGGAGCGCCCTGCCCTGCACCCGCTGGCAGATCATTTCATTGCCAGCGCCGATTTCTTTCAATGGGAACTGTACAGCATCGATTCCATCCAGGAAGAAAAGGACCGGGCAGAAGCCGCCCTCACCATGCATCACAAGGACCTTGCAGACCGCCTTCCGGTCCGGGTAATCTTGAAGAAAACCGACAGGGGGACCTGGAAAGTAGTGGGCCTGGCAAATCCCAGGAAGTTTTACGAAGCCGCCCGGGAAGCGGTGCAGAAACGCCTGGAGGTGCTGAATGAACCGCTGGCAAAGGAAATTGCCGAGGCAGCGGTCCTTTCTGCGCCGGCCTTTTCCATCACCCGCCGCCGGCAGCCCTATGCGTCCTGTTATTTTTTGTATACGCCGACCCTTCGCTCCCTGAGCGGCCAGGTCATTACCCAGATGATTGGGCAGGTCCAGGTCCATAACCGGGAAGGGCAACTGCTTTTTTCCCAGAAATTCATTGAAGCCGGACCCCTGCGGCCCGGCCAGTCCCGTCAGCTCCGGATTTCCTGGCCGTTGAATGAGGAAAATCCGGAAGAACGGAAGCTCCTTGCAGCCGATCCGTCCACGCTGACCCTTACCTCCAGTCTGCTCCGTCTGCGTTTTGCCGACGGTTCAGTCATACAGCTTTTGGAATCATTACCAAATCATTAAAGTGAAAAGGAAGGATTGTTACGATGAATCAGTACGAAACACTGACACCGGAAGTATTGGAAGAACTGCGCGCCATTTCGGGGCACCGAGTCATTACGGGAGAAGATCTCAACCCGGACTACACACATGACGATATGCCGATTTACGGGATTGGAATGCCGGAAGCCACCATTGATGTGCAGTCGACGGAAGAAATTTCCGCCATCATGAAAGTCTGCAATGCCCACCATATCCCGGTCACGGTCCGCGGCGCCGGCACCGGTCTTGCCGGCGGATGCACGCCGGTCCAGGGCGGTGTTGTCCTCTGCACGATGCGCATGAACCATATTCTGGGCTATGACGAGGAAAACATGAACGTCCGCGTCGAACCGGGCGTCCTGCTGGCGGATCTGGCCAAGGATGCCGCTGACCACGGATTTTTCTATCCGCCCGATCCGGGCGAAAAATTTGCCACCCTGGGCGGCAACGTTTCCACCAACGCCGGCGGTATGAGAGCCGTCAAATACGGCACGACCCGTGATTATGTGCAGGCCATGACCGTCGTCCTTCCCAACGGTGAAATCATGCACCTGGGTGCGCCCGTTTCCAAATCGTCCTCCGGCTACAGCCTGCTTCACCTGATGATTGGGTCCGAAGGCACCCTGGGCATCATTACGGAGCTGACCCTGAAACTCATTACCCCGCCGGTCTGCCATTGCTCCCTCATCGTTCCTTTCAGCAATCTGGCTGACGCCATTGGTGCCGTTCCCGGCATCAAGCGCTCTGCCCTGAAGCCCCAGGCCCTGGAATTCTTTGAAAAGGAAATGCTGGAAACGACGGAGAAATACACGGGTTCCAGCGTATTCCCGAAGGTCGTGGATGGTCAGGAAGTCGGTGCTTACCTGCTCATCACCCTTGACGCCGATGACAATGACCAGCTGGATGCCCTCGTTGAAAAAGGTGCGGAACTGCTGCTGGAAGCCGGCGCCCTCGACGTACTTGTCGCAGATACCCCCATGTACCTGGAAAAGACCTGGGCTGCCCGCTCTTCCTTCCTGGAAGGCATCGAATCCCTGTACAACCTCATCGATGAATGCGACGTGGTTGTGCCGGTCTCCAAGATTCCTGACTTTACCCTCTATATCCGTGAAATCGGGGACCAGTTCTCCTTTGACATCCGGATGTTCGGCCACGCCGGCGACGGCAATATCCACGTCTATGCCTGCGAGAATGGCACGGATGATGATATCATGGCCTTCAAGAAGGAAACCGAAAAGTTCATGCACCTGCTTTATGCCAAGGCATCCGAACTGGGTGGGCAGATTTCCGGCGAACACGGCATCGGCTTTGGCAAGGTTCCCTACCTGGCGGAAAACCTGGGACCCGTTCCCATTCACCTCATGCAGGGCATCAAGGAAGTCTTTGACCCGAATCTCATCCTGAACCCGAATAAGATTTGTTTTTAAGGAAAAAGATGGCTGTGGAGCTTACGGCCGGTCAGGGGCAGGCAACCTGCTAAAGACGGCTTTGTTTTTCGGCCAGCGCCACAGGCATTTTTGAGTTGATTTCAACACAACACCATCAAAAAAGAAGCTGTGAAGAGATGATTTCCCATTTCTTCACAGCGTTTTTTATTTGTTATATAGTTTTCCCGCCTGTTTAGCCATGCGCTCCCCGTAGATCCGGAACACATCGGCAAAATCTTCCATCTTGGGGCTCATGCCCACCGGTCCCAGGTGAATGACGGGTTTTCCCTGCGAGGAACCGCCGGAATAGACCATCATGCCAAAGACCATGGCATGGGTCAGGAGCGTCTGGATCACCAGCTCGGCCCCGCCGTGGATGTACTGGGCCGTTGCAAAGGCGCCACCCAGTTTTCCAGCCAGGTCAAGGCCGTGCCCTTCCTTTTGCAGCCAGGACGTCATGTCCCCCGTCAGCGATGCCATATAGGTAGGCGCCCCGAAGATGACGACATCCGCTGCCTTCACCGCTTCCACGTCCACATCGGGAATCTTGAAGAGCTTTGCTTTGACCGTTCCGCTCTTTTCCAGCCCCTCCGCAATGTAAGAGGCCGCCTTGGCCGTATGTCCGGTTTTTGAATCATAAAGAATCACTGCCTGGATCATTCCTGTCATCCCTTTCCTACAATATGAAATACTCGTTCCGTATTCCCTTCAGGCGATGCGTCAAATGGCCCCGCACCGTCAGGTAATCAAGATGTGCCTTGGCTTCTCCCGTGGCAAAATACTTCTGGACCAGGGGGAATTCCTCCCAGTTCCTGGCCTTGATTTTCCACTGCATGCGGCCCGCGATTTCATAGGGCGTCAGTCCCGGGTGCGCTTCCACAATCTCCATGACTCCCTGCAGGCGCTTCCGGTGGTGTTCCTTCAGGAAATCCACCCGGTCCCGCAGTGTTCCCAGAGGTACCCGGTGCCCCGGAAAAAGCCGTTCCGCCGGCAAATCGCGGATCTTGTCAAGGCTGACCAGATAATCCCCCAGGGAATCCTCAACGCCCAGCCAGTCGCAGATATTCGGCGTAATCCGGAAAAGCACATGGTCCCCCGTAAAGAAATACTTTTTTTCTTTCTCATAAAGGCACATATGCCCCGGCGTGTGTCCCGGCGTAAAGATACATTGCAGGGAATAGCCACCATAATCCAGCCGGTCCCCATCCTTCACAAAATGATAATGGTCGAAAGGTTCCGGCCCCCGCGTCTGGGCAGGGTTCGTTCCCCACAAGGCCCGCGTTTCCGTCTCGGAAAACCCGTTGGAAATGCATCTCCTGTAGCGTTTTTTCCAGAGTTCGTCATTGCGGATGGCCGGCAGCAAAGTGCCATCCTTCTCGCTGATATAGATTTGGCATCCCGGTCGGTGCAGAAAAGTGGAAAGCCCGGAATGGTCATGGTGGACATGGGTCAGGAAAATATCCGTCCGATTCAGGTCCACATGCAGTTCCTCAAGCTGCTGCAGCATTGCCTCCCGGCAGGCCGGTTCGTTGAATCCCGTATCAATCAGCAGGTTCCGGTCGCCCGTAATCAAATAACTGTTGAGGTTCTTCAGCGGGTTTCCCACCAACGGGATATCCAGGCGCCAGAGATTTTCATTCAGCCTTTCCGTCACGTTCTTCACTCCTTGCGGTGGATGTTCTGTCCATATTGTATCATAAATCAGGAAGCAAAGGAGCAGTTCGCGGACCGCAGATCGCAGGGCGCAGACCGCAGATCGCAGACCGCAGACCGCGGTTCGCAGATCGCAGATCGCAGTTCGCGGACCGCAGACCGCAGATCGCAGATCGCAGGCCGCGGTTCGCAGACCGCAGACCGCGGTTCGCAGAGCGCGGACCGCTCAGTAGCCCTCCTGTTTTACTGTTTTTCCTAATGTTCGTTGGGAAATTTGCAGCAGAACGGGCCCTCGGATCTTTATTACCAAGGGTTTTAATTCTCCAATTCCATTCTAAATAGACGCAGGAGATAGTGCCAGATGCAAGGAAAAAGCCGCCGGGGGAGCCGGTGCCATACGCTCTTTGTATTGCCCGGTC
>CADBQR010000148.1 GCA_902796945.1 uncultured Acidaminococcus sp.
GAGCCCCTTCTCATATTGCAGGTCCGCCGTACGCGGCAAATTGGCATTATGCTTCTTGAAAACATACTGGACATATCCGGAACAGTCAAAGGCCCGCGGTGTCGTTCCCCCGAATCGATAAGGCACGCCCTTGTATTTGGAAGCGGTCTTCACGACATCCTTCCCCTTGACGCCATGAATGCCTTCTTTTTCAAAAGCGGCTTCGTTGATGCGGAAATACGTCTTATCATCAACTTTTCCGGTAACGGGCAGATGATTGGCTTTCTGGAAGTTCCGGACCTGTTTCTCCAGGTCCCGGGAATATTTTCCGGTCTTTGGTGTTTTCATTCCGATCGTATTGAGTTTGATCTGCACCGTCTTGACTTTCCAGCCCTTATCCCCGACCTTCAAAGGGGAATTCTTCGCAGCTGCAAAGCCCAGGGAAACAGGCAGTGCCGAAAAGACGACAAGGAGTGTCGCCAGCGCTTTGCGAATTTTCATAAGGATGCCTCTTTTCTATTGCTCAGTCCATAGATGATCTTAATATTCCATGTTAGTATAAACTTCCCAATCCGTCAATTTGGAAAGCTTCCCGACAGAAATTTCCAGCTCCTTCAAAAGCCGTTCCCGGTCCTTGGGAAGCGTGCCTTTCAAGGCAACATAGTTGGAAATATGGTTGCTGCGGAACAGGCAATGCCGCGCCCCGTCAAAATGAACATGCTCCAGCATGGTGTGGACTTCCTGGGCCAGACCGGCCGGTGAAAGCAGTTCAAATTCACCCTCTTCAAATTGTTTCAGCATCTCCGTGCCCTTATAAAGGCGCAGGGTCAAAACGCTCAGCATATCAGGCATGATTGCCGACACAGCCTTGCCCGTCTCGGTGGCATGCTGTTCACTTCCTGCCGCGCCGCCAAGACCGGCAATGACCATCATGGAAAGCTTCATGCCGCTGCGCACGACCTTCTGGCCTGCCGCAATCGCCTCTTCGGCGGTTACGCCCTTTCGGATGCGCTGCAGCAGCTGCGTATCACCTGTTTCCAGGCCAAAATAAAGCATCTTGAGACCGGCATTCCGCAAGGCAAGCAGTTCCTCATCGCTTTTCCGCAGGATATCCTTCGGACCCGCGTAGCTTGTCACGCGCTGCAGGTTGGGAAAGGTTCCATAAAGGACTTCCAGAAGATGGAGCAGTTTATCCGTCGGCAGGATCAGGGCATCCCCGTCGGCCAGGAAAATCCGCCTGACCTGCTGGCAGGCATAATGGGCAGCCAACTGGATCTGCCCGTTGATTTCCTCATCCGGACAGACCGAAAAAGGAACGTCTTTATACATCGCGCAGAATGTACATTTATTATGGGCACACCCTCTCGTTACCCGCAGGATGAAACTGTTCGCCTCGCTGGGGGGACGAAAAACGGGTGTCGTATAATCATCGAAATAAAGTCCGAACATTAGGCATTTCCTCCCTGTTTATTACCATCTGGCTTCCCGGGCTTTCCAAAATATAAATAGAATGGATGGCAGGAGAATACGATCGGCAGGAAAAACACCTCAACATATGCCAGAACCAATCGGTTTTCTTCCTATATATAGTCAGTTTATTCATAACATTGTCGCAATTCGCACACCTGTACAAATCGGACTGTATCGTGTTAATTATTATAAACTATTTTACACTTTTTTACATTAAATTTTGTAAACTTTTTGGAAAAAATTTCAAATCATAAGAGAGGCCTTATTCCTTTGCAATGAACCCAATCTACTTGTATTTTACCTTCTAACAATATATAATTTTGTTTTGAAGTTGACACATGAAAGGTTAGAGGTGAACTACATGTCTGCACAAGAAGCAACTTTTATGGGCGGTGTTCCCGTACCCCCCAGCAAGTCCTTGACCGACAAAGTGGCCATTGAAAGATGCCCTGCACCTGATATGGTGTACATTCCTCTCTCCCAGCATATTGGCGCCCCGGCAAAACCGGTAGTCAAAGCGGGCGATAAGGTAACGGTAGGTCAGGTTATCGGTGAGGCAGGCGGTTTCGTCAGCACGAATATCCATTCCAGCGTGAGCGGCATGGTTATGAAACTGGAGAAGCGCTATATGCCCAATGGCATGATTTCCGAATGTGTCGTCATCAAGAACGACGGCCAGGACACGCTCTGCGATACAATCAAGGAACGCAGTGACGAGGAAATTACGCCGGAACTGGTGCGGGAGGTTCTCCGCAATTGCGGCGTCGCCGGTATGGGCGGTGCTACCTTCCCGACGGCAGTAAAATATGCTCCTCCCAAGGAAGGGGCACGGCCAATTGATACGGTCCTGCTGAATGGCATTGAATGCGAACCTTTTGTCACGGCGGACCATCGCACCCTGCTGGAATACGCGGATGAAATCATTCAGGGCCTGAAGTATTTCATGCTGGCCTCCGGTGCCCAAAAAGGCGTCATCGGTATTGAAGACAACAAACCCGATGCCATTGCCCTCATGAAGGAAAAGGTAGCCAATGAAGCAAATATCGAAGTCTGTGTTTGCGCTGAAAAGTACCCCCAGGGCTCTGAAAAACATCTGATTTACGCGGCTACGGGACGTACCGTTCCCGATCGCGGGCTGCCTGCCGATGTGGGCGTCATCGTTGACAACGTGGGTACGGCCGTTGCCTGCTGCCGTGCGGTAAAGAAAAACATTCCCCTGTATGAACGCGTTGTCACGATCAGTGGTGACGGCGTCAAAAAACCGGGCAACTATATCGTCCGCCTGGGCACCCTTTACAGCGACGCGGTTGAAAAAGCAGCCGGCGGCCTGGAAGGCGATCCCGGAAAGATTGTATCCGGCGGTATGATGATGGGCTTTGCTGTCAATTCCCTGGATTACCCCATCACCAAAGGGTCCAGCGGTCTTTTGATCTTCAACTCCAATTCTCCTTTTGCACAATATGTGGAACCCGGTCCCTGCGTCCACTGCGCCCGCTGCGTAGATGCCTGCCCCATGAGACTGGAACCGACCGAAATCGTTCAGGCTGTCAAGCGCCAGAACTGGGACGAAGCAGAGAAATTCTTCTGCCATGCCTGCATTGAATGTGGTTCCTGCGCGTTTGTATGCCCTGCCCATATTCCTCTGGTCCAATACATCCGCATGGGTAAGCAATTCATCAAAGGGAAGGGTAATGGCGGTCACAATCCCTTCTACAAACTTGATAAATAATTACGCGAAAGGACTGGATATTGATTATGGAACCTATTAAAGAGCCCAAGCCTTTGGTTCTTGTTGCTTCTTCTCCGCATATGCACTGCGGGCTGACCATCAGCAAGTCCATGAGAGAAGTCATGCTGGCCCTTGTACCTGCCATCATCGCTTCTGTTTATTATTTCCGTGTCAACGCAGTTGTGGTTATGGCCACCTGTGTGATTTCTGCAATCGTATTTGAAACCCTGGCCAATAAGGTCATGCACAAGCCAAATACCGTCAGTGACGGCAGTGCGGCCCTGACTGGACTGCTTCTGGCGATGTGCCTGCCGCCTTCTTTCCCGCCCCTGTTTGCTGCCCTGGGCAGCATGTTTGCCATTGTCATCGGCAAAGCCGTATTCGGCGGACTGGGCTGCAACATCTTCAACCCGGCCCATATCGGCCGCGCCATCCTGCTGGCTTCCTTCCCGCAGCAAATGACGACCTGGGCCCAGCCTGCTACGGTGGCTGCCGCCGATGCCGTTTCCACGGCAACTCCGCTGGCAGTCATGAGAGCAACCGAAAAAATCTGGCAGGCCGGAGGCGCTGCCGCAGCTGCCAAGCTGCCTGATCTGGGCAACATGTTCTGGGGAAACATTGGCGGTTCCCTCGGTGAAACCTGTGTTCCTGCCCTGGTTCTCGGCGGCCTGTATCTCATTTATAAAAAACTCATCGACTGGCGTATTCCGGTCTTCTATCTGGCAACTGTTGCCATTCTGACCGGTGCTTATGGTGCCGTCATGGGGTATCCCAGTGTCTTCCCGCTGTACCATCTGTGTGCTGGCGGCCTGATGATTGGTGCCTTCTTCATGGCTACTGACTGGGTTACTTCTCCTATTACCAAAAAGGGTAAAATCATTTACGCAATCGGTCTGGGTGTCCTGACCTCTCTGATTCGTCTGCGCGGCAGCTACACGGAAGGTGTCTGCTACTCCATCCTGATGATGAACATGGTTACTCCTATGATCGACCGGTTTGTCCGGAACGTATCCTTCGGAGGAGGTCTCAAGAAATGAGTAATTTCTTCGTAAAACTTACTTCCACATTGCTGATTACCTGTGCCGTCAGTGTTGCCTTCGTAGCAGGTGCCCATGAAGGAACCAAGGAAATCATTGCGGCAAAGCGCGAAGCAGATACCAAAGCTGCTTATAAACAAGTTTTCCCGGATCTGGGGGACCTGGCCAAGGAAAAGGCCCCTGGCGATATCGTCACGGACATCCAGAAATCCTCCAAGGGTGGCAAGGCCAATGGCTATATTTACACCGTTGAACCTCAGGGGTACGGCGGAAAGGTAAAAATCATGGTTGGCTTCGACACCGCTAAAAATGCCATTACTGGGATCAAGGTCCTGAGCCACAGTGAAACCCCTGGTTTGGGAGCGAAAAGCACTGAACCGGCCTGGCAGGCTCAGTTCAAAGGCAAGTCCTTGAAAGATGCCCTGGTCGTTACAAAGCAGGACCCGACGAAAGAGAATGATGTACGTGCCATTACGGCCGCCACCATCACCTCCCGTGCCGTTGTCACCGGCATCAATGCTGCCAGGGATCACTACATGAAGAACTTTGCTAACGGAAAGGGCTGATAAGCATGCTGCATGAATTAACTAAAGGTATCATCAAGGAAAACCCCTTGTTCGTCCAGCTGCTGGGTGTTTGTCCTTCTCTGGCTACCAGCAGTTCCCTGGAGAACGCCATTGGTATGGGCTGTGCCTTTACCTTCGTCCTGATTTTCTCCAATATCATCATTTCCATGATCCGCAAATTTATTCCGGACCAGGTCCACATTCCGGCTTACATTGTCGTGATTGCTTCCCTGGTAACGATCCTGGAAATGCTCATGAACGCATTCGTTCCTGCACTGTATGCAGCGCTGGGCGTATTCGTTCCTCTGATTGTAGTAAACTGCATCGTGTTGGGCCGTGCGGAAGCATTTGCCTGCAAGCACGGTGTCATTGCCTCCGCTCTGGATGCCGTCGGCATGGGCATCGGCTTCACTTTCGCCCTGAGCCTGATTGCTACGTTCCGTGAACTGCTGGGCTCCGGTAAACTCCTGGGCCATGTGGTCCTGGGGACTGCCTATACCCCGATCCTGATCTTCATCCTGCCGGCAGGCGCGTTCCTGACCATGGGATTTGTCTTTACCCTGGTTAATTACTTCCGTCAGAGAGGAGAGGCTAAATAATGGGAGATAGTATTTTTGGAATCCTCTTCGGTTCCATTTTCGTCAGCAACATCATTTTGTCCCGTTTCCTGGGTATGTGCTCCTTCCTGGGCGTATCCAAGAACTTCAACAACTCCTTGGGTATGGGCGCTGCCGTAACCTTTGTTATGCTGCTTGCTACCATGCTTTCCTATGCGTTGTACCATCTGCTCCTGGTACCGTTCAACCTGATGTACCTGAAGACCCTGGTCTTTATCCTGGCCATTGCCACGCTGGTACAGCTGGTTGAAATGTTCATGAAGAAGACCATGCCCGCCCTGCATAAGGCCATGGGTATTTATCTTCCCCTGATCACCACGAACTGCGCAATCCTTGGTATTGCCATCATCAACGTTGACAACAACTACAATTTTGCTCAGTCCATTGCAAATTCCATCGGTACCTCCCTCGGTTATACCATGGCAATCCTGCTCTTCTCCTGCATTCGCGAAAAACTGAATGAAGACCAGATTCCCAAATGCATGAGAAACCTGCCGATTGCACTGATCACCGCCGCCTGCATGTCCATCTCCATGATGGGAATGAGCGGTATTCATTGAGTTAGGAGCTGAAAGATATGGAAACTGCTGTAATTCTGATTGCCGTTCTGGGCGGCGTCTTCGGTGCGATCCTGGCCATTGCCGGTAAAAAGCTGGCAGTTGAGGAAGATCCCCGTAAAGATGAAATCCTGGCTTTGCTGCCAGGCGCTAACTGCGGCGGCTGCGGATATGCCGGCTGCGCTGCCATGGCCGATGCCATTGTGGCCGGTCAGGAAGAAGGCGCAACCAAATGCGCTGCCTGCGCTGCTGAAAACAAGAAAAAGATCAAGGCTGTCATGGGACTGGAAGATAACGAGGATGAAAATGCAGTCCGCATGATTCCCCGCCTCCATTGCAATGGCTGCAAGGAAAACCGGACGCCTGTAGCAAACCGGGAAGGCGTAAAGAACTGCTTCCTCGCCGCTGCTACGGCCGGTGGCCCTGGCCAGTGCAACTTTGGCTGCTTTGGCTGCGGTGCCTGTGCGGATGCCTGCAACTTCGGCGCCCTGACCATCGGCGAAAACGGCCTTCCCCATTTCGATTACGATAAATGCGTCGGTTGCGGTGCCTGTGCCAAGACCTGCCCTCAGTTCCTGATTGAAATGCAGAAAGCCACCAATAAAGTCCTGGTACAGTGCAACAACCGGGAAAAAGGCAAGGCTGCCATGACCAACTGCAAGGTATCCTGCATCAGCTGCGGCCTTTGCGCAAAGAACTGCCCGAAACAGGCCATTACCATTGAAGATGGCGTCAATGGCAGCATTCCTGTCATTGATTATGACAAGTGCGTCGGCTGCGGTCTGTGCACCATGAAGTGCCCGCGTAAGTGCCTTGTCAAGATTACGCCGCTGGTGACGGCAAAGCCGGCTGAAGCAAAACCGGCTGAAGCTGCCGCACAATAAGCCTGAACAATTAAACAAAAAGAGATGGATATGATCAAAAAAATATTCCTGGTTCTTTTAAGCAGCCTTTTTCTGCAAGGCTGCTTTTTTCAAAGCAAAAAAGAAGCAATCCGTCACCATGACACCCGTTTCATGATGGATACCCTTGTATCCATCGAAACCACCGGCGATGATGAAAAGGTCCTGACGGAAGCGACCGATGGGGCCTTCCGGCTTTTCCAGGAAATTGCCGACGAAACGGATTCCTATACGGCCCATGGAGAAACGGACCTGTATGCCGTAAACGCAGCAGCCGGCAAGGGCCCTGTCAAGGCGTCCCCGCACCTGTTCCAGATCATCGAAACCATTTTGCCCAGGCATCAGGACGAATTGGACCTCACCCTGGGACCCGTCATCGCGGTCTGGAACCGTCATAAGGAAACGCAGTCTGTGCCGTCACAGGCCGAAATTGCAGAGGCCATGAAACAAACGGGCAGGGACCGCATCACCCTGTCAAAGGAAAACAGGACCCTCACCCTGGATCCCGGCACCCGGATTGACCTGGGTGCCGTAGCCAAAGGCTATGCCGTTGAAGAAACAGCCCGCTATCTGCAAGGACAGAAAGGGGTCAGGACCGCGCTCATCAATGCGGGTGGCAATATCAAGGTCCTGGGCAGCAAAGCAAATGGCAAACCCTGGCGGATTGGCATCCAGGACCCCGTAGACCCGCAAAAACTGCTGGGAACCCTGACCGTGGAAGCCGGGACCGCCATTGCCACCAGCGGGGACTACCAGCGATATTATGAAGCAGGAGGAATCCGCTACCACCATATCCTGGATCCGGCAACCGGGTGGCCGGCCCGCCATGCCCATTCCGTAACCGTCGTAACCGATTCGGCTTTCCGGGCCGATTATTATTCCACCCTTCTCTTCGTCATGCCACCGCAAGAGGCCATGAAAACCGTAAAAAACACGGCCGGAGTTGAAATGGTCTATGAGGACAGCAAGGGAACACTGTATATTTCTGACGGACTCAGGGATCGATTCTCAAGGAATCAATAAAGGAGATTTCCATGCGCAAAAACGATCTGCTGCTGATTGTGGCTATGGCCATCCTGGGAGTATTGGCTTATTTTTTCTTCCTTTCCGGAAAAAAACAGTCCAACATCGTCCTCGTCGTGCGCAGGGACAGGCAGGTCATTCGCCGGATTGAGCTGCAGAAAGTCAGGACCCGTACGAAGCTGCCCATTCCCGTGGATGACGGCGAATTGATTATCGGCTATAATCAGGATGGTGCCTGGGTCGAATCCTCACCCTGTCCCGATAAGGTCTGTGTCAGGCAGGGAAAAATCACCCGGCCCGGTGAGACCATTGCCTGCGTGCCGGAAAAGATCCTGCTGACACTGACCGGCACTGAAAAGGAGAACGATCATGATGCCATCCTCCGATAAGCTGACTACCCGGGACATGACACAATTGGGCATCCTGCTGGCGGCCGCCATTGCCCTCCGCCTGGCAGAATCAACGGTGGCCTACCTGCTTCCCCTGCCAGGGGCACACCTGGGCCTGGCCAATACCGTTACCATCATCGTCCTGTACCTGTACGGGACCCATCGGGCGGCCCTTTTCCTGACGGCCCGCGTGATCCTGACCGGATTGCTCTTTACCGGCCTTTTCTCCCCGGGATTCAATATTGGCCTGGGCGGTGCCACCCTGAGTTTTCTCACCATGGCCGTGGCCGTCACCCATAACTGGTTTTCCAGCATCGGCGTTGGCGTCTGCGGTGCCTTTTTCCATAACTGCGGACAGATTTTGGTTGCCATGGTACTGATGCGTACCACTTCCCTTCTGTCCTATCTGCCGATCCTGATTGCAATCGGCATCCCGACCGGAATTTTTACGGGACTGCTGGCCGGGGTTTTTCTGAAGCGTTCCCCTTCCTACCGGAAAGAAGGAAATTTTCATGAATGATCTTAATTCTCTTGCCCACGATTTGGATAATTGCGCCAGTTGTCCGCTCCGAAAGGACTGCATTGCCCCGGTCGGCTGGTTTGGCGATTCCCACAGCCCCCTTGTCATTGTCGGGGAAGGTCCCGGCGGCGTCGAGGATGAATACGGCTGTCCCCTGATCGGGCCGAGCGGACAGCTTTTGGATAAGGCACTCTGGTCCGTCAAGATCACCAGGGAACATATCCTTACAACCAATGTCATCAAATGCCGTCCTAAAGGGAACCGGACACCGACTCCGGAAGAGGCAAAAATCTGTGCCGACAAATGGCTGACACAGGAACTGGCCATCATTCAGCCCAAAGCCATTATTGCCTTGGGAGGCGTGGCCCTGAAATACTTCAGAGGTCCCCAGGCCCGGATTACCCAGGAACGGGGTAAATGGTTCCGCACGCCCCAGGGGTATGACGCGATTGCCACCTTTCATCCGTCCTATCTGCTGCGCCTGACCGGAAAGGCCCAGATTGCCGCCAAATGGGATGTCTTCCACGATTTGCAGGCGGCCAGGGCCAAGGTATTGGAAACCGTGCCGGATTACCATTTTTGTTCGGATCAGCCCTATCCCCTGTTCCGCCATTTTACAAAACGAAACTGAAAGAGGCTGCATTGACGGGATTACCATGATCCCGCCGATGCAGGCTCTTTTTTTATGCCCGGTTCTCCCGATGGCATGAACCAGTCCATCTTTTATTCTCCTTCGCTGCATTGTGTTACAATGATAGAAAAGGGAGTGATACCATGTCGATTTTAGCTGCCTTTGCAGTTCCCCATCCGCCCATCATTCTTCCGGAAGTGGGTCATGGGGAAGAAAAAAAGATTGCCCGCACCACAGAGGCTTACCGGACGGTCATGAAACAGGCCGCAGCCCTGTGCCCTGACACGCTTGTCATCACAAGTCCCCATGCGGACAGTTATCTTGATTATTTTGCCATATCACCTGGTCCGAAGGCCTCCGGTGATTTTGGTCAATTCCGGGCTCCCCAGGTAACGATTTCAGTGCAGTATGACGCCCCACTGGCGCAGGCCATCAGCCGCGCGGCGGAGGCCGAGGAGCTGCCGGCAGGCCTGCTGGGAACCAGGCATGATGACCTGGATCACGGAACCATGATTCCTCTTTATTTTTTCCGGCAGTTCCTTTCCCTCGACCAGGTTAAAATTGTCCGCATCGGACTCTCCGGCCTGTCCGCAGGAGCCCATTACCATCTGGGGCAGCTGATTGCCCGCTGCTCCGAAGCCCTGGGTCGACGCACCGTTTTCATTGCCAGCGGCGATCTGTCCCATAAGCTGAAAAAGGATGGGCCCTATGGTTTCGCGGCAGAAGGGCCGGTTTTCGACAAAGCCTGTATGGAAGCACTCGGCAAAGCGGATTTCCTGTCCCTTCTGACCATGGATCATGGTCTCTGTACCCGCGCCGCTGAGTGCGGCCTCCGTTCCTTCTGGATCATGGCCGGTGCCCTGGACTGCAAGGCCGTAAAGGCTGAAGCCCTGTCCCACGAGGATGTGTTTGGCGTCGGCTATGGGGTTGTCTCATTTGAAGTGATCCGTGAGGATGCAACCCGCTGCATTGGTAAAAAACTGCGAGAAGCCGTTCTGCAATACCGGCAGGCAAAAAAGGCCGGGGAAGATGACTATGTTCGCCTGGCCCGCCACAGTGTGGAAACCTTCGTTACCACTAAAAAGCCGGCAAGCCTGCCTGGGGAGCTGCCGGCAGCCATGAAAGAGGAACGGCATGGCGCCTTTGTATCCCTCCATCTGAACGGAGAACTGCGGGGCTGCATCGGTACGATTTTGCCAACCCGGCAGAATGTGGCCGAGGAAATCCTCTATAATGGGATCGCTGCCTGCAGCGAGGATCCGCGTTTTTCCCCGGTACGGCCGGAAGAGCTGCAGGACCTGGAATACAGCGTTGATATCCTGGAGGAGCCGGAACCGGTCAGCGGCCCGGAGGAACTGGACGTCAGAAAATATGGCGTCATTGTCCAGGCCGCATCGGATCATCGTCGTGGTCTCCTCCTGCCTGACCTGGAAGGCGTGGATACGGTGGAAAAGCAGATCCGTATTGCCCGCCAGAAAGGACGGATCGGTGCCGCAGAACCCATTCGCCTATGGCGGTTTACCGTTACCCGTCATGGAGAAAATTGATTTTTAAAAGGATATCTTTGGTTTTGAGCCGTTTTTATTATCACTATAGGGGAATTATCATGTTCAGGGCAAAAACCATTGAAATGTAAAATTTAAGCCTTTTAAAGCCATTTGATGGTTTCCCTGATATCTGGATGCTCCCCGCAGAGGAGGCTGTTATGGGAGAAGAAGCCCTGATCCAATGCACGCTTTGCCATCACGGCTGCCGTCTGGCACCTGGTGATGTGGGATTTTGCCGCAGCCGCACAAACCGGAATGGTACAATCAAGCCGCTGGGATACGGCTGCCTGACCAGCCTTGCCCTCGACCCCATCGAAAAAAAACCGCTGGCCCGTTTTCACCCGGGTTCCCTCATCCTGTCAGCAGGAAGCTTTGGCTGCAATTTCCGCTGTCCGTTCTGTCAGAACCACACGATTTCCCAGCGTGGAAGGGAAGTGACACAAACCTGCCTCACCCCGGCAGAGCTGGCATCCCTGGCAGTAAAACTGGCAAGGGAAGAAGGGAATGTCGGTCTCGCCTTTACCTATAATGAGCCGCTGATCAGCCTGGAATATGTACGGGACACGGCCAGTCTTATTAAAAAAGCCGGGCTCCTCGTCGTTCTGGTGACAAATGGCGGCATCCGGCCAAAACCATTTACTACCTTGCTGCCCCTGGTCGATGCCATGAATATCGACCTTAAAGGATTTTCCAACGCCTTCTATGAATGGGTTGGCGGAAACCTGGATGATGTAAAGGAAAACATCCGGTCAGCCTGCCAGGCTGGCATTCATGTGGAGCTGACAACCCTTGTCATCCCGGGGCGGAATGACGGCCCGGATGAAATGGAAGCGGAAGCCTCATGGATTGCCTCCCTTTCCCCGACCATTCCCCTTCATTTATCCCGTTATTTTCCCCGCTGGCACTGCAGCGATCCCATGACCCCGGATGCCACCCTGCTTGCACTGCAGCGGATTGCCAAAAGACATCTGCAGTATGTCTATCTGGGAAACTGGTAGGCTCCTACAAAACAGTTCCTGCTGATAAGAAGCGGTTTCTGTTATAAAGGTCGATAATGCAAAACAGGGACGTCGCACATTGCGACGTCCCTGTTTCCGTACCCGGAAATCCTTTTCTTTTCACCATTCCAGATAAAACGTACTTCCCACACCTTGTTTTGATTTGGCATAAGCCTTCACCTTCAGCAGCTTGGCCGCTGCGGCTACAAAAGAAAGCCCCAGCCCCAGGCCGGCATTCTTTTTCCGGCTCCGGGACGAATCCGCCTGAAAGAGGCGGTCCCAGATCTTCTTCAGGGTTGCCGGATCCATGCCCTGCCCATCATCACCGACAGACAGGATTACATGCCCATTACGACGGAAGAGTTCCACATCAACACGGCTGCGGGTGAACTTCATGGCATTATCCAGGTAATTGACGAAAACACGCCCAAAAAGGGCCTCGTCACTCTTAACGGTAATTCCGTCTTCTATACGGACAGTCCATTCCAGTTCCTGGCTTTCAGGAATTTTTTGGTAATCTTCCAGCATGCCCTTTACGAAACCGGATAAGTTCATCTCCCGAAGCGGTACGGTCTGTTTGTTGCCCAGCCGCGACAGTTCAAGCAGCTGGTTGATCATACGGTTCATATTCCGGGACTGCTCAAAGACACGGGAAAATTCCTTCTTGGCCTCCTCCACATTTTCTGTATAATCCTTCCCATATTCGCTTTCCGCCATGATGACGGCGATAGGGGTCCGCAGTTCATGGGATACATCGGAAGTAAACCGTTTTTCCCGCTGCATCAGTTCATCAATCTGGTCAAGCATATGGTTCAGGGTATGACCCATCTGATGGATTTCATCACTACCTTCACTGACGGGAAGGCGTTTGGACAGATCCCCCGTTTCGCCAATGGCCCTGGCCGCATTGCTCATGGAGGCAATGGGAGCGAAGCTCCGGCGTATGATCCGGTATCCGCCTAACGATACGAGGAGCACAAAAAAAGGCAGTATCAGGAAACACGCCAGGACCAGCGTCTGGATCCGCTCCTGGACGCTTTCATCGGACATGACGCCCCGGACCCATAAGCGGCGCCCATATTTGCTGCCAGGAAGAAAAGGTCCCTGATTGGCCTTATCCTCGTGACTGCCCTCGGCATCGTCCTTTTTTTCCATACCGATCTGCATTTCCCGCGGCGGCCGCATCGGAATATCAGCGAAATGATAGCGATTGCCATTGACTTCAAGTGGGACGGACCCTTCCCCAAAATGGGGTCGCTCGCTCGGAAATCCTTCTGGCAGGACGCCGTAAACAACCTCCCCTTTTTCATTGAGGACGGAGAGGTACGTGTTTTTCTGATAAATATCGAATTCCTTTTCATTGCGGGCTGCTTTTTCAACGACCTTGAGCAGCTTCTTTGAGGCCTCACGTCCTTCAAAGACATGAGCCATGCGAACAGCCCCTATCATGAGGATGCCAAGCAGGATGGTCAGGAAGATTGTATAGTATGCCGTTACTTTAATGGTAACAGGAATACTGTCCAGTAAAACCAGGCAACGGGAATGCAGTGCTGTCCATTTACTCTTTAAGGACATAGCCGGCTCCTCTCACGGTATGCAGCAATTTGGGTTCAAAATCATTATCGATTTTCTTGCGCAGGGTCTTGATATAGACATCCACCATATTGGAAGCCCCTTCGTAAGAAAAATCCCAGGCATGTTCCAGGATCTTGTCGCGGGAAAGGACAATCCCCTGGTTGCGCAGCAGGTATTCCAGAATGGAAAACTCCTTGGGTGTCAGGGGAATTTCCCGGCCTCCCCGCGTAACCAGATGGGAACTGCCGCAAAGGGTCAGGTCCGCCAGATGCAGTTCATCCGAAATAGGACTGTTCGCAGCGGTACGGCGCAGGAGTGCCCGGATACGGGCCAGTAATTCAGAAAACTCAAAGGGCTTCACCAGATAATCATCGCCCCCGCTGTCCAGACCCGATACCTTATCTTCCGTACTGTCACGAGCCGTCAGGAACAGGACCGGAACCTTGCTTCCGTTGCGACGAAGGGTCCTGACCATGGTCAGTCCATCCATTTCCGGCATCATGATATCAACAATCAGCAGGTCATACTCGGCCGCTTCCATGTACTGAAGCGCTTCTTTTCCGTTTTCAGCGCTGTCCACTGAATAGCCTTCAATTTTCAGCCGTTTTACAATAATCTGGTTCAGGGAGGGCTCATCTTCCACAACCAATATTTTCATTACTGCCACCTCCGCGGATTCCAAGGGTCATCCCATCATGGACATGGATTCCTAAAATCCGGTCCCTGCGTCACTGGGAACTGGTTCCCGATTTGGAATCCATGATCGGGATCAATGGAAAGACCCATCTTTTTTATCGTATCATAAAATCCCATCAAGGGGACAGGGTCGTCCAGCTTTGTCTTGTCAGGATAAAAGGAGCTGTCTTGAAACCTACAGGCCTGCTGAAAACTCCCCTTTTTATCCATATTCTTTACATGCATGAGGCGCTTCCGTTCAGGAAGAAAAATCCTCGCCTGATCATGATGTGACAGGATTCATCCTATCGCATCAAAATGAAGGAACCATGAAAAACAATTCCCGGAGAGATAAAAAAAATGAGACCTTGGGGAGGTCTCGGATATGGGGATGGCGATCCCGGCCACAGAGCCAAGATCGCCTGGGGAAAAATAGAGGACTGCGAGATAAAAAGGAGAATACGCCGGAGAGGAGTCACCTGCGCATCTTTTTGCCAAAGTCTGGAGTAACTTCGCCTTCCTACCTCCCTCTGGCTCCTATTGTAGTATAGAAAAATGAAGATTTCATGAAAGGCCCCTTCATTATGGAGTGTTTTAACAGGATTTTCCCTTTTTCACCATCCGTACTGCGTTTTTACCCATAACAGCACCGCCGTCTGCAGTCCGTCCTTATTCAAACTGGGCTGTAACCGCATCCCACTGTTCATTCACGGCTTCTGCCATCAGTTTCTTGCCCGGTGTGTCCAAATGGATCCCATCCAGACCCAGGTACGTGGAAAGGACTTGGTTTTCCGGAATCTTTTTGCCCAGATCGATATGGACCTGGGTCCGGATAAAGTCATTTACTTCTGCAAACCGCTGCATCCAATCCGATACGGTCGGCTCATCAAAAGCCCTCTTGATATTGGTGGGATTGACGGGCGGCAGTGTCATAAAAATGGGATGGATCCCGTTTTCTTCACATTTCTCCCTCAATGCTTTCAGGTCTTGGATGACATCCTTGGGATCGGCTCCGCCTCTCAGGCTGTTTGTTCCCGTCATGATGATCAGGTATTTCGGGTGAAAAGGAACCACATCCTCATCAAAACGGGCCAGGGTTGCTTCGCTCGTATCCCCGCTTTGAGCAAGGTTGATGGAATCAAACTTCAAAAAATGCTGGAAACTATATTCCCAGTCCGACGGGGAATAGGAGAGGTTCCCACCCCCGTGGTAGATACTGTCTCCCAACGTTGCGACTTCCCAATGATCATCCGGATCGGTCTTCATGGGCTGGGGCGGGCAGAAGATCCCTACAGGCCTGCCGTTGGCATCGATTCCCCGCACCCGCCAGTACATGAGGCCGTGATGGACCCGCTTATCATCGTCATACCAGTCAAATCCGGTCGACGTGCCGCGGCCGATGACCATGGAATCCGGCGCCTTTGCATTCGCATGGGGCGGACGGGCATTCAGGATCTCGATTTCATACGTAGCAGCGCCATTGACGGGAATCCAGTTATATACCGGGTAAAGGAGCGTGGTGCCAATCCCTTCATTGAACCGATTGGTTGGCACCGGCCGCTGCAGGGCCGGAATCTTTCGGGTAACATAGACTTTTTCCCATTGACTGAACGGAGTCAGGGGCTGCCGGTCAAGATTGAGCGCACGCACGCGCCATTCAAAATAATTGCCTGGATACGCATCAGGAAGAACCACGTTATACCCGTTGATATAAATGTGGTTTTCCGATTGGAAGATGACTCCATCGCGGGCCAGTTGTATTTCATAGGCTACGGCATCCTCTGCCTTTTCCCACCGTAAAAACGGCTTCATCGTCGCTGGCCGCTCCTTGTCGAAATGACTCAGGATGACGGGTGCCTTGCCGGATGGCACGGTCACCTGGTTGGAAACGGACAGGCGCTGCGTTCCGGAAGCCCGTACAATCTCACTGGCAGGGACATTGCGCCCGGCCGCCTTCACTACCCTGCTTTCGCTGGCTTCTGCGCATTTGCCAAGCGGTTCCCCGCAGTAATTCATGGTTTCATAAATGCAGGGCACATAGCGAAAAAGACCGGTTACCGCAAGGACCATGATGAGGACCATCAGGCTTATTTGTTGTTTTCGTTCCATAAGTACCTCCCGATAAAATCGTAAATGGGCGGGAACGCGTTTTTCACCGTTCTCCGATACCCGCTTTTACACTTTTTTCTATAGCCATATTGTAGGTACTTTTCCAGGATTCGTCCAATACCTGCTTTTTGGGCTGCAAGATGCCTGAAAAGCATTTCTGCCGGACGTAAAAACAGCCCTGTTCCCTTTTTAGGGGGAACTGCAGGGCTGTTTTCATTCCGCTTTGAAGCAATACAGCAGTACCTCAGTGTTTTTCCATGATTTCCTTTGCCTTCATGAGGCGCACCGTGCTGGCACGTTCATTTTCGGCAAGTTTCATCGAAATGTATTTGATGCTTTCCTGCATTTCCGGAATCATGACATATTCCAATGCATTGACGCGCCGCCGTGTCTTTTCGATTTCGTCCGCCAACATATTGCACGTTTTCTCCACTTCTGCCAGTTCCAGAAGCTCCGGCAGGTAGGAAGTAAGATTTACGACGGCATTATCCAGTTCGGCCGAAGTAAAGGTAAAAGCGTAAGGCACATGGGTCTGGTCATCCGTTGTTGCACCGGTGTATTTGATGGTTGGTACATCAACGCTCATCACGTTCTTCGTACCCACTTCAAATTCGGCACTGCGGGCCGGATAAAGCAGGGCTTCACTCATATAAAGGGAGCCCATCTGCGCCTTTGCCTGGACAAAATGCTGGGATACGTCCGACAGGGCCTTTTCCATCTTCTCCCGCAGGGCATGATTGCGACGAATATAGATCATGAACTGACGGACCATTTCATCCCGTTTATCCTTCAGCAGCTTATGCCCCCGCACGGCCGTAGCGAGCCGCCGTTTCAGTCGGGTCAGCTCCATTCGGGTCGGGTTCACATTTGTAGCCATGGGTTATTCCCCCTCGCTGCCTTCTGCCGGTTTGTAATATTTATCCAGGTATTCGTCACGGATACGCTTCAGTTCGGACCGCGGCAGGATGCCCAGAAGCTTCCAGCCCAGATCCAAGGTCTCTTCAATGGAGCGGTTCGTTTCATATCCCTGGGATACATATTCCTTTTCGAAAGCATCGGCAAACCTGGCATAGAGTTTATCAACCTTACTCAAAGCCGAGTCGCCCAGGATGGTAGCCAGTTCCTTTGCCGATTTCCCGCGGGAATAGGCGGCAAAGAGCTGGTTCATCGTATCCGCATGGTCTTCGCGGGTCTTGCCTTTGCCGACCCCTTTATCCTTCAGACGGGACAGGGACGGCAGTACATCAATCGGAGGCTTCAGGCCTTTGCGGTACAATTCACGGCTCAGGATAATCTGGCCTTCCGTGATATATCCGGTCAGGTCAGGAATCGGATGCGTCTTATCGTCTTCCGGCATGGACAGAATGGGGATCATCGTAATGGAACCCTTCTTGCCGCGGATACGACCGGCCCGTTCATACATGGTCGCAAGGTCCGTATACAGATAGCCCGGGTAGCCGCGGCGGCCGGGCACTTCCTTACGGGCCGCAGAAACTTCACGCAGGGCATCGGCATAGTTCGTAATATCCGTAATGATGACAAGGACGTGCATATCCATCTCAAAAGCCAGGTATTCAGCAGCCGTAATGGCCATACGCGGCGTGGAAATACGTTCTACGGCCGGGTCATTGGCCAGGTTGATGAACATGACAGCACGGCTCAGGGCACCGGTACGGTTGAAGTCTTCCATGAAGAAGTTGGCTTCTTCGAAAGTGATACCGACAGCAGCAAAAACAACGGCAAATTTTTCATCCTTGCCGAGGACCTTGGCCTGCCGGGCAATCTGTGCCGCCAGTTGGGCATGGGGAAGTCCGGATCCCGAGAAAACCGGCAGTTTCTGGCCGCGGACCAGTGTGTTCAGCCCGTCAATGGCACTGACACCGGTCTGGATGAATTCCGAAGGATAGTCACGGGCTGCCGGGTTCATGGCCACACCATTGATATCCAGATATTCTTCCGGAATGATCTGGGGGCCTCCGTCAATGGGGGTACCCATTCCATCAAAGACACGGCCCAGCATGGCCGGTGATACGCCAAGCTGGATCCCATGGCCTACAAAACGGGCCTTGGTACTGGAAAGCTGCAGTCCCGAAGCACTTTCAAAGAGCTGGACCAGGGCCTTGTCCCCATCAATCACCAGGACACGGCCGGCACGTTTTGTACCGTTGGCTTCCGTGATTTCCACCAGTTCGTCATATTTCGCACCGGAAACGTGGTCAACCAGCATCAGAGGGCCAACAACTTCCCGGATCGTTTTATAATCCTTACGCATTGTCGTCACCCTCTTCCGTCAGCTGGGCAAAGGCTTCATCCAGCTCCTTGTTCATCTGACCAAACTTTTCTTTCCGTTCCTGTTCCGGAATATACTTTGCACGGCCAATCTGCTCCCGAATGGGCATATCGATCAGCTTTTCCAGCGGAACGTGCTTATCCGCCATGGAAAGGGCCTTATCATACCAGGACAGGATCAGTTTCAGCATGTCGTACTGTTTTTCCAGGGAAGTATACGTATCTACTTCATGGAACGAGTTCTGATGCAGGAAATCCTCACGGATGGAACGGGCACATTCCATGGTGATACGATCCTTGAAGCCCAACGCGTCGATACCGACCAGCCGGACAATTTCGTTCAGGTTGGATTCCTCCTGCAGGATTTCCATCGTCTGTCCCACCATTTTCGACCAATCCGGAGCCACATGGGCATCATAGTATTTCTGGAGACGGTCGGAATACAGGGAATAGCTCTGCAGCCAATCAATGGCCGGGAAGTGCCGGGCGTAAGCCAGGGCCGAGGACAGGCACCAGAACACCTTGACGATACGCAGGGTAGCCTGGGATACCGGTTCGGAAATATCACCGCCAGGAGGCGATACGGCACCGATTGCAGAAACCGCACCAACCCGCTTTTCCTTACCAATGCAGTCAACCACACCGGCCCGTTCGTAGAATTCGGCCAGACGGGAAGACAGATAGGCAGGATATCCTTCTTCGCCGGGCATTTCTTCCAGGCGGGAAGACATTTCGCGCAGCGCTTCTGCCCAGCGTGAAGTGGAATCTGCCATGATGGCGACTTTGTAACCCATATCACGGAAATATTCCGCCAGGGTAATGCCAGTGTAAATGGAAGCTTCACGGGCAGCCACCGGCATATCGGACGTATTGGCAATCAGGACCGTACGCTTCATCAGCGGCAACCCTGTCCGCGGATCCTTCAGACCGGGGAATTCATTCAATACATCCGTCATTTCATTGCCCCGTTCGCCGCAGCCGACATAAATGATGATGTCCGCATCGGCCCACTTGGCCAACTGGTGCTGTGTAACAGTCTTGCCAGAACCGAAAGGTCCCGGAATGGCAGCAACACCCCCCTTGGCAATGGGGAACAGGGTATCAATGACCCGCTGACCCGTAACCATCGGTTCATTTGGGGCCAGTTTATCCTTATACGGTCTGGCTTTACGAACCGGCCAGGTCTGAAGCATCGGATATTCCTTCACGGTTCCATCCGTTTCCTTCAGCTTATAGACCGGCTCTACAATCGTGGCTTCACCGCTGTAAACCCATTCCACCGTACCGCTCTTGCCAGGAGGCACCATGATTTTATGAAGTACAGCAGGGGTCTCCTGAACCGTTCCGATGACATCGCCGCCAATCACTTCATCGCCGACCCTGGCAACCGGCACAAATTCCCATTTCTTTTCCCGGTCCAGCTTGGGTACGTCGATCCCGCGGGTAATACGGTCGCCGGCAATCTTGTAGATTTCCTCCAGGGGCCGCTGGATACCATCAAAAATACTTTCAATCAAGCCAGGGGCCAGTTCAACAGACAGCGGGGAACCAGTCGATTCTACCGGTTCGCCCGGCCCGAGGCCGGCCGTTTCTTCATACACTTCGATAGAGGCCTTATCGCCTCTTAATTCGATGACCTCGCCAATCAATTTCTTGTCGCTGACACGAACCACGTCGTTTACCTGGACGTCACTCATACCTTCAGCGACGATCAACGGGCCGGATACTTTTACGATCCTTCCGCTCATCGGTTATATCCCTACCCTTCTTTGAATAGAATGTCGGCACCTACAGCTTTTTCCACATTTTCCTTTACCCGCTTCATCCCAAGACCAAGGGAACGCTTCCCTGCAGGAATCGGAATGATGGCAGGATAGGTTGCCGTAGCATATTCTTCGATTACGTCACCAGCCTGCTGGGCTGCAGTTTCCGTAATGTAGATGACCACGTAGCCTTCATCGGCCAATTTGTGGAGCCGCCGTTTGATTTGATCCGGCTCTTCTTCATAGAATACGTCAAAGCCAACAGCCTTGAAAATCATAACGGAGCTGGGATCACCGACAACAGCAATCTTTTTCTTGTTCATATGCATCCTCCCAAGCTTCGTGATTTTATGCGTACATTTCCGGCAGCTGCGGTTCGAATCCGCCCTGCAGCGCACCAAAAATCAAACGCAGTGCTTCGGCTTCCGCTTCCCTGGCAAAGAGATATCCCACAATGGGACCCAGGGAGTGTGTATCCCACTTGGCCCGACGAATGATCAGCATCTTTCCTTCCTGCATCCGCTTTGCCAGGACACCGATATCATTGGTCTGGGCATATTCGTTGATGACCTGTACCAGTTCAGCCCCGTGCGGTCCCTGGTTCAGACGCGCGCCAAGCTGTTCCGGTGGTGTATCGAGGCATTCCTCGAAAACACTTTTGGCAATGGTACCGGCATCGAGCAGGACCAGTCGCAATTGGTTCAGTTCCCAATGAAGGTTCTGGGCCCGAATGAGACTGATCGTGTTTTGATAATCGGCCCACAGGGAGAAGAAATCCCGAATGAAGCCGTGTTCATGTTTTGCATCCATGACCTGCCGGGCCTGCGAGAACATGGCACCATCAATCATGGCACTGAAGCTCAACGGATCGGCCTCACGGCCTAACTCGTTTTCCACTTTATTCAGCGTATCCCGGTAGACAGGGGGAAGATCCTCATAATATTTGGTCTGGACCATATCTTTCAGTGTCTCCAGTGGGAAATTCCCGCCATCCCGAAGGATTTCATCAGCACTGATGCCAAGCAGTCTGGCTTTCAGCAAACTCTTGATATTATGGGTATCCACCGGCAGAAGAAATAATCCTGTAAGCTCCGGATCCGGAGTCAATTCCTTGATCCGTTTCCGGGTCAGCTGAAGCTGGCTGCGGATAATCAAATCAATTTCACCCTGCGCGAGTTCCTGCTCTGTCGCCGCGTTTTCTCCATAGCCCGTTTCGAGCAGAAGCTTGAACGCCTCCTTCGTAGTCCCCGCTTCCGCAATGCGGCGGATCTGGGAAGCGCTCAAAAGATGGGTAGACAAAGCACTGATCCGGCCCAGGGCAAATTCATAACTGGGCTGGGGCATCTTACTTCACCTCCGCGCCAAAGAGGATCCCCGCCACGCGATATTCCTCCTCACTGCGGACATCCGCAAGCAGCGTGGCAAAAGAGCCATCGTAATCGCAATCCTTACCCTGGAGCAGGATTCCGTCAGCAAAGGGGGCCTTTTCGGGGCTCAGCACGATTTCACCCTTTCTGCCCTGAGCCTTCAGCGCTTCATTGATCTTGTTCAGGAACCCGCCTTCATAGGCAGGACGGTCCTTTTCCGGTACAACGAGGGTTTCTGTCCCTTCCAGGTCGGAAGAAACAATCAGCTGCAGGATCAGCTTTTCCCATTGTTCATGAGGCAAATGAGCCAGTTGGTCAGCAGCCTTTTCAAAGGCTTCCTCTACAACAGCCCTTTGGCTGGCCAGACTGTCCTTACGGCTTTTCAGTTCAGCAATCAGGGTCAGGCGGCCTGCGGCCTCCTGGGCATCCACCAGGGACCTGGCCCTGATTTCCTCTGCCGAGGACCGGGCCTTGCTGAGAATCCGGCTGGCTTCCGCGTCTGCTTTTTCCTTTGCTGCCGCCGTAATGGCCGCCGCGCCCTGTCTAGCCTCTTCCTCTATCTTTTCCATAATCTTATTGCCTGCCACGACGCGTCCACCTCACTTTATAGTTTGATACCATTGACCATGATGAAGGAAATCAAAAGGCTCAATACGGCGTACGTTTCAACCATGGCGGTCAGAATGATTCCTTTACCGGTTTCTTCCGGGCGTTTGGCAGTCAGATAAATACCGGAAGCGGCCACTTTGCCCTGATAGATACCGGACATGAGTCCGCCGATACCCATGGGCATGCCCGCAAACAGGAAAGCCAGGCCCTGATAGGTGGTCAGGTCCTTGATATTTCCGTCAATAACACCCAGGTTCAGGATAATAATAAAGGCAATCAGAAGCCCATAGATTCCCTGTGTACCAGGCAGTGCCTGCAGTACCAGGACGTTACCGAATTTATCCGGATCCTCGCTGACAACGCCGCTGGCTGCCTGACCGGCAATGCCGACACCCATGGCACTTCCGACACCTGCCAATGCAGCTGCCGTTGCTGCGCCGCCAAATGCAAGAGCTGTTCCTAACGTAATCATAATCGATTTCCTCCTTAGTGATTGTTTTATTTCACAATATCCGTGTATTTGGTACGAAGGGCCAGCGGAACAAAGGCACGGCCGCCGGCTTCAAAGAACTTACCGAAGAATTCAATGTACTGCAGACGGGAGCTGTGTACAAACGCGCCCAGCACATTGATGATGATATTGAAGAAGTGGCCGCCCACCAGGACAATAACGGCTGCCGCCGTTCCGACAGGGCCCGCTTCTGCAAGCATGCCGGCCACCGTGTTGATGACCATGCCGATGACGCCCGTTGCCAGACCAAGGGCAAAAATACGGGAATAACTGAGCAAATCGCTCAGGTAGCCGCTGATATTGTACAGGCTCAGCAAACCACCCATCAGGCGGCTGACGATGCCCTTTTTATCACGGCCCCCGAAGAGGACAATGATCCCGGCACCCAAAAGGGCCAGGTATTTGCCCACCGGTCCCGGAACAACGGCCATACAGAAGAATCCGGCAAACATGATGAGCCAGCTGATTTCATCCGCCACCGCGGACAGGATATCCCCGTCCCGCAGCAGCATGTATGCCTTGGTCAGCATACCGGAAGCCAGATGGATAATCCCCAAGGCAAAGCACAGGGCCAGCATCTTCACCGGTTCCTTCATGGGAACGAAGAGAAGGGGATGCCATTCCAGGCCAAACCAACCGCCGAACATAGCGCCCCAGATGAAAGTGGAAATACTGCCCAGGAAAATGACGCCCAGGAGCTGTCCGGCAAATCCCTGCGGTTTCAGTTTCTTCATTACAAAGTATAGGAGCACGGTCAGGATCAGACCATAGCCGGCATCGGAAAGCATCATGCCAAAGAAGATAAAATGGAACGGAGCCATGATAAGATCCGGGTCCAACGTTCCCGCTTTCGGCAGGGAATACAGTTCAACGACCGATTCATAGGGGCGAACGAGCTTGCTGTTTTCAAGGACCGTTGGCGGTGTCTCATCCGGCAAGGGATCGCGGAAAGTAAGCTGATAGGCATCCGTAACGCCTGAAATGACCGTTTCGACCTGTTTTTCCCGATCCTTTCGAAGCCAGCCCGTAATCATGAAGGCACTTCCCGTTTCGGTCCCGGCTTCCGCCAGACGGTCACCCTGGGCGCTGAGCTGATCATAATACAGTTCCACCTGGGCCTTCTGTTCCGCCGCGTTTTTTGTCTCTTCACGAAGACCGGCTGCCTGTTTTTCCCGGTCAGCCGCCTCCTGCTCGAGCTGCCTGGCAACATCGGCGGCAAGACCACTGCGCTTGGGAAGAACAGCTTCGCTGAAATCATGTTCCTTTAACAGATGCTTGACTTCATTATCCGCATCCTTATAGGCCATTACGACCAGTGCCTGCCCGTCCGGACCCAGTCCATAGAGTTTTACATCCGCCAGCAATCCTTCCATTTCTTTCTGGAAATCAGGGATTTCCTTTTCCGGAAGGAAGCCGGCATAGATCCGGGTATTTTCCGTAAAACTGAGCTGTTCCAGCGGGATATCAAGCTCCTTCCAGGGAATCAGGCTGTCCGCCTGGGTCCTGAGGGCTGCTGCCTCACTGTCAAGGGAAGCAATCCGGCTGGCCAGGGTATCCACCTGTTCAGTCACTTTCCGCCCGGTTTCGCTCGGTTTCAGGAATGCATCATAGGACAGGGCGGTGCGCTGTGGAAAAAGTGAGCTTTTAGCCCCATTCTGGACCATGAAACGAAGAACCTGCCCGGTTTTTTCAAGCTGGCTGTTCACGGCTTCCGCCCCGGGAAGGGCTTTCCGTTCCCCTTCCGGTTCCAGCATGACATTTCCGTCTTTCTGAAGCGCCAGGAGCAATGCATCGCGATCGGCCTTTAACGCATAAAGCGTCAGCTTCTGCATCTTGACTAACATTCGATCACGACCTTTTCCATAATGTACTTCACTGCTTCATCCAGTTTCGTACGCGCCTGTTCGGCCTTTGCTGTATCCTTGGCAGCATTTTCCTCTATGAGGGTCTGCGCCTTGGCTTTTGCTTCCTCTTCCGCCTTGGCAATGGTCTTCTTGGCTTCATCCCGTGCAGCCGTAACCATGGTTTCGGCCTCACGGTTGGCCTTTGCCTGGGCATCCCGGAGCAAGCTGCGGGCATCGGCAGTTGCCTGCTTTTTTACTTCATCGGCAGCTTTTTCCGCCGCTTTGATATCTTCCAACATGGACATGGTCTCACCACCTTTGTGTCGTCAAAATCGACTTAAAACTGTACAGTTTTTCCCTTTCTGAGAAGCAGGAGGGGGCTAAAGTAACAGTTTAATTCATTATACAATATTTCAGTTAATTTTTGTCGAATTTTCTTGTGACTTTTTAAATTTTTTATTTTAAAATAATTTTTATTATTTTTAACGGTCGCCTGTAGCAATTGACAAAGTTCCGGAAATTATGCTACTTTTTACAGGCTGTCATTTTATTGAAAATGGATTGCTGGAATGATTACCGGGAATCCCAATGAGGTGAGAAAATATCTTGGAGACAGAGAAAAAAGGAATGGTTCAGGTCTTTATCGGAGCTGCCATCTGGGGATCCATTGGCTTTTTTGTCATGGCCATGTCCCACTATGGGGCTTCAGCTGCTTTGACCAGCTTCCTGCGCGGGCTTTTCGCCACCATGATTATGGTGTTCATCACGGTGGCACGCTGCGGACTTCGATGCCTGAAAGTCGATCCAAAAACGCTCCTTGTCTGTGCCCTGCTCGGCCTCATCTGCCAAGGAACCTACAATCTCTTTTACTGCCTTGCCATTGTGAATGCCGGCGTAACAGCCAGCGCGGTTCTCCTGAATGTCGCGCCCGTCTTTGCTGCGGCGGAGGCCCACATTCTCTTCCGCGAACGGATTGGAAAGCAGAAAGCCGCGGCCCTGCTGCTGGATGTTATTGGCTGCATCCTGGCGGTCACGGGTGGCAGCTTTGATACCACGTCCCTGTCCATTTCCGGGATTCTCTTCGGTGTTGCCGCCGGGTTCTGCTATTCCCTGACCTCCGTCATCGGAAAAGTGGCCGGCAGCCGGACCAATGCCTTTATCATGAGCGTATACAGTTACCTCTTTTCTGCGCTCTTTCTGTTTTTCTTTGTAGAAAACGGGGAATGGACCACTCTGGCCCAGCCAGGTCTTCTTGTGGTTGGCTTTTTCTATGCCCTGTTTCCTACTTGTCTGGCCTATCTGCTTTATTACCTGGGCGTACAAAAAATCAGGGAAAACAGCATTGTTCCGGTCATCGCTTCCGTAGAAACGGTGGTTGCCGCCTTTTTGGGCATCCTTTTATATGGTGAGATTCCCGGGCCGGTCAACCTGGCCGGAATTGCACTTGTCCTTTTTTCCATCGCCCTCCTGTCCCGGCGGAATGCATGAGGCCTGGCCATAAAACATCAATGGGGCTGCCGCATCAATATGCGGCAGCCCCATTTTTGACGGTTCGCAGGCCCGATGGCCCGGCAGCCGTTTTTTAAGAAGCGAGTCTCCCCGGCTTACAGTCCTACTTTTTTGCTCCAGAGCGGATACGTACAGAGGATAATGGTTATGAGAAGCATCAGGTAATCCCCCAAGCCCAGTTTCATGGGACGGCGATTCCGATACGTATTGGGTCCGAACCCTTTCAGTTCCATGGAAAGGGCCAGGGTATCCGATTTTGCCACAGCCCGCATAACGAGTGGCTTGACAACGGCAAGATAGGCAAACAGCCGTTTCAGGGCATTACCGCGGTTGGAATAGCCGCGACAGGACTGGGCGTCAAGCGTAATGGCACTGTCGGAAAGGAAATCCGGCACAAAGCGCAGAGCCGTAGTCAGCATGAAAGCATATTCATAAGGCATATGGAACTTTTCCACAAGGGCCTGGGCAATGTCCTGGATTTTGGTCGATGCCAGAAGGCACAGGAAAGCCGTTGTCATGACAAACATCCGAAGGCCTCCCGTGAGCGCCACGTACAGCTTGGATCCAAAAAGCAGCTGCAGGACCACCATCATGGCCGTAAAGACGGTCAGGGTGCCGATGGCAGCCATTGTCATCCGATCCCGCTTGATGTAAAGCAGGATCACCAGTTCCAGGGCCAGTATCGTTGCAACCGCCGGAACAGGAAGCAGGAAGACCCACGCAGTTACGGCCAGCACCAAAATCAAACGGGTAAAAGCAGTCAGCTTCATGGCTTCACCCCTTCCTTCAATACCAGTTTCGCACAGAGATCGGCCGGCGTACGAACCTCTTTTACCTTCATGAGGGCGCAGATCCTGGAAAGAACAGGCTGCTTCAGTCCCCATCGTTCGACCGGACGGACGCCGTCAAAAAGCGCCTGGGTGGACCCGTCATAAACCAGGTCCCCGTTATTCAGGACAAGGGAATGGGTCGTATAAGTCCGGGCAATATCCATATCATGCGTAATCAGGATGAGGGTCATATGCCGTTCCTCCTGAAGTTTGCCCAGATAAGCCATCATATGCTGTTTTTCCTGTTCATCCTGTCCATTGGTAATTTCGTCCAGGATCAACGTCTTCGGCTGAAGGGCCAGGGCTGTTGCAACGCCAAGACGGCGTTTCTGGCCAAAAGACAGGGAGCGGGGATACCGATCCAAAAAGGGTGTAAGGCCCATGGCTTCGACGGCATCGCGGACCTGGCGATCAATCGTGGATTTTGGCAGTTTCTTGTTTTTCAGTCCATAAGCTACTTCTTCATAGACCGTATCTCCCAGGATCTGCAGATCCGGATTTTGGAACACATACCCGATCTGATCAGCCAGGTCAGCCGGTTCAAACTGAATGATATCACGGCCATCAACCAGGACCTGGCCGCTTCTTGGGTGATCAAGGGCCATGAAAAGGCGACTCAGGGTGGTCTTGCCACTGCCATTATGGCCTAAAAGCGCAACGGCCTCGCCATCTGGAATGGTGCAGCTGATATCCTTCAGGACAGGGATACCGCGGCGATAGGCAAAGTTTACGGCTTTTGCTTCAATCATTCCCGGGCACCTCCTCTGAAATGCTTCTGAAGTTCCGCTATGGCTTCTTCTTCATAGCGCCAGCTGCCCAACGCAATGCCGTTCTTCTCCTCCAGGCCCAGCTTGAGCTGCCAAAGTTCAGGCAGGTTGCCGCATAGGGTCGGATGGTGATAAGCCTTGCGGGCGGCTTCCTCGTAGGTTCCGGATATGGCGATTTCGCCATGATCCATAAGAACCATATGGCTCATATAAGGCAGCAGGTAATTCAGGTCGTGCTCCACGACAACCACCGTCATATCATGATCTTTATGGATGCGGTTTACCAGCTGATAAAGGGACCGGGCCCCATCGGGATCCATGGCTGAGACCGGCTCATCAAGGATCAGTACATCCGGACGGGTAGCCAATACCGAAGCCAGGAGCAGGCGCTGGCGCTGTCCTCCGGACAGTTCATCGAGCTGGTAATTTTCCCGGTCCGGAAGGCCCACATCGTTCAGGGCCTCGTGAACGCGGGCATCAACCTCATCGGGGCTGAAGCCATGATTGAGCAGGCTGAAGCTGATTTCCTCTCCCGCCGTAAGGGATACCATCTGGCTTTCGTAATCATCCAGCATGATCCCGACGTGCATGGCAATATCGGAAATCTTTTTGCCCCTGATCTCTTCACCCAGCACTTCCACCGTACCGGCATAACGCCCGCCGTAATAATACGGAACAATCCCTGTCATTGCCCGGCAAAGGGTTGTCTTGCCGGCACCGCTGGGCCCGGCAATGGCGGTAAAGCTGCCCTTTTCGACGGTCAGGCTGATATCTTTCAGCATGATATCGCTGTTTGGATAGGCATAGTAAAAATCAGTAAGCCGAAGCGCAATTTCACTCATCCTGTGCGCCTCCCGTCGTATAGAATACTTTTTCGACCGGCCGGTAAAGCACCTGGGTAATCAGGGCATTGAGCACGGCCACCACCACGACCACCGGCAGCATTACCTTAAGCCACGTAGAAAATGGCAGCCCCAGGACCAGACAGAGAATATTGGTAAAAACAGAGCCGCTGACCAGGGTGGCAAAAAAGCCCACAATGAGCGGAACCAGCCTGAACCGGCCCAGATGGACCGCGACAAAAGCCTTGACCAGAAGGCAGGCCGTCAGTGACCCGGCCAGCTCACTGGCAATATTTCCCAGGGGAAAAGCGGACTTGGATGACGGTACAATTGTCAAGCCAGCGACAAAACCGGTCCCCAGGGCACGCAGGATGCCAGGATGGGTCAGGTTCGTCGTAATGGAATACATGGCAATTGTCCAGTTCGGCGTAACGCCGCCTACATTCGGGCTGATGGTATGCAAAATGACACCAATAGCCAGGAGCAGGGCCGTAATGGCAACCCAGCGGTGACTGTCCCGGGACGATTCGACCGTAATAAGTTCCGGAATTTCTTTATCCATCGAATGTACTTCCTTTCTGAATTTTTTAGAAAACCGATGATCCAATCGGAGGCAGCCCTCCCCGCAATGGGGCGGAACCGCTTCAGGAGCCAGTTATTGATCAGGCATGGGAAAGCATTGATCCGCACTGAAAAATAGCCGGTCCATCAAAGCATCGATTTCTTGCTGAATTGACCGGATGGAATTGCATTGACTTTTAGTTTATTTTTTTCTACCTGGAATGTCAATCATTCCCGAACAGAAAAATGATTTCTTCCCCATCCTTCCGGGACAAAAAAACAGCTCCCTCTCAGGAGCTGCGATGTTTTTTCAGGAATTCCTTCCCAACCTGGGGAAAGAGCAGGTACGTAAGGACATCTTCCTCGCTTCTGGCAAATTCCTGACTTTCCCGGACTCCCTTTTCCCAGCCGGGAGCGATGAGATCGGCCGGCCGACAGGTCAGCGGCACGGCCCCCTTGCGAAGGACAAGTTTTTTAAGTTCCTCCGCCACCGGGCCAGGAGCTTTTCCGTATTTCCCCATTACATAATCCTTGATTTCCTTAAGAAGGACCTTATACCGGCCACCACTCATGATGTTCATGGCCGCCTGGGCACCGCACATTTGGGAAAAAGGAGTTCCCAGCGGTGGGTACCCCAGATCCCGACGGACCCGGACCACTTCTTCCAATACCTCAGGAAGCCGGTCCAGTGCATTCAGCTGGGTCAATTGAAATTCCAGGTTGGACCTCATGCCTCCAGGAATCTGATGGCGGACCACGTTGATATCCACCCCCTTGAGCTTTGATTCAAAGGAGGCATGGGCTGCCCTCACTTTTTTCAGATAAGCGGTGATGGGCGCCAGTTTTGTATAATCCAGACCCGTATCCCGTTCTGTTCCCTGGAGAACCGCAATCAGGCTTTCCGCAGCCGGATGCCCCGTACCCAGGGCAAAAGCAGCCGTATCGACATCGACCACATCGACGCCGGCCCGGATGACTTCCCAATACGTAATATCCGTCATGCCGCCGGTGCAGTGTGCGTGATAATGGACGGGCACGTCAAAATGCTCCTTCAGGGCCTTGACGGTTTCCACGGCCTCCCGGGGTGTCTTCATGCCGCCCATGTCTTCCAGGTGCAGGGCTGTCGCTCCGATATCCAGATACTCCTGAGCGGTCTTCACAAAGGAATCCACCGTATGGACCGGACTTGACGTAAACTGGATATTGGCCTCCACCTTCTTGCCCGCCTTCAGCGCGGCTTCGGCCGCACGGCGCACGTTGCGGACATCATTGAGTCCATCGAAGATAAGGAAGATATCGATTCCGTTCCTGGCAGCTGCAGTCACAAAATGGTCAACCACGTCATCAGGATACGGCGTATACCCCAGAAGGTTCTGCCCTCGCAGCAGCATACGCAATGGCGTATGGGTGCAATACTGCTTGATGGTCCGAAGGCGCTGCCAGGGGTCCTCATCAAGGAAGCGGATGCAGGCATCAAAGGTTGCCCCGCCCCATACTTCCAGGGCAGCAAAGCCAAATTCATCAAGGCCCTTCAGGACGGGCAGCATTTCTTCCGTGGTCATTCGGGTTGCAATACAGGCCTGCTGTCCATCCCGCAGGTCACAGGATACGAGTTTGACTGGATTTGGCATAATGGATTCTCCTTTTATAAGCGGGTCTGGAGGGTATACCCCTTCCAGGTGCACCGGTTCATGCGGCCGATGGCTTACGTTCCCTATCAAATTTTATTGTAGTGATTCCTTTTCTGATTGTCGATATCGGGCTGTCTATAGTGCCATAGGCGCTCTTTATGGGCAGCATGGCAGCCCGTTGTTTCTTTTCAAGGGCCGATTCCTTGACATTCCGGCCGATATCCTTTATAGTAAGTATCACTCATCAGAGGGTACACTGTTCACAGGAAACAGCACACCGGATAAGATGTCAGGTTGAAACACCTGGTCTTATCCGGTTTTTTTAATGCTTACAGGGAGGAACTGCCATGGAAAGACGCATTGATTTTACAAACGGGGGAATACTGGAGCCGCTGCTGCAGTTTGCACTGCCGGTCCTCTTTGCCCTCTTCCTGCAATCCATGTACGGAGCCGTGGACCTGCTCGTGGTCGGGCAATTTGCCACACGGGCCGATGTTTCCGCGGTTTCTACGGGATCCCAGATCATGCAGACTGTTACAAACCTCATCGGGTCCCTGTCCACGGGTACGACGGTCCTTTTAGGACAGAAAATCGGGGAAGGCAATGCAAAGGAAGGCGGCCGGATCTGCGGAGCTTCCCTCTGCCTTTTCTTTATCATCGCCCTGTTCTTTACGCTTTTACTTACCCTGTTTTCCGCTCCACTGGCTCATTTAATGAACGCTCCAGCCGAGGCTTTTTCCTTAACGGAAACCTATACCCGGATCTGCGGGGCCGGTTCCCTCGTCATCATTGCCTACAACCTGATTGGCAGCATTTTCCGCGGCATCGGGGATTCCCGGACGCCGTTCTACACCGTAGCCATCGCCTGTGTCTGCAATATCCTGGGCGATCTGCTGCTCGTTGCCGTTTTTGAGATGGGCGCTGCCGGTGCCGCCATTGCCACGGTAGCTTCCCAGTTTCTCAGTGTTGCCATTTCCCTCTGTCTGATACGCAGGAAATCCCTGCCTTTTGAGCTGCACCGCTGGGATATCCGTTTCCACAGGCAACTGGTCTATCAGGTTCTCTCCCTTGGTCTTCCCATCGCCGTACAGGACCTGCTCGTCGGCATGTCCTTCCTGATTATCCTTGCCATTGTCAACCATCTTGGCATCATCGCCTCGGCCGGCGTCGGCGTGGCAGAAAAAATCTGCGGTTTTATCATGCTGGTTCCCGCTGCTTTCATGCAGTCCATGTCGGCCTTTGCCGCCCAAAACAAAGGGGCTGGCCGTATGGACCGGGCCCGGCAGGGACTGTATTATGCCATCGCCGTTTCCCTCTGTTTTGGCTTTTGTACCAGCTGGACCTCCTTTTTTCATGGCGCGGACCTGGCCGGGTTCTTTACCCATGAAAGGGAAGTGGCCCTGGCCGCTGCTGATTACCTGAAAGCCTATTCAATCGACTGCCTGCTTACAAGCTTTCTCTTTTCCTTTGTCGGCTTCTACAATGGAATCGGCCTGACCCGTTTTGTCATGGTCCAGGGTATCGTCGGCGCTTTTGGGATCCGTGTTCCCGTCTCCTATTTCATGAGCCTGCAAAAACCGGTTTCCCTCTTTCACGTCGGCCTGGCCACTCCCTGCTCATCGGCGGTCCAGATCCTGTTATGCCTGGCCTGTTTTTACCTACTTCATGGAACGACCCGGAAACCAACCATCAGGACTTTATGGAAACACTGAATTCCCCCGGACACGTACTACTTGGTTTTTCCATTGTAAAAAGTCACGCAAACCGGGTTATCGGTCTGGATCTGGGTACCGCTGAACTCAAGCGTACCGTCCATTGGCGAGATATCATAAAGACGGATGGAAGCGCTCAATTCGTTGGCGACAACCAGTTGGGTTCCATCGGGAGTGATCGTGATAAAACGGGGCTGTTGTCCCCCGGCAGGAATCCATTGTTTGAAAGCAAGCCGGCCTGTCTTTTCGTGAACCGCAAAAACACTGACGGAATCAGCCTTGCGATTGGAAACGTAGAGATACCGGCCATCCTTTCCTGCGACAATCCCGCTGGCCCAGCCGTCTTCCGTATACGTATCCGGCAGGGTTGGCACAACCTGGAAAGGGGCAAGCTTGCCCGCTGCCGCATCAAAATGGTAAGCCGTTACGGTATAATCCTTTTCATTGACCCCATAACAGCAATGTTCAGGACCGGCAAACGCAATATGCCTGGGTTCGGCAATTTCCCGGGAGCGGACGATATCGGTACGGGTCAGGGTTCCGTCATGGTTGATTTTCAGCACATCGATCTGTCCGTAACCCGCTTTCCGCCCCTGGCACGATACAAGCAGGTATTCCCGGCTGGGATCCTGGAGCACCTGGTGAGGGTGGGAAATAGCACCCTCTTCCCGGCCCGGCATCGGACAGAGGAAGCAGTAATCCTCTACGCTTCCGTCTTCATGCCGGGGGATGACGGATACCGTTCCGGTTGCCAGGTTGGCCACATAGATCCACCGATTGTTTTTATCGATGGAGAGATGGACCGGATTCTTCCCACCCGTCCGAGCCGTATTCAGATATGTCAGGTGCCCGTTCCGCGGATCGATTTCAAAGGCACTGATTTCGCTGAAATCCCCATGAATGGAGTAGAGAAAACGCCCGGTCTCATCAATACATTGAAATGAAGGATTGACCAGGTTTTCCAGGAGCTGGTCCAGCGTCCACTTACCATGATCGATTGCATACAGGGAAATCCCCTTTCCCGTCGCGTTCCGTTCCCTGGTCGTCCTGCAGCCTACGTAAGCAAACATATCCATATACTCCTTTCACTCAATAGGAAATCAACTGGGTGCCGCCAATAAGGGCAAATACAACGACAAGCGCCACCGCACAGAAAGAAAGCAGGAAGAGCTTCAAAAACAGTTTGGAGGATTCCTCTGCCGAAATTTCCCTGGCCTGTGCCATGGTGGCCATAATGAGGCTTCCGCCTGTCGACAGGGGGCTGATACCTGCCACCGTGGCCGCGGCAACGACACCGATCAGCATATCAACCAAGCGGACATTGCCACCAACCTTGGCAATGATTTCCGGCAAGGTCGGAATCAGCGTCGGAAAAACAACCCCGTTAGCCGAGCTGAACCAGCTCATGAATCCGGCCGTAGCAGCAATAAGCCCCGCTGCCGTACCTTCCGTCATCATGGAAGCCAAAAAATCAGCCAGCAGCTTGATTCCTCCTGCTTTTTTGATGACGCCCATCAGCACGCTGATGCCGCAGATCAGGATCAGGACATTCCACGGGACCAGTTTTACCGGCCGTTTTTTATCCGCCGCTCCCAACAGCATCAGGATAAAGGCCAGGAAGAAGGAAACAAAGCCGACATCCATCCGGAACAGGACCACCATGATGACAAGGGCCAGCAGCCCGATGAGGCAGATTTTCTGTTCCTTCGTAAAAGCGGTATTTTCAGGCGCTGCCAGGGAGGCATCCATGCGGATCCTGTACCCTCCCAACGCAAAATAGAAGACGATCGCAATAAACAGATTGGCCGCCGTAACGCCATAGAAAACCGGGACGGCAATGCCCGGGACCTGGAGGGAAGCGGTCAGGTCCGTGACGATGATTCCGGTAAGGGCAATAGGGGAAGCCGTGCCGCCGACCGCACCTAAAATCGCCATCACGGCAAGAAGGATTGGATTGGCATGCATCTGCACGGCAAGGCTTACTGCAAAAATGACCATGACGGACTGCACGGAAATGGCGCCCGGACCTGCCGCGGACATCACATAGGATACGACATAGATTACGATGGGCATCAAAAAGGGTTTCGTTCGAAAAATTCCGACGATTTTCTGGGAAAGCAGCTCCAGGGTCTTGTTATCCTGCAGCAAGGCAAAGAAGTACATGGTTCCCAGCAAGGTCAGAAACAGCTTGGTTGGAAACCCTGCCACAAGGACCTTGACGCTCATACCGGTCAAAATTGTCAGTACGAAGCCCAAGGCCAGGGAAACAATGCCGACATTGATTTTTTTGACAAAGCCAATCGCAATGGCCGCAATCAATACAAACAGTGAAATCGCCTGCATATCCTGTCACCCTCACTTTCTGTTCTTGACCGGGAAAGGCGGAAACGGGTGTTTATCCACCCGTTTTCCCCTTCTTTTCTCCACCTTTCCTCAGGAAGCCATCATTGGCTGATTTTATAATAATTGATCAGGCACCCGGCGAGGAGCACCTCTTTTTCAGCTTCCGTTACATCAGGCAGGTTGAGTCTCAGCGTTCTGGTGCTTCCGTCCGGAGCGATAACGGTGGCATTGACTTCCGTTACGCCCGCTTCCACTTGTCTGCGAATGCCCGGCAGGTAAATGGTTTCGCCCGGCTCCAGCTGGATTTCGGGATCGGCGCAGGTAAAAGGCAGGATGCCCCAGTTCACGCAGTTGGAACGATACCGTTTCGTGGCATATTCGATGCAGATATTGGCAAAGCCGCCCAGGACTTTCTGGCAGCTGGCAGCGTACTCGCGGGCACTGCCATCGCCGGGTCGCTTCGCATACAACACACTGCCAATGCCAGTATGATTCATCAGGCGGTCCGCATCGACAGAAATACCCGCTTTCTTCAGGATTTCAAAGTATTCCATCGCTTTGGCCTGATTTCCTGCCAGACGGGCCCGTTCATACTCGCGGACAGCTTTGGCACGGCCCACATATTCCGGGTCCTTGCGGATGAGGGTGAATTCGGAAATCTTTTCCGGATTCGAACGGTAGGATGCGGTTTCACCCGAAGGAATCAGCTCGTCCGTTGTGGTCACTTCGTCCCGAATGACACTGGCCACCCGCAGCAGCAGGTCATCAGCCAGTGCTGTCATTTTCGGCCAGTCGCGGATATCCGGCCCGTATACCATTTCCGTTGCCTTTTCAGGTTTCCTGAATCCATTATAGACCGTATGTTCATAAATGCGGCGGTTAAAATGATATTTCGGGTAGGAAAAGTCCTCCCACACATCGGCTGCACTCGTCAGACGGCCGCCATTAAAGGAAGTGGCAGCAATGCTGCGGGAATCCATCAGGGCTACGCAGGCAAACTGGTTCATGGCCGGATTGGACCCTTCGCGATTCGGGAAGTTGCGCGTCGTATGGCGGATCGAGAATTCGTTGTTGGCAGGGGTATCACCGGCGCCAAAGCAAGGTCCGCAGAAAGCGGTCTTGACGCGGACGCCATAGTCCATCAGCGTTTCCAGTGTGCCGGTTTCCATAAGGGCTGTCATGATCGGCTGACTGGCAGGATAGACGTTGAAATTGTAGCTGCCTACGCCCTGCTTCATATGTTCGGCAATCTTGCCGACGGCGTACAGGTTTTCAAAGGAACCGGAGCAGCAGCCGGCAATGATGGACTGGTCTGCATACAGTTTGCCGTCATCATGGATCTTTCCGGCAAGGTCCCAATGCACATTGGGGTTGTTCTCAAAGGTCTTCTTTGCGTTTTCATCAATTACAGCCAACGCATCCTTCGGGTTCCTGATGACTTCTGCCAGGCTGTAGACATTGCTGGGATGGAACGGCAGGGCAATGACCGGTTCAATCGTATCAAGATCCACTTCAATGAGTTTATCATAGAGAGCCGTCCTGCCCGGCTTCATTTCTTTGTAACCCGCGGGGCGGCCGTGGATGGCAAAGTATTCCTCCGTCTTTCCATCCGTCATCCACAGGGAGGACAGGCAGGCCGATTCCGTGGTCATCGTATCAATGCCATTGCGGAAATCCATGGAAAGATTCCCGACGCCGGGCCCTACGAATTCAAGGACACAATTCTTGACAAACCCGTTCCTGAAGACCTTCCCGATTATGGACAGCACCACGTCCATCGGACCGACCCAGGGTTTTGGCGTTCCCGTCATGAAAACGCCGACTACCTTCGGGTATTTCAGGGCATAGCTTTTGCCCAGCATGGCCTTGGCCAGTTCCGGCCCCCCCTCCCCGATGGACAGGGACCCCAGGGACCCATAACGGGTATGGCTGTCGGAAACGATGGACATTTCACCGCTGTTGACCATCATTTCACGCATATACTGGTGAATCACGGCTTCATGGGGTGGTACGAAAATACCGCCGTATTTCTTGCACGCTGAAAGGGCATACTTGTGCACATCTTCGTTGATGGTGCCACCGACCGCGTTCAGGCAGTTATGGCAGTTGGTGAACACGCAGGGCATCGGGAATTCCTTCAACCCGCTGGCAATAGCCGTCTGCAGGATGCCCACATAGGTGTTATCATAGACGCCCATGGCGTCAAACTTGATCTCCAGGTTCTTCATATCATCTGTCTGGTTATGGGCTTTCAGGACCTGGTAGGTCATCGTTTCCCTGCGGGCTTCCTCCGGGGAAATGCCCGGCTTATCCGCTCCCGTATGAATGCGTTGGTTATCCAGCACGTAGGTAGGTTCACTGTATAACTTGATCATGATATTCCCTCCCCGTCAGCGGATATATACATATCCATCCATGATGCGGCGTGCCGTTCTCAAAACGCCGCCTTTGACGACCCGTTCGCCGTCCATTTCCATATCCACATCCGTGACACCGCTGGCATGACCCAGCATGAGCTTATGCTTTCCCTGTGCCGGTTGGGCAATTTCGTTCACGATCGTTCCCGGCAGGAGCGCCGCAGCGCCCGTGCAGATGGTTACGGTAATCGGATAGGCTTTATGCAGGGCACCGACCGAAATGCCGCGGACGCATAAGTCCATCTCTTCCTTTTTGACCGCCTGTCCGTCCATATTGATATAGTCCTGCGGAGCGGAAACAATGGATACTTTCGGAATGGAAGTACATTGGGTCCGGGCATCTTCCCAGTTTTCCACAAAACCGCAGGCCCTGGCTGCCAGGCAGCGGATGCGCTCAATATGTTCCATCACGTCTTTGTTGGCGTTCAGCTCAGTCAGTTCCGTGCCTTTGATACCAAGGTCCCTGGCCCGGATAAAGACAACCGGATTGGAACAGTCCACGATGGAAACCTCAATCGGGCCATAGCCCGGTACATCCAAAACATCTTTTTTGTGGCCCGTCGGCAGCAGTTTCCCCGTGGCGGCTCCGGCAGGATCCTTGAAATACATATCAATGGGGGATCCCGTTCCCGGAACGCCCTTGATGGAGGCGTCCCCATAGACCTCGGCATGGCCATCCCTGACACGGACATGCTCTTCAATGATTTTTTGGGTATTCGTATTATAGACGTTGACCACGGTCACCGGCTCTACCGCCCTGACAAGACCCTCATCGATTGCATACGGCCCTACGGCGGAGGAAATATTGCCGCAGTTGGCATTCCAGCCGAGGGTAGGCTGCTTGATATCGACCTGGCAGAACGTATAATCCACGTCCGCGTCCGGCCGTTCGGACCTGGAAATGATGGCAACTTTACTCGTTGAAGAAACGGTGCCTCCCATGCCGTCAATCTGCTTGACATCCGGAGTGCCCATGACCTTCAGGAAAATTTCATCCCACTGGGAAACATCTTCAGGCAGATCCTCTTTATGGAAAATGACTGCCTTGCTCGTGCCGCCTCTCATGTACACACACGGAAATTTACGAATTGCCATGGTAATTCCTCCTTACTCTTTTTTTCCATTACCCTTCGTGGTAAGATAATTCTGATTTTTAATCTGTTTTTTCACTTTCATTCCTGAAAGGAATCGATCATGGAAACCAAAAAACTGATTTATTTGCTCCGCCTCTATGAAAACAAGAACATTACCCACACCGCCAAGGA
>CADBQR010000149.1 GCA_902796945.1 uncultured Acidaminococcus sp.
GAATTGGGCCTGCATCTGCGCAATTCCGAAGAAGAATAATAGGAGGAAGACGAAACATGGCATACAGAAAATTGGGCCGCAATTCCGGCAACCGGAAAGCGTTGTTCCGCAGCGTCCTGACCGCCTTCTTCAAAAACGAGAGAATTGAAACCACGGAAACCAAAGCAAAGGAAATCAGTGGTTTGGCCGAAAAACTGATCACGACGGCAAAGACGGACGATCTGGCTTCCCGTCGTCAGGTTCTGGCTTTCCTCGTAGATGAAGAAGCTACCAAGAAGCTCTTCGAAGTGATTGCTCCGAAATACAAGGATCGCAACGGCGGTTATACCCGTATCTACAAGACGAGCCCGCGCCGCGGCGATGCTGCCGACATGGCAATCCTGGAACTGATCTGACTGGATCGGTAACGTAAAGAGGCTGTTGATTTTCAACAGTCTCTTTTTTTATGCCTGCGGCCGGGTCAATTCCTGAGGGGGCACCCGGAGCATTGTCCGTGGAATCGGGGAGATTGTTGCAGCCAATGATAAAATTCCCCGATATCACAGGATATCCACGGTTTTTACCTGAAATTTACAGTTTACAAAATAACAATTCCCTTTTTCTCCCGATATCAGTCCGTAGATTTGTCTTATTCGTAATTTCGGGATATAATAGGAAAGCCGACAGGGCATATCATTTGCAAAGGAGGGAGCATCATGGAAAAGAAACTTCTGCAGGAACGGCAAGACCGCATCCTGAAAATCATCCGGTCTGGAAAGAGTGCGGACTGGATACGGGAGCATCTCGATGATTATCATGAAAATGATATTGCCGATGTCTTTGGTGCCCTGACTCCTGCTGAGCGGCTGCACCTGGTCCGGTCCCTTCCCGTTGAGCGGGTGGCAGAAATCCTGGAATACGTGGAAGACACGAAGGAAGCCGAAACCTATCTGGAGGAAATGCCTGATGAAAAGGCGGCTGCTGTCCTGTCATCCATGGAATCCGACGAAGCGGTGGACTTCCTGAAGGAAACGAACAGCACCAAGAAGATGTCCTGGCTGGCTTCCATGGATCCGTCCATTCGGAAGCAGATTGCCTCCCTGGCCGCTTTTGACGAAGATACCATTGCCTCCCGCATGACGACCAACTTTGTCACCGTGGAAAACGTCATGACCGTGCCCGAGGCGATGAAGGCCGTGGTCAGTGAAGCCGCTGATAATGACAATATTACGGTTATTTATGTGGTGGACCAGAACGACAAGTATGCCGGCGCCTTCTCCTTAAAGGACCTTATTGTGGCCCGCAGGGAAACGCCGCTGGATGACATCATTGTCAAGGGATTCCCCTTTGTATACGCCAATGAGAAGATTTCGGACTGTCTGCAGATCATTGAGGACTATGAGGAAGCATCGATCCCGGTGCTTTCAGGGGACCGGAAGATTCTCGGTGTCGTCACGGCCAGTGACGTTGCCGAAGTCATCGATGACGAAATGGGCGATGACTACGCAAAATTAGGCGGCTTGAGCGCCGAGGAAGATCTGGATGAACCACTGATGATGTCCGTCAAAAAAAGACTTCCCTGGCTGATCCTGCTGCTTTTCCTGGGGGTCGTGGTATCCACGGTGGTCGGCCTGTATGAACAGGTGGTGGCCAAACTGACATTGATCATGGCCTTCCAGTCCATGATCCTCGATATGAGCGGGAACGTGGGAACCCAGTCCCTGGCCGTTACCATTCGTGTCCTTATGGACGAAAACCTGTCCGGCCGGGAAAAATGGAAGCTTGTCCGGAAGGAGGCCTCGGCGGGCCTTTTTAACGGTCTGATCCTCGGGATCCTGGCTTTTGGCGCCATTGGCATCTATATCATCGCCGCCAAGCATTATCCCGCTTTTACGGCCTTCAGTATTTCCTTCTGCATCGGCCTGAGCCTGCTGCTGTCCATGCTCATTTCGAGCCTCGTAGGGACGATGGTCCCGCTCTTCTTTAATAAGATCCACGTCGATCCCGCCGTTGCTTCCGGACCGCTCATTACCACCGTTACGGACCTGGTGGGGGTCGTGACCTATTACACCCTGGCCTGGCTGATGCTGATCCATATCTTAGGCATGTAGCTGCCGGAAGCCGGCACGGGCCCCAAAAGATTAAAAGGACGGTGCTGCCATGGGGGCAGCCCGTCCAGATAAAAGAAAAGACGGTTCTCTTTCCCTGGAAATACATGTGACGGGTCGTCACGGCTTTGAGAGAGGGTATTTCACAGGAGGAAAGGGAACCGTTTTCTTTATGCAAAAAAACAAAAGAGAGGGAAGGAGACGCCGCCTGAAAGGCGTCCCCTTCCTTGGAAGATCACTGTCCGGCAGGAGATGATGCCGCTGTTGGACCCCGGCAAAAGAGAAGCCCCGGGACAGCGCTTCCGAAAGATGAATGGGAAACGATAATAATCGTCAGTACGCAGGTGAAAAGAGTTTTCAGCAGGCCGGTTCCTGATCAACGTACACAGGGAGCCTTGCTTTTCGAACTTAAGATATCCGAGAAATGGCGGTCCTTATGCCAGTAGAAGCGCCGGGCCACACAGTAGAATGCCAGCCAGATGAGGAAGCTGAAGAGCCACAGGATCCAGGCCGGGATGGTGGTGGACAGAAGCGGCATCAGCACGACATAGGGAATGGCCAGGGGATAGAGCAGTGAAACCGCGGAAGCAACAGAATCCTGACCGGTCGTTTCGAAACGCGGGTCCACGACACGCAGCAGCATCAGGCCCGTAGCCAGCACACCACTTTCCAGGCCATAGCTGGCAACGGCACGTTCGAACCAGTCCACATCAAAGATTTTCCAGGAAAAATAGAAGTTTGCCGCCAGGTTGACAATGATCATGATGGTAATGGTCAGAACCAGGGGAACCAGATAAAGGGAGAAAACCTTTAAGGACAGCGTGGCAATCGCCGCACAGACCAGGTAATCGAGGGCGACTCCGGAGATGCGGTTGATGGTGGCCCGGTCGATATAGGAATCCAGATGGACCTTCCGTACAATGTAGTTCGTGGTTGCACCAAGCACCATGGCGCAGGCAAAATGGGGGATTTCCTTCAAAAGCGGATGGATCATGACAAGTCCTTTGGAAATCAGGGTCGCCCCGCCGAAGATGACGCCCGTAATGGCCAGCTGCAGGGCCAGCGGGTCCAGGGAATCCGTATAGGTTACCCCGGAGCCAATGGATTTCCGTTCCCCTTCCGGGACAATTCCTTCCCGGATGCTCTGGGGAATGGCCTGGGGTTCCAGGACCTTCTGGGCATAGCCCCGGCGGACGCCGATATTGATGACAATCATGCCCAGAATGATACCGCTCATCAGGCCTGCCGTGGCCATGGTGTTGGCCACGGAAATCCCTTCCGGCCAGCCATATTGAGCCAGGGCAACACCGACCGCGTTGGCGGTCCCATGGCCGCCGTGGAATCCGAAGACGGGCGTGAACCCGAAGCTGACGGGCAGTTCCGGGAAAAAGGGAATGAGCAGGATGGTCAGGCCCAACCCGACCAGGACCTGGGTCTGGTGCATCAGGCCGGAAACCGTGACCCCTTCTGAAGCAATCCGGCCGAAATTCTTGGAAGGCTTGGTGCCAACGAAGGCGAGGCCGAGTACAATTGAAGTCAGCTGACCGGGCCATTGGGCAATGGTCTTGTCGATTGGCAGGGAGAATCCGGCAAAATGACCGAGGATCTGGGGGCCGAGAAGGAGGCCGACAAAGCCAGCAATCAGGGAAGCCGGCAGATAAAGGTTCTGCAGGAACCGGCTGTGCTTCCGTAATGTCACGCCAATAAGGAGGAGCAGGCTGAGGACAGCACCGTCCATAATAACCGCGCGGAGTGCGTTCATGATGATACTTCCTTTCTGTAGTGGTTTCCGTATAGGGATTGAAGCCCTGGAATCAGCTTCACTTCCATGACTCTTTCACGAGACCTGCTTCCCTGGCCAGGGCTGGCAGGTCTTCTTCCGTAAGGACCGTTCCCCTCTGGGTTTCGCTGCGTTGGCAGATGATTTCATACAGGCGGGGAAGATCCTCCTTCCTGAGGGTCAGGTGCTGGCGGCGGGCCAGCACATCCAGTGCTTCTTCCGTAATGTTCTTGGAAAGAAGGGCCAGCCGTTTTCCACCGAATTCCTCCGGCAGGATTCCCTCCACAGCCAGCGGATCCTTGTCGGAGAGCAGGATATGGGCCGCCAGGCTGTCTGAGAACGCGTATTTCCCGACAAAAGGTGCGTTATTGGGAATGGCAATCCCGGAAATCCGGGATACATAGAGGGCCAGGGATTTCAGTTTCGTGCAATCGATGCCCGTCTGAATGCCATAGAGCCCTTCCAGGGCCATGACGATTTCGATAAGGGAAGCATTGCCGCAGCGTTCCCCCAGGGCGTTGACGGAACCGTCAATCAGCCCTGCGCCAGAAGACAGCGCTGCCAGGGCATCAGCCAGTCCCAGCCCGAAGTCATTATGGGTATGGACACCAAGCCGTGTCGGGTGACTGCCAATCGCTTCTTTCGCAACCCGGCACATTTCACGGATTCCTGTCGGGTCGGCAACGCCCACCGTATCAGCCAGGCGGACGCGGGCCGCACCTGCCTCGGCAGCTGCCCGGACCATGCGGGAAAGGATTGCCGGCTGGGAACGGGTTGCATCGAGCAGGCTGATGTTGCATTCCAATCCTTTTTCAGCAATGCAGGAAGCCGTTTCCCGGATCCTTTTTTCTTCTTCCAGCAGGGTTTCCTCATCGGCTGGTTTCAGGGAGAACGATGCATGGATAATATCCGGCTTCGTTTCCGCCTGCAGGTCAATCATTTTCCTGAGACGGCCCATGTTGGATGTATTGAAATTCAGGACCTCGGTTTTCAGGTATTTTCGCGGCAGGCTGCAGAGATCGGCATTGATTGCCATGGCCTTTTCATCGATTTCATCTCCGTGCCAGGTGTTATATAATTGTACCTGAGGAAAACGGGCCTCTTCCAAGAGCCGGACGAGTTCGCGCCGCTCTTCCTGGGAGAACGCTACACCGGCGGTCTGTTCTCCTTCCCGCAGTGTGACATCACAGAGGATGGGCGCGCTGCTGAGTGTCGGTGATACATTGTAAGGACTGACTCTACGTTTCATTGTTTTTCCCTGCTTTCTTGTCATGAGGTGAAGTGATGCTTTTCAATACCAGTTATTTCCGTGTCCTGTGCCAGTCGGAGAGCATTTCCTCCGCGGCCGAAAAACTTCATGTCTCCCATCAGAACCTGAGCAAATACATTCAGAACCTGGAACGGGAGTACGGCATGGCTCTTTTTATCCGGGCGCCGAAGCTTACCCTGACCGAAGCCGGCAAGGCCGTCCTGGAATCCATGCAGGATATTGCCATCATCGAACAGAACCTGCAGACACGGCTTATGGAAATCCGCCATTCCGATGTGGGGACGCTGCGGGTCGGGGCTCCGGAAGGACGTTTTCGGGTTGTTTTCCCAAAAATCATGGCCCGCATGCGGGAACGCTATCCCCGTGTCCGCGTCAAGCCATTGGCCGCTCCTTCCTACCAGCTCAGGAAACTGCTCTTGCTCAACGAGCTGGATGTAGCGCTTATGGACCAGGTCTTCAGTGACCCCACGCAGTTCCGTTCCTGGGCGGCCATGGAGGAAAAGCTTTACCTGGTAGTTTCGGACGAACTCCTGAAACAGTATTTCCCAAAGCCTTTTCCTGCCGGGCAGGCCTGTTTTGAAGAGGGCGTGGACCTGACGGACTTTTTGGACCTTCCTTTTATCCTGAACTCCGCCAATTCCATTTCCCGGCGCTGCGTTGATGAATGGCTGTTGGCCCATGAACGGAAAATCCAGCCGGTCCTGGAGCTTCCCCAGCTTGATGTCCAGATCCTCCTGAGTGCGTGCAATTACGGGGCCTGTTTCTGCTGGTCCATGTATTTGCCGCTGATCGAGGAGCAGAATCGCCTTCATATGGAGAATCCCCTTCACGTATTTCCTCTGCGGGCGTTTTCTGCGCGGAACCAGATCCTTCTGGTTTCCCTTAAAAACAAGACCCTGCCTGCCTATGGGAAGGCCTTCTGCCAATTGGTCCGGGAATCCTATGAACGCTTTGTGGCTCCCGGTTTTCTTAAGACTCACTCTATCATGTTAAATCGCAATAAAAAAGAAGAATAAAATTGAATATCTGCAACTTATAAGTTGCACTTACGGGCAAAAAAGATGGCCTCGTAAGGGAAGCCGTTTTACGGTTCTGGGCGGGGCCATTCCTGAAAGGGCGGTGTGAAAGCCGGTCAAAAAAGGAAGCACCGGCCGGTACCGCTGGCTGTCCAACGATAGAACAGGGGGAATGCCGCTTTTGCGGCATCCCCCCTGTTCTATTTTTAGCCCCTTTGAATGGGTTGTTTTACTGTTTCCAAGGTACGTTTTGCTTTTTCGTAGACGGGTCGGTCAATATAGATCCCGTTCACATATACGTGCATCTTTTCTTCACCCTTGGCGGACTCGTAAGCGCGGATGGCCTGGCGGGCAAAAGCAATCTCTTCCGGCGTTGCGGAAAAAACTTCGTTAATGATGTCAATGTGGGCCGGATTTGAAACGGAGCGACCCGTAAATCCCATTTGCCTGATGGCCCGGGTATCCTGCCGGACAAAGGCATCCCAGTCTTTGCTGCCCGGAGGGCAGAAGACAGCGGTATCAAAAGCACTCTTATGGGCTGCCTTGGCGTCCATGACCAGTTTTTGTTTGGCGTACAGAAGCTGGGTGGAACCGATTGTCAGGTCCCGTTTGATTCCCATGGCGCTTGTCAGGTCTACCGCCCCCAGGTTCAGGCCGGCCACGCGGGATGAGCAGGCAGCAAGGTCATAGGCGTTGCGGATTCCCTCTGGCGTTTCAATCATCAGGATCAGCTCCGTCCGGTTTTGTCCGATTCCATGGGTTCGTTCATATTGCGTCATAATGGCATCAATATCCAGTACATTACGGGGATTTTCACATTTCGGAATCCGCAGGAAATCAATCGGCAGTGGCAGCAGGGCTTCCAGGTCATCCCGTCCCCAGGGAGAATCAAGGGAATTGATGCGGACGCCCACTTCATGGTGGCCGAAATCCAGGGTGCGGAGCCATTTAATGACTGCCTGCCGGGCACTTTCTTTCCTTTCTGCGGGGCAAAGGTCTTCCAGTTCAAAGCAAATGGCATCGGCACGGCTTGCCAGCCCTTCCTTCAATTGGGTCCCGTCGCCGCCGATGACCCATAACAGCGATCTGCGCAATCCTTTCATGGTCAGTCCTCCTTTTTACAGCCAGCCTTCTTCCTGTATTGTAGCGGCAGAGCGGGCGGATGTCCACTGTCTGACGGAAAGAACCCGGGGAGAACTCCAGGTTCCTTTTTAACCAATTTTCTTTTTCAGCCAGCCGGCGAGGACGGATGCGATTTCCAGATTGTTTTTTTCCATCATCATCATGTGCCCATTGCCGTGGATACCCAGGGTTTCCAGGGAAATAAAATCATGGGCGACCCCGGCCCGGGTCAGGAATTCATGGGTCAGATAATCGTATTCATGATGATAGGAAGCTTCCGCCGTGACAATAAGAACGGGAATATTCCGGAAACGGGGCAGCGTCCTTGTGTGTTCCTTCAAGGTCCAGAAAGAACGCTTTCCCGGTTCCGGTGCGTCCCGCCATTCCCGTTCCAGTTCTGACGGATGGGAAACGGGCGGGTCGAAGTGAAGCGGAAAATCAGTAAGACCGTAGTTTTCACTGAATTTCGCATTCTTACCGTTCGTGAAAGGCGGCCCGGAAGGTTCCAGTGCTACAAGGCCGCGCACGGATTCATAACATGAATCCGAGATGAGCCACCCGTAACGGCCTGCCTGGGAATGGACAACCAGAATGGCCGGCCCGGTCTTCTCGAGAAGCGGCCTGGCAATATCCAGGATCAAGCGCTGTGTTGTTTCATTATCGGCCAGGTATTCCACCTGGGAAGCAGCAAACTGAAACAGGACAGGGTCCTCCGGATCGGCTCCGTTACCGGGCCATTGGGTGTGTTTTTCCGCATTGGGATAGGTCCCTTTATGGGACGTAAAATTGTTGATCATCCATTCCCGGGAAATAAAGGAGAGTTTTCCATTTACGCATGATAGGGAGAGCGGCCCCGCGCCGGCTGTTCCACCAGATAAACAATGTATCCTTCCTTAAGGAAATAATCCCGCCACCCCATGCGCCCATCCGGGGTCTGTTCCCAGTTCAGGATGGTTTGTGCCGATCCATAAAAGAAAATCAACGGGTAGGGATGGGTGACCTTTTTGGGAACGTATACTTCCACCAGGGCC
>CADBQR010000150.1 GCA_902796945.1 uncultured Acidaminococcus sp.
CGCAGGGTCTTCCCCGTCAGGACTTCTTCCTTGAAACGCTCAAAAATCAATACGTTGGCGTCAACGGCCATACCAATGGACAGGATAATTCCGGCAATACCGGGCAGTGTCAGTGTCGCGTTGAGTCCTTTCATGGCCCCCAGCAGCAGCAGGGTATAGAGAAGCAGGACAATATCGGCAATGAAGCCGGACAGGCGATAGAATACCAGCATGAAGATAAAGACACCGCCAAGGCCGATTGCAAAGGCCTTTACGCTCTTATCCTTGGAATCCTGCCCCAGGGTCGGACCGACTGTCCGGTTTTCAACGACTTCCAGTTTAACAGGCAGTGAGCCACTGCGAAGCAGGATGGCCAGATGTTCGGCTTCCTTCGCGTCCCGGGAACCGGTAATCTGGGCATTGCCGCCCGTAATGGGTTCATTGACGCGCGGTGCCGTCAGGACCTCACCATCAAGCAGGATGGCAATCTGGTTCCCCACATTGGCAGCCGTGAGGGAAGCAAACTTTTTGGCGCCCTCTTCATTGAACTGCAAGGTGACCACGGGGCGGCCAGCCTGATCAGCACTGGCCTTGGAATCCTTCAGGTCCTTACCCGTCAGGACCGTATGGCCCTCCATATCCTTGAATTCCAGCATAGCGGTCTTTCCCAGCATGGCAATGGCCTTTTCGGGATCCTTGACACCGGGAAGTTCAACGATGATGCGGTCCCGTCCCTGGCGCTGAATGACCGGTTCGGTCAGTCCCAGTTCGTTGACACGCCGTTCAATGATGCTGATGGAACGGTTCAGCGCATCATCATCCACTTTGGCGTCAGGTGTATCCTGGGCCTGCAGGACGACATGGGTCCCGCCCTGTAAATCAAGGCCCTGTTTGACGGAAAGTGCCAGGGGCTTAATAAACACGGCAAAGCAGATAACAATCGCCAAGACTGATACGATCAGCTTGATTCGATTCTTTTGCTGCAAAGTGATTCCTCCTCTAAAGGGTTATTTACACACCCGAAGGGCTTTTTCCGTTACCAGGTAGCGGATCTTGACATCATGGCTCTGGGTTGGCAGTTCACTGACAACCTGGACCTCATTGGCAACACCCATGGGCACTGCTTTCGAACATTTAGGAAGAAAACGGTCATAGAAGCCCTTTCCCTTCCCCAGCCGGTCACCATGTTCCGTAAAAGCGGCACCGGGCACAAGAACGAGGTCAATATCCGATGGCTGGATGACCTCTGTCGGTTCTGCCGGCGTGCGAATGCCGTAACAGTCCCGGGCAAGTTTTTTCAGGGTAACAAGACGGACAGCCTGCATCTCTCCATCCTTATCCAGGATTTGAGGCACGCAGACTGTTTTTCCCATGGTGAGGGCCGTCTGCAGGGCTGCGTCGACGGACACCTCATCGGGCTGGGCCAGATATCCCATGATGACCTTTCCTTCAAGAAAAAGGCGGCTCACGGAGATATGGCTGTTGATTTCCTTATTGAATTTATGCAGTTCCCGCTGATTCAGTTTACTGCGTTTTTCCTGTACTTCCTTACGGACCGTACGCTTATCCATCTTACTTATCGGCCTCGGTTTCCTTGGATTCAGCTTCCGCTGCAGGAGCTTCTTCCGCTTTTGCGTCCGCTTCCTTTACTTCTTCAGCCTTCGTTGCTTCTTCGACGGCTTCTTCCTTGACCGCTTCCTTCTTGGCATTGGCCTTTTCGAATTCGGTTGCAATGACGTTGCCTACGGCACTTCTTCTGATCCAGATTTCTACGTTTTCAGCGACCTTGATGCGGATGCGTTCATCCTTGATTTTGGTGATTTCGCCATAGATTCCGCCAATGGTCATGACGCGGGTACCTGGCTTCAGGGCCTGCAGCATCTCGGAACGCTTCTTCTGGTCACGCTTTTGAGGACGATAAATCATGAAATAGAAAATAACACCCATCAAAATAAAAGGCCAGGCCAGTTGTACAACATTGTTCATTTTACTACTACCTCCTCTGAGTTCTATTGTATTGGTCTAAGAACGCGGCCCGAAATTCGGGAAACGTATCATTAGCAATAGCCGTACGCATTTCCTCTGCAAATTTTAGCAGAAAACGAAGGTTATGTATAGACAAAAGGCGCATTGCCAGCAATTCTTCCGATTTAAAGAGATGCCGGATATAGGCGCGGGTAAAGTGACGGCACGTATAACAGTCGCAATGCTCATCAATGGGCCGGAAATCCTCCCGGAATTCCAGGTTCTTCAGGACAAGACGACCTGACCGGACCATGGCAGTCCCATTGCGGGCTACCCGGGTCGGATATACACAGTCAAACATATCGACACCCAGGTTGACGCCTTCTACCAGGCAATCCGGAGTTCCTACACCCATCAGGTACCGGGCCTTGTCCTTGGGCAGCCATTGGGTCGTTTTTCCCAGGATGTCATACATCATTTCGTGGGGCTCCCCGACACTGAGTCCGCCAATCGCCATTCCGGCAAAATCCATCTCCGTAAGGGTCTGGGCACTGTACTTTCGCAGGTCCGGATACATGCCCCCCTGGACGATGCCGAAAAGGCCCTGGTCTTCCCGTGTTTTTGCGTCCAGGCACCGTTTGGCCCACCGTGTCGTCCGTTCCGTCGATTTTTTGGCATAATCAAAATCAGCAGGATACGGAATGCATTCGTCAAAGGCCATGATGATGTCAGCCC
>CADBQR010000151.1 GCA_902796945.1 uncultured Acidaminococcus sp.
GCTGCCGGGACGGCTTCTTTCGGGAGCAGCACGCCCCTGGCGGCTTTCCTGAAAAATACGGGCGGCCTGGCCTTTGGCTTCATGATGCCCATGCTGGCTGGTTACATTGCTGCCTCCATTGCCGACCGTCCCGGTCTCCTGGTCGGTATCATTGCCGGTGCCATGGCCAATGCCGGGGGCAGTGGCTTCTTCGGTGCCCTCATTGGCGGCTTTGCAGCGGGTTACATCATTCTGGCCCTGAAAAAACTCTTTGCCGGCCTGCCTGACACCTTGGAAAGCCTGAAACCCATCCTGGTCTACCCGGTGCTGGGACTTTTGGCAACGGGTGCCCTGATGCAGCTGGCCGTGAATCCGGTCATGGCTTCCTTCAACCGCAGCGTCACGGAAGGCCTTGCCAGCATGGGAAGCAGCAGCAAACTCCTGATGGGACTGATCCTGGGCGGTATGATGAGCATCGACTTCGGGGGACCGCTCAACAAGGCAGCCTACGTATTTGGGACCGCGTCCCTGGCCGGCCCGGATGGTGCCGCCGTTTCCTCCCCTTTCATGGCTTCTGTCATGATTGGAGGGATGGTGCCGCCCATAGCCATCGCTGTGGCCTCCCAGTTCTTCCACAGTAAATTTACGGATAAGGACCGCCATTCTTCCCTGACGACCCTTGTCATGGGCCTGGCCTTCATCACGGAAGGGGCCATTCCCTACGCGGCGGAGGATCCGGTCCGCGTCATTCCGTCCTGTGCCATCGGTGCTGCCGTGGCCGGTGCCCTGAGCATGTATTTCGGTTGCTCCATTCCGGCTCCCCATGGTGGGATCTTCGTCTTTGGCGTCGTCCAGAACTGGCCCATGTATTTTGTTTCCCTTGTGGCAGGATCTTCGGTGGGCGCCTTGCTGCTGGGCCTCCTGAAACGGCGTGTGGACTGATTGCGCCTGGTTGCCAGGAACAGCCCGCAGGGACCGTCACTTTCAAGATATCCATAAGGACCCGCTTCTTTCCATTCCCATGGGTTGAAGCGGGTCTTTTGTCATGAGGGCCCCGGCACAGGTCTTTGTTCATTTTGGGTACATGTCGGTCGGAAAAGGAAGGGCAAGGACGCTTCCATTCCAGAATGCTGCTGCCTGTTTTCCGGGACCATCCTTTTTCCTTATGCTTGTACCGTTTTCCCATAAATACTATATATAGTAAACTTCTATTGACATTGACACAAAATATAGTATCATAAAAAGTGTCATTCCCTTTTCCAGGGAAATTGGAAAAGGGCGCGGAAATTGCAGGGAAGGGGGTGTCTCCGTGGCAGCAGGAAAGATTCGGATTGCCGGTGTCAAACGGCATTCCTGTGTGGATGGACCCGGTGTCCGTTATGCTTTGTTTTTCCAGGGCTGTCCCCATCATTGTCCGGGTTGTCAGAACCCGGATACCCATGATGGCAGGGGCGGCCGCGAGAAGGACCTCAGCGACGTCATTCGGGACCTGCAGGGCACCCGTTATCTGGACGGTGTCACCCTGTCCGGCGGAGATCCCCTGATGCAGCCGGAAGCGGCTGCCGCCATTGCGGAGGCGGCGGAAGCCAGGGGGCTTCCCGTTTGGCTGTATACGGGGTGGACCTGGGAACAAATTGTGGCAGGCGCAGCAGGACCGGCCGCCATCAAAGTCCTTCCTCACCTTACGGTCCTGGTGGACGGGCCCTACCTGTCCGCTCTCAATCATGGAACGGCGCAGTGGCGCGGCAGTTCCAATCAGCGTTTGATATGGGTCCCCGAAAGCCTGCGCCGGGGACAAGTGGTTTGTTGGCAAAATGAAGGGGGTTTCAGCAAAGATGGGGGTCAGTGAACAGTCAAGGGAAGAAAACGTTGTACGTGAAACAGGCGGCTGCGGCCATGAAGGCATCTCGGAAGTCGTGAAACGGGATGGAACCGTAGTTCCCTTTGAAGCGGTAAAAATCGAAAATGCCGTTGCCAAGGCATTGATGGCAACGGGCGAAATCAACGCCCGTGATGTTTCGACGGTGTCGCGGGCCGTGGAATTGATTGTCATGTCCGCCCTTTCCGAGCAGGAAAAAGCAGTCCCGACGGTTGAGGAAATCCAGGACCGGGTGGAAGAAGCCCTGATGAAGTGCGGCTATCCCAAGACAGCAAAGGCCTACATCCTTTATCGTGACCGTCATAAAAAGGCCCGCAATACGAAACAGGCCCTGCTGGATTACCGGAAGCTGGTCAATGGCTATATCGGTGAAAACAAGGACTGGCGTGTCAAGGAAAATTCCACCGTCACCATGAGCCTTGGCGGCCTGATCCTGAGCAACTCCGGCGCCGTGACGGCCAACTACTGGCTGACGGAAGTCTATGACGATGAAATTGCCGAAGCCCATCGGCGCTGCTTTATCCATCTCCATGACCTGTCCATGCTCTCTGGCTACTGTGCCGGCTGGAGCCTGCGGCAGCTCATCGAGGAAGGGCTCGGCGGGGTGCCTGACCGCATTACTTCTGCACCGGCCAAGCATCTTTCCACGCTGTGCAACCAGATGGTCAATTTCCTTGGCATCATGCAGAATGAATGGGCCGGCGCCCAGGCGTTCTCTTCCTTTGATACCTACCTGGCGCCTTTTGTCCGGGTGGACCATTTGTCCTATGAGGAAACGAAGCAGTGCATCCAGTCCTTCATTTATGGCATCAATACGCCTTCCCGGTGGGGTTGTCAGGCCCCCTTTACCAATGTAACCCTGGACTGGACCGTGCCCGATGACCTGGCCTTCCAGCCGGCCATCGTAGGTGGTGAGGAAATGGATTTCACCTACGGGGACTGCCAGAAGGAAATGGACATGGTCAATAAGGCCTTCATCGAAACCATGATTGAGGGCGATGCCAATGGCCGGGGCTTCCAGTATCCGATTCCTACGTATTCCATCACGAAGGATTTTGACTGGAGCGAAAGCGAAAACAACCGCCTCCTGTTTGAAATGACCGCCAAATACGGGACGCCCTATTTTTCCAATTACATCAA
>CADBQR010000152.1 GCA_902796945.1 uncultured Acidaminococcus sp.
TCCACGGATTCCGCATTCGCCCTTGCACGGTTTGGCAAGGGCGTTATTTATTTTGTTTTACCCTCAAACCTCAAAACTCAGCGCTCATACCTGTGTTTTGCGCTCTACGATCCGCGGTCCGCGTTCTGCGATCCGCGTTTTTTCTGGCCGCTGGCGCCCTGCCCTGCAAATGGCTCGCAATTTCAGCGTTGGTCTTTATGGTTACCTGAAATAAGTAACAATCCCATACACGACCAAAAACCCAACAATCACGGGCAACACGTATTTAAAATACCATTGGAATTTCCGGGCTACCTGAATGCCGCGTCCTTCATTGGCTTCCTTCAGGAAATTGTCAAAGCCCCACCCGTATTTATGGCAGCAGAACAGGGTAATGACGAAGGATCCGACGGGAAGACAGATATTGCTGACAAAGAAGTCTTCCATATCCATGACCGTATTGCCGGGGCGCAGGGGCTGGAAGGACGACCACAGGTTGAATCCCAGGGCACAGGGAATTGAAAAGACGGCAATGAAAATACCGTTCATGATCCCGGCTCTTTTTCGCAGGGCTCCTTTCAAGTCGATGGCGAAGGCCTGCAGGTTTTCAAAGACACCAATCATGGTGGATAAGGCCGCAAAGGACAGGAAAATGAAGAACAGGGATCCCCAGATCCTGCCGCCGACCATGGAACTGAATACACGGGGCAGCGTCAGGAAAATCAGTTTTGGCCCGGCATCCGGTGCAATACCGTAAGCAAAGCAGGCCGGGAAAATAATGAACCCAGCCGTAATGGCTACAAACGTATCCAGTGCTGTCACTGTGACGGCCTCTCCCATGAGGCGCTTGTTTTTATCAATATAGCTTCCGAAAATTTCCATGCCGCCCATGCCAATGCTCAGGGTAAAGAAGCTTTGGTTCAGGGCCGCATACATGCAGTTCCAGAGTCCCGCCTTCTTCATGTTTTCCACGTTTGGCATCAAATAAAAGGACAATCCTTCCGCGGCACCAGGAAGCATCAGGCTTCGGATACCCAGGACCAGCATCAGCACAAGGAGCGCAATCATCATGACCTTCGTCACGCTTTCGACGCCGCGTTTCAGTCCCTGGCTGCAGATGGCCGCTGTAATGAACACAATGATCAGCATATCCGTGACAAGGATGGTCGGCGATCCCATCATTTCGGCAAAAACTGCACCAACGGCTTCCGTGCCCAACCCTTCAAACCGACCCAGGATCATCTGGACCGCGTAATGCAGGATCCACCCGGAAATCACGGAATAATACATCAGCAGTACGTAATTGCCTGCCATGGAAAGATATCCCATCAGGTGCCATTTGCTGCCCTTTGGTTCCAGCATCCGGTAAGCCGGCAGAATGCTGCGTTTTGAAGCCCGTCCGATGGCATATTCCATGGTCATGATGGGGATGCCCAGGAGCAGCAGAAACAGGATATAGATCAGTACAAAAATACCGCCGCCGTACTGGCCGGTAATATAAGGGAATCGCCAGACATTTCCTACGCCGATGGCACAACCCGCCGAGAGCAAGATAAAACCCAGACGGGAGCCCAATGTTTCTCTTTCCTTCATAAACCTTCCCTCCTGCTATTGTGTCTGCATTTGTGAAAAACGAAGCGATCGTCCGGACCTTTTTCCGGTAACAGGCCTGAAATTTCCATGCTGGTTTTATGTACAGGCCTGCTTCACGATCTCTTCCCATGCTTCCATCCTTCACAGGGAAATCAGCAGCGCCCAGTAAACCAGTTTTCTTCCGTTTTTTCACACAACAGTTTCAAGTATAACAAATATGGGCGGGATAAGCAAAAGATGCCTTGGGGGATGAAGGGGCAGCACCAGATTCGCGCTGATTCGTTGCAATAATCAGACCGTTTTTTTCCATTAACGTGGAGAGAAGCGGTCTGTGTTGTATCAACCAATGTTGCCGGTCCACAATCTCCTTCAGGTGGATGTCTCCGCACCTTTTCAATGAAAGCCAGTAAGGCTGGCATCGTTTTTATAGCATGCTTACACTATAATATGTTTACCAAAAA
>CADBQR010000153.1 GCA_902796945.1 uncultured Acidaminococcus sp.
ATAGAGAGTAATATTAGTAATATAATATTAAAAAATAAAAGGCGATTTTTTCAAAATCAATAAAATAAAAAATAAAAGTAGATTTCTGATTATTTTGTGGTATAATAAGAGTGAACCAAAAAGGGAGAAAAGAAAAACCGGACAGGGTCCGGGAACCTGATGATGAGGAGTGAGTCCAATGGGCCATTCAGTAAGGGGTTTTAGAAAATCATAGAAAACCAAGGAGGTTTCCATGATGATCTACTATAGAAGGATTTGGAGAGTACTGAACGAATCATAGAAGGGAGATAGTCCAATGGGCCATTTAGACGGGGGTTACAGATGGTAATCCCAAGGAAAACGATGAATCGGGACGGAAGAAGTTTTCAGTGATTAGAGCCTCGACAGTGAATGAGGACATGAACAGATTGTGTTTCTGATGAGGAAATACTTCCAAGGCATTCATCGGACAACTGAATAGCGTACCTGTTTAAGGTAAAAAATAAACGAGTCCTTCCAAAGTTTCTCCTGTACTGGTGATGTTTCAATGAAGAGCATTTCGGTGGCTGTACCAGGAGCTTCCCGAATGTGAAATATAGATTGAACGACGAGGCAGTGGAACGTAAGTGACGAGTAAGAGAAGGGGTTGATTCCAAAATACAATGGATAGCGTTGAAGTGGCAAGTTTGAAGGGATGACCAGCCGTAGTGTCGAGCGGTTGGTCATCTTCTTTTTTTTGCGGTTTTTTGATTTTTGGAGGAACTGGAGCAGGCCGGTTTTGCAGGCCTGCATTTTATCGTCCGCTTTCGGGACTGCCGCGATTGACCGTATACACGTTATCCTCTATAATTGTAGGGTAATGTCCGGACGTAAGAAAACGGAATTGAAAATTGATCAACGAGGTTTAGGATATGAAACTCAAATTTACTAAAATGCAGGGCTGCGGCAATGATTATCTGTATGTGAACTGCATGGAACAGATGATCCCCCATCCTGAAAAAATTTCCGAATATGTGAGCCCCCGGCATCTTTCTGTCGGTTCTGATGGACTGATTTGTATTTGTCCTTCGGACAAGGCGGATTTTCGCATGAGAATGTATAATGCCGATGGTTCAGAGGGAAAAATGTGCGGCAATGGAGCACGCTGCATTGCAAAGTATGTCTACGATAAAGGACTGACCCGCAAAAATCCCATCACCTTGGAAACGCGCAGCGGACTGAAAAGGATTTCAATGGAAACTTCAAATGGTAAAGTTACAGAGGCTACCGTGGATATGGGAATTCCTGTTCCTGATACGCCTTCCATTCCCATGAAATGGAAGGCTCCCATCTGTCAGGATGATACCATTGAAGTAATGGTCAGCGGCAAAGCCGTTAAAGTAAGGGGAACGGCTGTTTCCATGGGAAATCCTCATTTTGTCACCGTCGTGGATGATCTTGCCACAGCCCCTGTTGAAGCCGTGGGCAAGGTTATCGAGCATTCCGAATATTTTCCGGAACGGGTCAATGTTGAATTTGTCCAGATTGTCAATGAGAATTACGTGAAATTCCGCGTATGGGAAAGGGGCAGCGGCGAGACGATGGCCTGTGGCACTGGTGCCTGCGCGGTTGCTTATGCCATGGTTACACTGGGCCTTGCTGGCAGGCGGGATGCCTTTTTGAATGTGGAAGCCGTTGGCGGCCTGCTGAAACTGAATTACCAGGGTAACGGCCATATAATGATGAAGGGGCCGGCTGTTACTGTTTATGATGCAGAGATGGATATCCCTGATTCAGTCATTTTGTAAACAAAATATAATATTGCAAAAGAAAGAATTTACTGATTTTGTTTCAAATGTTTGACAAGGGTAGTAAAAATACTTTACAATATAGGTCATTGTAGTAAAGCCAATCTTGAATGATATGAGGGGAGATAGATCCATGGCTATTGTCAATGGGAATTATGCAAAGTTGAAGGACAGTTATTTGTTTACGGATATTGCCAAGAGAGTGGCAGCCTTTGCCGCGGCTCATCCGGAGAAGAAAATCATTAAGATGGGAATCGGCGATGTGACATTGCCCCTGGCACCCTGTGTAATTGCTGCCATGAAAAAGGCCGTTGAAGAATTAGGCCATAAGGAAACCTTCCGCGGCTATGGCCCGGAACAGGGGTATGAATTCCTGCACGAAGCAATCCAGCAGTACTATGCCCGGCATGGTGTAGAACTGGGCACAAAGGATATTTTCATCAGCGATGGTGCCAAAAGTGATTGCGGCAATATTACCGATCTTTTTGATGACAGCAATGTGGTATTGGTCCCGAATCCCGTATATCCGGTTTATGCTGATACCAACGTGATGCGCGGTCGTACCATCCTCTATATGAACGGGACTCCGGAAAATCATTTTCTTCCGATGCCGGATCCCAATGTCAAGGCGGATATTATTTATCTATGCTCTCCAAATAACCCGACGGGCGCGGTTTATACAAAGGCGCAACTGACGGAATGGGTCAACTATGCCCGGAAGAACAATTCCATCATCCTTTATGATGCAGCCTATGAAGCCTTTATTACCGATCCCTCCATTCCCCGCAGCATTTTTACCATTCCCGGTGCCCGGGAATGTGCCATCGAATTCTGTTCCTTCTCCAAGACCGCTGGCTTTACGGGGACCCGCTGCGGTTATACCGTGGTCCCGCAGGAGCTGGTCAGGAAGACCCCGGAAGGGCAGGAACTGCATTTGAATACGATGTGGCTGCGCCGTCAGACTACGAAATTCAACGGCGTAAACTACTTTGTCCAGCGCGGTGCAGAAGCGGCCATGTCCCCGCAGGGTGAAAAGGAATGCGGCGATATGTTGGAATATTACCGTGAAAACGCACGCATCATGATGCGGACCTTCGATAAGAAGGGGTATCAATACTTTGGCGGTGTCCATTCTCCCTATGTTTGGCTGCAATGCCCTAATGGCATGAAGAGCTGGGAATACTTTGACTACCTGCTGAACAAGCTGGCCATCGTTGGTACGCCAGGCGCCGGTTTCGGAACGATGGGTGAAGGCTATCTGCGCCTGACTGCCTTCGGCAGCCGGGAAGGCACCATCGAGGCAATGGAGAGAATCGAAAAAGATTCCCTGTAATGTTTTAGGATTAGGTGTATAATAAAAAGTGCAACTGATATTTCCTGAAAGGGTGAATACGAATGAAAAAATTGATTGCGTTACTTGTTATGGTTATGTCCCTGGGATTCTCCAGCCTCGGCTTCTGCAGCTCTGCCAGTGATTTGCTGGCCAAGGAAGAACAGGTTGTTGAAACCCTGGTGAAAGTCATGGGCAGTGAAGCGGAACTGAGTACACTGCAGCCTTATATGACGGATGGCCTGCAGAAGAACTTCAGGGCTGCCCAGGTTCAGAAGGCACAGAAGGGTGTCAGCGACAACTTTGGCAAAATGTCCAATTTGCGTCTGCTGCGCCTTGATAAGCAGAAGGATGCCGACATCCTGATTTATGTGGCTGATGCCAAGAAGGTTCCCAATGTCAGGATCGAGGTTATCTTTGAGACCAAAGGCAAGAAAGCCATGCTGAATTCCTTCGGCATGAGTCCGATTGACCTGCAGAAGATTGAACAGCAGATCCAGCAGCAGGCTGCCGCTGCCCAAAAGAAACAGGCCGCTGCCCAGAAGTAAGATCATCCGGGAAACACTGGTTCCTAAGAATCGCGGTTTCCGCCAATGATTACGAGTGTTTTGAACCCGCCGCATTTTGATGCGGCGGGTTTTCCTATGCGCTTATAAGAAAACGGACAGGCAATTGCCTTGTGGCAAAAGCCTGTCCGTTTGGGGTCTGTACCATATCAATGGTTTACGGCGAGCAGACGGTCGACAATTCCATCCAGGGCCTTACGGCATCCTTCGCTCAGGTTTGCAAGCGGTTTGCCATCGTCCTCCGCGGCAACCACCATGGGGTCGATGGGAATCTTTCCGAGGAAAGGCAGATTCTTTTCCTGGGCCAACGACTCACCGCCGCCGGATTTAAAGATATCTACCTTCTGTCCGCAGTGGGGGCAGATGAATCCGCTCATGTTTTCAATGATTCCGCGGATGGGAATCTGGGCCATTTCACAGAAATTGACGGATTTCCGGACATCGGCAAGGGAAACCCGCTGCGGTGTCGTAACAATAATGGCCTCAGCGTCGCGAATGGTCTGTACGATGGTCAGTGGTTCATCACCGGTTCCGGGAGGACAATCGATGATCAGATAGTCCAGTGCCGGCCATTCCGTATCGGACAGGAACTGGCGAATGGCCCCAATCTTGACAGGCCCCCTCCAGATCAGGGGGTCATCTTCACTGGCCAGGAGACCCTGGGCAGACATGAAGCAGAGATTCTTGCTGTATTGGAATGGCAGCAGCCGCTCTCCTGCAGCCTGCAGGTGTGCTTTTTCAAAGCCCAGCATACCGGCTACACTGGGGCCATGCAGGTCAACGTCAAGCAGGCCGACCTTGTATCCTCTTTCGCTGAGCAAAAGAGCCAGGTCGACGGAAACGGTGCTTTTTCCGACACCGCCCTTGCCGCTCATGACAATGAATTTATGTTTTACCTGGCTCAGGAAATCGGCAATGGCAATATCCTGAGGGTTGGGTTTATTGCCTCTCTGTGCGCAGCCTTCGCAGCTGCTATTGGTGCAATGTTCGCAATCGGTCATGGTTCATTACTCCTCTCTTCGTTTTACCTGCTTATTATACGATGGAACAGGGGGCGGTGCAACTGTACGGGATTTCCCTATAATGTTCATGATTTTTTCACCAATTTTCCTGTATAATAAAAGAGTTAAATGAACGGTAACGCCGGAAACGAATCATAGGAAGCCACTGTTGGCCGATACGTCATTTTCGATGACTGCCTGTTTTCTCCCCGGTGAAAACGTCAATAATACAACGTTTAGTCCGCAGGGTGACAGGGAGCCGCCGTTTGAACTTACCGCGCTTTAGAACGGTATGGCTGTCTGAAAAGCGTTTTTCGGAAGAAGGGATGATGAGCATGAAAGAAAAAAAAAAAAAAATTGTTGCAGGAGCCTTATTGATGGCAATTTGTGCTGCTCCTGCTGCTTATGCAGCGGAACGGGGTCTTTTGGCGGACGGGGAAATCTTTGCTTCCCAGAAGGTAGCCGAAGATGGCCGTGTTCTTTACCGGGACAAGACGGATCGCAGCCAGTGGAAACATGATAATGAAGCCGTGCCGGAAGGTTTTGTGGGAGCGGCTTTTGTACCTGATCTTGCTGCTGACGCTTCAGATGAGAAGGATGTGGACCAGATCAAGAAAGTTTCCCTCAGGGAAGAAAAAGTCAAGGCCGCTGAAAAGAAGTACAGCGGAAAATCCTATAAGAAATCCCTCGTACTTTATGCTGCCATGAATACGAATGGCAATGACGGGGATCTGGCCATCCAGAAGGTGGAAATCCTGGGGCGTTTGCTCAATGTCACGGTAGCTGTCCGGGATCCCCGGCTGGCACCGGCTGACGATTCAGAAGCCTTGTACAAGGAAGATACCGTAGTGATACCGCTGAAAAAACTGCCTCGTTATGGCAGTCTGCGGGTTCGTTTTGTCGACGTCAATGGACATGGGCTGGAAGATACCGATGTATCCCTCGGGCTCGGGCTGTAATTATTAAAAATGATACAAAAATCCGATTTATTTATGGAAACATAAAATAAATCGGATTTCCCATTGACCTTTTTTTAAAATGGCGGTAAACTTTACACATTCTTATGAAAAGGGCGGTTGTTGACATGATCGGTGCTTCTCAAACCTGGGAAAGTGCACAGTTTGGTTATCTGTACCAGAGCTATTACTTTAGCTTTGGTTATTTTGCGTGCTCCAAATTGAATGCAAATCCCACCGTAAAGCGAGTGCTCTCGTCCCGGAAGGCTTAAAAAAATCCTGCTGGGGCTGGTTATGAAAATCGACCGTTACAAGCAGACTCCTTGCGAGCCTGCTTTTTTATTTTAAGGAGGATGGTAGCAATGATCATTGTAATGAAAAAAGGTGCCAGCCAGGAGGCTGTGCGAGAACTGGAAGAAAACCTGCAAAGCCGCGGCTTTCAGATCCATGAGAGTATGGGTGTCACTCAGCAGGTATTGGGAATTGTAGGGGATACCAGTGTACTGGATCCGGAAGAATTTTTAGTTAATCCCAATGTTGATAAGGCACTCCGGGTTCAGGAACCGTTTAAACGGGCGAATCGCATGTTCCATCCGGAAGACAGCATCATCGATGTAAGCGGCGTAAAAGTGGGCGGCCGTAAATTTACGGTCATTGCCGGGCCCTGTTCTGTGGAAAGTCAGCCTCAAATGAATACGATTGCCGCATCGGTCAAAAAGAGCGGCGCTGCCATGCTGCGGGGAGGCGCATTCAAACCCCGTACTTCTCCGTATTCCTTCCAGGGCCTGGGCGACAAGGGCCTGGATATGATCCGTGCTGCCGGAACGGCCCAGCATCTGCCGATTGTAACGGAAATCATGTCGGCGGATAAAATTGACGAATTTGTTGAAAAAGTAGATCTGTTCCAGGTCGGAGCACGGAATATGCAGAATTTTACCCTCCTGAAGGAATTGGGTAAAACCAATAAGCCAATTCTTCTGAAACGGGGCATGTCTGCCACGGTGGAAGAATGGCTCATGTCGGCAGAATACATCATGTCCGAAGGAAACGAGAACGTCATCCTCTGCGAACGCGGCATTCGTACCTTTGAAACCTATACCCGCAATACCCTTGACCTGAGTGCAATCTGTGCGGTCAAACGGCTCAGCCATCTGCCGGTCATCGTCGATCCCAGCCATGCTACCGGAAAGGCCTGGATGGTTGCGGCTATGGCGCGCGCCGCCCTGGCAGCCGGTGCCGATGGACTCATCATCGAAACGCATAATGATCCACGGCATGCCCTCTGCGATGGAGCCCAGAGCCTGACCCTGGAAGATTTCGATTCCCTGATGAAGGACCTGCGCCGCATTGCACCCGTCGTCGGCCGGGAGATGTAAACGCATCATGGATCATGACGTTATCGAAACCGAAACACCGGCCGCAGGGCGGGAATCCACCTTGTCATTCCCTGCGAAAGGGTCAGGGTGTGGTCTTTGGATTGCGGCACGGCCGCTTCCGGAAATAAGGAAACGGGTTTCAGGAGGTCTGAAAAAATGAAGGCACTGGAAGATACCGTATTTGCCATCGTAGGGCTGGGACTTATTGGCGGTTCCTATGCCAAGGCCCTGATGAACCGCAAGGCCAGGCGGATCATCGGAATGGACAAAAACCATATTGTATCCCTGATGGCAAAGGATGAAGGCTATATCACGGATATTGCCGATAACCAACCGGAAATCCTGAAGGAAGCAGATATGATCATCTGTGCCATGTATCCGGGTGCCTTTGTTCCTTTTGTCCGGGATCATGTACAATATTTTCGGGACGACGTGGTCCTGACGGATGTGATGGGAATCAAAGGGGATACGCCGGATCGAATTGACGAGCTCCTGGGGCCCCGTATGGATTTTGTTCCGGCCCATCCCATGGCTGGCCGTGAAGGAAAAGGATATGGCCAGAGCACATCCCGGATTTTCGAAGGGGCCAACTTCATCATCATCAAGCGCCCCCATAACCGACCGGACCATGTGGCCTGGCTGAAATCCATTGCCCTTCAGATTGGGTGCGGCCGGGTAGTGGAACTGACGGCGCGGGAGCATGATGGAATCATTGCCTATACGAGCGACTTGCCCCATATTATGGCCGTTTCCCTGATGAACAGTGACTCCATGCAGAAAAATACCAAATATTTCATTGCCGGGAGTTTCCGCGATGCTACGCGTGTTGCGGATATCAATGCCTCCCTGTGGACCGATTTGTTCCTCTTCAATAAGGAGCCGGTCCTGGCAGAAATCGACAAACTGGAGGCGCAGCTTGAAAAATGGAAAAAGGCTTTGCGGGAAAATGACCGGGAAACGCTTGGAGCCATGATGGACGCCGCCAAAAAGAAAAGAAGGGATATGTTCTATGGAAAAAATTAAGGTGGAATTAGGCCGGGATTCATACGATATTGAAATTGAAAGAGGGCTTTTTTCGCGTCTGGGAGCCAAAATCCGCCATCTGTCCAATGCCGATAAGGCGGCGGTCATTACGGATACGACGGTGGATGGGCTCTATGGAAAAGCGCTGGAAAAGGAGCTTCAGGCCGTCGGATTTGAGGTAAGACGCCTTGTTTTTCCAGCCGGGGAAGAGCATAAGAATCTTGCCACGTACGGGGATATGCTTCGCAGCTGCGCCGACTTTGGCATGACCCGCAAGGATTTGGTTATCTCCCTTGGCGGCGGTGTTCCCGGGGACCTGGGCGGTTTTGTAGCGGCCTCTTTTCTGCGGGGCGTCCAGTTCATTCAGGTTCCCACAACCATTCTCTCCCAGATTGACAGCAGTGTAGGCGGCAAGGTGGCTGTGGACCTTCCGGAAGGGAAAAACCTGGTCGGAGCTTTCTATCAGCCGGCGGGCGTCTTTATCGATCCGGATTTGCTTTCCACACTTCCTGCCCGCTTCATTCATGACGGCCTGGCGGAGGTCATCAAATGTGCTTCTTTCGGAAATGCCGATTTGTTTCAGGCGCTGGAACGATATCGGGACGAGAAGGAAGTATTGGAACATATCCCAGAAATCATTGGCGCCTGCATCCGCATAAAGGTGAAAGTAGTTGAAGAAGATGTCCGTGATACAGGGGCACGCATGGTATTGAATTTCGGCCACACCATTGGTCACGCTGTGGAACGGTATTATCATTACGAAAAATATACGCATGGGGAAGGCGTTGCCATCGGCATGGTACGCATTACCCGGCGAACGGAAAAACTGGGCCTTACGAAGCCCGGTACGGCGGCCCGGATAGAAGCCTTGCTGAAGCGCTATGGGATTCCTACGGATGATCCAATCTCAACAGCCGATGTCATTGCCGGCATTGCCATGGACAAGAAAAAAAGAGGCAATCGGATTACGCTGATTGTTGTTCCGGAAATTGGTAAAAGCCTGTTGCAGCCTGCCGGATTTGATGAGTTGAGTAAGTATGTGGAGCGTGAAATATGACAACCCTGACCATTGTACCCAATGCCCTTACGGGAAACGTATGGGTACCTTCTTCTAAAAGTATGGGACACCGGGCCCTGATCTGCGCTGCCTTGGCAGAGGGGGAAAGCCGGGTGGAAAATATCAGCCTTTCCAAGGATATACGGGCTACCCAGCGCTGTATGGAAGCCCTGGGAGCGTCCTTTTCGGAGACTGCGGGGAAAGACGGCCGCGTGACTTTCACGGTCCGGGGCGGATATCCCCGGCAGCGGGCATCCTTGATGGATTGTGGGGAATCCGGTTCGACCCTGCGCTTTTTGATTCCTCTGGCCGCCGTGGATGGAAGCTGCTATACTTTTATTGGACAGGGAGAACTGGGATCGCGCCCGCTGGATCCTTACGAAGTTATTTTCCGTAGCCAGGGATTACGGTTTGCATACGGGAAAAACAGTCATTTTCCCCTTGAAATCCAGGGTCCCTTATCTGGCGGAACTTTCACGGTACCGGGCAATGTAAGCAGTCAGTTTATCAGCGGCCTTCTTTTTGCCCTGCCGCTGCTGCCGGATGCTTCCCGGTTGGAAGTAACCGGTACTTTTGAATCCCGCAGCTACGTTGCCTTGACGTTATCCGCCCTTAAGGCGTTTGGCATCCGGATCCTTGAGGAATCAGAACGGGTCTTTCGGATTCCTGGCGGTCAGGCTTATCAGCCCTGCAGCGGGCCTGTGGAAGGAGATTTTTCACAGGCTGCATTCTGGCTGGTTGCCGGCGCTTTGGGAAAGGGGATGCTGGTGCAGGGCATGCTTCCGGACAGTTTGCAGGGAGACCGGGCCATCCTGCCCATTCTCGGACAGATGGGCGCCTCGCTCGTTCCTGACCAGGGCGGTATCCGGAGCCATCACGCCTGCCTCCATGGCACGGTCATCGATGCTTCCGATTGCCCTGATCTGGTACCGGTTCTTTCCGTAGCGGCCGCCCTGGCGGATGGACATACGGATATCATTCATGCCGAACGCCTGCGTCTCAAGGAATGTGACCGTCTGAAGGCCATGGCAACGGAACTGAACAAGATCGGGGCGCATATTGAGGAACGTCCCGACGGTCTTTCCATTGATGGCGTATCCCATTTCACCGGTGGAACCGTCGACAGCTGGAACGATCATCGCGTGGCGATGAGCCTGGCTGTTGCCAGCATAGGCTGCCGGGAAAAGCTTACCCTGACAGGGGCGGAAAGTGTCGCTAAATCATATCCTGCGTTTTGGCAGGATTTTGCTGCTGCAGGAGGTCAATATGAGCAGTACAATCGGTGATCGGATCAAGATGACGATTTATGGGGAATCCCATGGCCCTTCCATCGGGGTTGTGCTGGACGGACTCCCGGCCGGAGTGGCCCTCGATCTGGAGGCCATTGGCCGGGAAATGAAAAGACGGGCACCTGGTCAGAATAAACTGGCGACCCCGCGCAAGGAAACCGACAGCTTTACGATTGAAAGCGGCTTTTTTGAAGGCCGTACGACGGGGATGGCCCTGTGCGTCCGAATCGAAAACCATAATGCCCATTCCCGGGATTATTCTCTTTTGAAGGACGTCATGCGTCCGGGTCATGGTGATTATCCCGGTTTTATAAAGTTTCACGGTGCCAATGATTATCGCGGCGGAGGAAGTTTTTCCGGTCGGCTGACGGCACCCCTGGTTTTTGCCGGCGCAGTGGCCAAACAGCTGTTGTCCCGGGAAGGAATCCTTGTAGCGGCCCATGTAGCAGAAATTGCCGGCATCAAGGATCGTCCTTTTCGGGCTGTCGGAGAATCCCGGGAAACCCTGGAAGCGCTGCAGGCGGATTATATCCCCCTGCTGGACAGTACCGTACGGGAACCGATGCAGGATGCCATCACAAAGGCCCGGGCTGAAAAGGATTCGGTCGGTGGCTGCATTGAATGCATGGCAGTTGGGATTCCTGCCGGATTGGGGGAACCCTATTTTGATTCCGTGGAAAGCAAACTTTCCCATGCCCTGTTTTCGGTACCTGCAGTCAAGGGAGTTGCTTTTGGCGACGGCTTTGCACTGGCCGGCATGAAAGGGTCCGAAGCCAATGACCCTATGGCGTTGAAACAGGATAAGGTTGTCTGTACGACCAATCACAATGGCGGCATCCTGGGGGGCATTACCAATGGTATGCCGGTCCTGTTCCGGGTCGTTATCAAACCGACTCCCTCCATTGGAAAACTGCAGCATACCGTCAATGTCAGGACCCATGAAGAAACAACCCTCGAAGTGACGGGACGTCATGATCCCTGCGTGGTTCCCCGGGCCGTGCCGGTCATCGAGGCAGTAACGGCCTGGACGCTGCTGGATTTACTATTTTTGATGAAGAGAGGATAAGGGAATAACCATGTTGAACGGAACCTTTACGGTAGGTTATCAGGGCGTTCCTGGGGCTTATAGCTATCTGGCCATGAACCAATATTTCGCGGGGTGTGAGATAGAACCGCGGCATTTTACGTCCTTTGACGATGTGGCGGAGGCCGTCCGGCAGGGAAGCATCCAGTATGGGGTCCTGCCCATTGAAAACTCCTCAACTGGCGGGATCACCACGGTCTATGACCTGATCCGCCACAATCATATCAATATTGTGGGAGAAAAAATCGTCAAGGTAGAGCATTGCCTGCTGGTATATCCGGGGGCGGTCCTTGAAGATATCAAGGAAGTTTACTCCCATCCGCAGGGTCTGGCCCAGTGTCACGAGTTTTTCAAGGCCCATCCCGAAATGAAGGAATGTCCCTACACAAATACGGCCAAAGCCGCTCAACTGGTTGCTGAAAAAAAAGACCGCTCACTGGCAGCCATTGCCGGAGCCCAGGCAGCAGAACCCTATGGGTTAGAGGTGTTGATGCGGGGAATCCAAAGCAATAAAAGCAACTATACGCGGTTTGTGATCATCAGCCGTCAGGCAGAAATTCCTCCGGAGGCCAACAAGATTACCCTGGTGGTCAGTCTGCCCCATAAACCGGGTTCCCTTTATCATGTGCTCAGCCATTTCGAACAGAATGGCATCAATATGACGAATATTGAATCACGTCCGATTCCGGGGCGGCCCTGGGAGTATTTTTTCCATATGGATATTACAGGGCATTTGAATGACGAGGCTGTGCAGGACGCACTGGCCGGTCTGAAACAGGAAGATGCCCGCTACAAGCTGTTGGGAAACTATGTCGCCGATGATACGGCCCGTGAATAAGGGAACAGGGGGATAAAGGGTGTTAAAATTCGGTTTATTGGGAAAAGTGCTTGGTCATAGCTGGTCACCGCAAATCCACGAACGGTTTTTCCGTGAAATGGCACTGTCCGGGACCTATGAGTTGGTGGAAGTGCCGGAATCGGAAGTCGTTGACTTTCTTGTCCATGCCGGTGAGCATTACGATGGCCTGAATGTCACCATCCCCTATAAAGTAACAGCGCTCCGGCAGACCCGCAAGGTAACGCGGGAAGCCAGGGCCATTGGTGCCGTGAATACCCTGAAGTTTTCCGGCAGGGAAGTAAGCGGTTTCAATACGGATTATCTGGGATTTCGACGTCTTCTGGAACATAACGGGATTGCCGTGGAAAATCAGACGGTAGTCGTGCTGGGTTCCGGTGGGGCGGCCAGAGCGGTATTGCAGGCCCTTTTGGACCAGCGGCCGCATCAGGTGATGGTCGTTGTCCGCAATCCGGCAAAGGCAAAAGAAGAACTGAAAGACGTATTTGAACGGGCTTCCAGGCTTTCCCTGACGGATTATGCCCATATCGCGGAACTTCCCCGGCATGATGTGATTGTCAATACGACGCCGGTAGGGATGTATCCCAACAGCGGGGTGTCCCCTGTTCCTGCTACGGTGTTTGCCGGAACGAGGTGTGCAGCGGTTGACATTGTTTATAATCCCGTTGAGACCGAGTTCATGCGGCAGGCCAGGGAAGCCGGCTGTTTTGCCTGCAATGGACTTTATATGCTGGTGGCTCAGGCCCTTGCTTCAGAGGAAATCTGGCTTGAGCGTCCAATCAGTCCTGATTTGACGGCGCTCATTGCCCGGGAAATGGAGGCGTGGCTCCATGCGTAATCTTGTACTCATCGGACTGCCTGGCTGTGGGAAAACGACCATTGGCCGCAAGTTGGCCAAGACCCTCGGCTGCCCGTTTTATGATGCCGATGCGGAGGTCGTGAAGCGCAGCGGCGAAACCATTCCCCGGATGTTTGAAAAAGGAGAGGCCTATTTTCGTGACCGGGAAAGTGAAACGATTGCTTTTCTGAGTGAAAAGGAAGGTGTCATCATTTCCTGTGGGGGCGGTGTCGTTACGCGTCCTCAAAATATGGAAGCCCTGTCCCGGAAGGGAACCATCCTTTTCCTTGACCGGGATGTGGAACGTATCATTGCCAGTGTAGATACAAAAACACGGCCCCTGCTCAAAGCCGGCCGTGAACGCGTGCGCCTGCTGGATAAGGAACGCCATACACTGTATCTTACGTATTGTGATAAAGTAGTTCCAGTCAATGAGGATTTTTCGATTACGGTAAAAGAGATTGCTGATTTTGTTCGCTCGCAGGAACCCTAACTCCTGCGGGCATTTTTGTAAGAAAAATGGAACATGGCAGAAATCTTGCGTTGAAGGAGTGATATGAAATGGAACGGATGACGACGCGGTTACGGCACCTGCTTGCTGAAAATGACTACCTCATGGCTCCCTGTGCCTTTGATGCACTCAGTGCCAGGGCCATAGAAGCAGCCGGTTTCCAGGTAGCGGGAACGACCGGATACGGTATGCACGGAGTGATGTTGGGAGCACCGGATACGGGCCTGCTGGCACTCAATGAAACCGTCAGTGCCCTCAGTAAGATGCAGAATGCTGTCCAAATTCCTATCCTGGCGGATGGGGAAGGTGGTTACGGCAATGCCATCAATGTGATACGGATGGTCCGGGAATATGAAAAGACAGGTGTCGGTGGATTTTTTATTGAGGATCAGGAACAGCCTCCCAATTGTCCGTTTATCCAGAAAACAACCCTCATAACCAGGGAAGAAATGATTGGTAAAATCCAGGCTGCCGTCGCTGCCCGTCAGGATCCGGACCTGGTCATTGTTGCCAGGACCGATGCTCCGTTTGAAGAAGCCATTGACAGGGCCAATGCATATCTTGAAGCCGGTGCCGACATGGTAAAGATCATTCCCAAGACCCATGAAGAATTACTGAAGCTTCCCGGCCGGGTCCATGGGCCGATTCATCTGGGCCTGTATGCGGGAAAAGGAATCAATGATGGTATGACGGCAAAGGATTGCGGGGAGTTGGGATATAAAATCATCACATTCCCTATGAGCTGTCTTTTTGCTGAAACCGCGGCTCTTTTGTCCATACTCAGGTATATTCATGAAAAGGGTACGGATGAAGGATACCAGGGCGATTCCATGGCCTTTGACGATTATTTGAAATTTATAGGCGTGGATCGCATTCGGGAGGCGGGGCAGAAATTCCTGAAAGGGCCCCGTTATAAAAAATAAAGGACTGCCATGAGGCAGTCCGGGCATATGGAAAGCGTGGGGGAACCCATTTTTTACGGCTCCCATTCCCTGAAGGAATCAAAGACGGTGGTCCTTGATGATGGAGAGGATCTGTTGGGCTGTTTCTTCAACACCCTCTGTTACGGGAATGATGAAATCAGCGGCCTGGCAGTACAGCTTATAACGTTCCCGATAAAGCTGCTGCAGCCGGTCGGCCGATTGGTTCAGCAAAGGGCGTCCTTTTTGGTCCACGGATCGGGCAATCGCATCCAGGCGGCGATCCAAAAAGAAAATCGTGCCCCGTTCCTTCAGGAGGGTTATATTTTCCGCCCGCTTGACGACACCGCCGCCACAGGCAATGATGATGCCATCCCGCTGCGAGAGCAGCCGGATGGCCTTGGTTTCTGCATCCCGGAAGCGTTCTTCACTTTCCCGGAACAGTTCCTTGATGTCCCGGCCAATCATTTCCCGCAGCTGATCATCCGAGTCAATCATGGGACGCTTCAGCTGTTGGGCAACCCTGCGGCCAATGGTGGTTTTGCCCGCACCGGGCATACCGATGAATACAATATTGTTCAAGATGGGATCTCCTTACGATGAATCCGTTTCCGTTTCAACGGAACAGGACGGGGTTAAAAAAGCGGTTTCCCGATATGGGAAAAAAGAAGGCACGGGTTCACAGGCCTGGCAGGGAAGCGATAAACCTGATTCCGCCGGTTTGACAAAACCAGTGACTCACCATAGAATACACTTAATCAAAAACTTTGACAATACTTGAATTGCATAAGCCCCTGCTTTCCGCAAAATGGATACGCGGGGGTCCTGGGTGAAATCCGATGGATGGACCCTTATTGATTCGGGGCTGTTCCAAGGCTCCGTACCGTGCTTCGGAATAAAGGGAAAGGCGGCGTTACAGGATGAGCGGAACCGTAATTATCAAACAAAAGGAAATCGGTCGGGGAAGACCGAAAATCTGCATTCCCATTACTGAACAGAATCTTACGGATCTGAGACGGACCGCGCAGGAGATTGCCCGGGTTCCCCATGACCTGGTTGAATGGCGCGCCGATTTCTTTGAAGGCCTGGCCGACAGCGAAGCCTGCCATGAGGCATTGGAGCTATTAAGAGAGGAATTGCCGGCAGATCCGGTTCTTTTCACGATTCGGACACGGCCCGAAATGGGGGAAGCGGATCTTTCGGCCGATCAATACGGAGCGTTGAATCTTCGCGTTATTGAGGGAAAATGGGCTGACCTGGTCGATGTGGAACTTTCCTGCGGGAAGCAGCATGTTCAATCTCTGATTGAAGCTGCCCATGCAAAGGGCGTTTATGTGATTACTTCCCGTCACGATAAGGAAATGACCCCGGCACCGGAAAAAATCGTGGAAACCCTGTGCCTGATGCAGGATCTGGGGGCCGATATCGTGAAATATGCCGTTATGCCCCATACGGAACGGGATGTGCTGAACCTCCTCATGGCGACGCTTACCATGAAGGAAAAACATGCTTCCACGCCGGTAATTACCATGTCCATGGGAAAACTGGGGGCACTCAGCCGGATCAGCGGCGAATTGTTTGGCAGCGCCCTTACTTTTGGCACGGCAGGAAAAGCTTCCGCCCCGGGACAGCTTCCGGCTGAACAATTGATGGATTTTCTGCGTTATCTGAGCCTTGGGTGATTCCCGGAAAGTGCAATCTTCACGGTGACCATCCATTGCAATCATTTTTCCATACTTCAGGGAAGAACGGGTTCTTCAAGGAAGGGAGGACGTAAGGCAATGAAAATCGCCTTTATCGGGATTGGAACAATGGGAAGCGGCATGGCCATGAACCTGGTAAAAAAAGGCTGGGATCCATTGATTGTCGGCCATCATGACAGAAATCGCCTGCTCCCTTTTGACGAAGCCGGTGCGCATACGACCCTTGATCCGAAAGACGCTGCTTGCAGTGAATGCATCTTTCTCTGCCTGCCCAATGGGAATGTAGTGCGTTCACTGCTTCTAGGTGAGGAGGGGCTCCTTTCCCAACTTCACAGCGGCCAGATCATTGTGGACTGCAGTACCATCGGATATCGGGAAGCACGGGAAATCGGTAAGGCCTGTGCCGATTCCGGCGTTTCCTACCTGGATGCCCCGGTTTCCGGGCATCGCGAGAAGGCCGAAGCTGGGACGCTCACCATTATGGCGGGCGGCAGGGAAGCGGTTTTTCAGAAAGTGCAACCGCTGCTTTGCGCAATGGGAGCCACTGTTCTTTATATGGGCCCTTCCGGGTCAGGGCAGTTGGCTAAGATGCTGAACAACTGTGTCCTCAATATCTGCACGGCTGCTTTCTGTGAACTGATGCCGGTAGGGGTCCATATGGGACTTGACCCGGAAAAACTGGGGGAGGTCCTGACCCATGCCTCGGGAGCCAGCAATGCCTCCCGGATGCTGATCCCTGAAATCCTGAAGGGCAACTTTTCCCATGGTTTTACCATGGAAGGGGCCTATAAGGACATGATCAATCTCCAGGCACTGATCAGCAGGGAAGCGATTCCCCTACCGACTTTTCAGGGAACCATGCAGACCTATCAGCTGGCACTGCAGGGTGGCGAAGGAAAGGCTTATAAAGGAGCCATGATCCGTTTTTATGAAAAGCTTCTTGGTGTGGAATGCCGGGCTGTAAACGATTCAAAAGCAAAGGGGGCGGTGCAGGGTGCTGAGAAAAAGTCTGATGATTGATCCGGCTGATTCCGTTGCCATGGTATTGGAGGACAGCCGGGAAGGGGACCGGATCCAGACGCCCCGCGGAGAAGTCACGCTGCGGGAAGACGTTGAATTCGCCCATAAGGTGGCCGTTGTTCCTCTCCATAAGGGAGATCCGGTCATCAAATATCATGAGGAAATCGGTTACGCGTTGACGGATATTCCAGTGGGAACCTGGATCCATCGCCATAATATGGGCTGCGACCGGGGGAGGAAATAACATGAAAGAACGCCAGTTTATGGGATTTCGGCGCCCTGACGGCCGGGTGGGAGTGCGTAATTACCTGGCCATCATACCGTCTGTTTTTTGTGCAAATACGACGGTGGAACGGATTGCCGCCCAGGTACCTGGTTCCGTTCCGCTGACCCATCCGGTAGGTTGCGCGCAGGTAGGACTGGATCTGGACCTTACGGCCCGGACCCTTTGCGCCATGGGAACCCATCCGAATGTAGGTGCCGTTTTGGTTGTCAGTCTCGGCTGTGAACGGTTCCGCCCGGAGGAATTGGTGGAAGCGGTCCGCAAAAGCGGGAAACCGGTCCGTTCCCTGTGCATTCAGGAAGAAGGGGGAACGACCAACACCATCGAAAAGGGAGTCCGCGTTGCCCGGGACCTGATGGCACTGATCGAAACGCAGCAGCGTGAGCCATGCAGTGTCCGGGATTTGATTGTTGCCACGAAATGCGGTGGCACGGACGCCACAAGCGGATTGGCTGCCAATCCTGTGGTGGGCAATATGTCGGATCGGATTGTGGCATATGGCGGCAGTGTCATCCTGAGTGAACTGAATGAGCTGCTGGGGACAGAGGAAATGCTGGCCCGGCGGGCAGTTACCCCGGAAGTGGCAGAAAAAGTACGGAAAGCCATCCGCGAAATTGAGAATATGTTGAAACACAGTATTGACCCGTCATTGGGCGATAACCGGAACCAACTGATTTCTCCCGGAAATTTTGCAGGCGGTGTCAGCAGTGTTGTGGAAAAGGCCCTGGGCGGCGTGCTGAAATCCGGAACTTCTCCCATTGTCAATGTCCTTCCCTATGCGACGGCGCCTCAAAAAGGAGAACATGGTCTTTTCCTCATGGCCTATGAAAGCCATGATGGGGAAGTCGTTACCGGTGAAATCGGCTGTGGAGCCCAGCTTGTTGCGTTTACAACGGGCCGTGGAAATCCGACGGGCCACCCCCTGGCCCCTGTGCTGAAAGTGACTGGGAATGCGAAAACGTATCATGCCATGGCCGAAAACTTTGATTTTGATGCCAGTCCTGTCATTTCGGAAGGAAGAACCATTGAATCCCTGGGGGATGCACTGTTTGAGCAGGTCATTGCTGTCGCCGAAGGAAAGGCCACCCAGGCTGAAAAGATAGGCGGGCGTGAACTTTTCTGCATTGCACGGCGGGTTGGCTATCATCGGCCCTGAACGGGGACGCTGTGGAAAATACGCCTTTTGAGCATACCAAAATGCTGTCAGGAACAAAGTAATATGCAAAATAAGGACGGCTGTGATGACGACAGCCGTCCTTATTCTTTGTGGGCAGGAATTCCAGTCAGGCGCCCTTTTCACAGGATCGTTTATCCGGTGAAGCAGGGGATGGCATTGACTCCTAAAAATAAGGGAAATGGGTCCTTTTATTTTGTCGTTTTTTCCTGATCCGCAGGTTCCGCGGGTTTTGATGCAGGGTCCGGCCATTTTTCCATATAGACGCTCTGGCTGGGGAAGGCCGCACTGATTCCAAGTTTTTCCAGGACTTTCATGATGCGCAGGTTGACTTCTTCCTTGACTTTCATGAAATCCGATAAGGTGGTGCGATAGGTATAGCAGATGATATTGACATTCAGGCTGCTGCTGCCCATTTCCGTAAAGGCCACACTGATGTCTTCCGTGATGATGTCCGGGTCCTCGATGAGTGTTTCCCGGATATCGTGGACCAGGTCCTGCATTTGCTCCCGCGTAGTGTCATAGGTCACACCCAGTGTAATCTCGACTCTCCGGCGGTCCCGATTGCTGTAATTCGTAATGGGGGTAGAAATGATCATGGAATTGGGAATATTGACCAGTCCCTGAAGAGGCGTGCGCACGTTGGTGCTGCGGAACGAAATGGATTCAACCGTGCCTTCAATATCATTGCAGACAATCCAGTCGCCGATGCGGAAGGGATGATCCAGCATGATGATGCAGCAGGCAAAAATATTGGAAAGGGAATCCTTGGCTGCCAGGGATACAGCGAGGCCGCCGATGGATAAACCGGCAATGAAACCGCTGATATCAAATCCCCAATAGCTGAGGATACCGGCAACACAAAAGAAAATGACGAGAATACGAAGGCACATGGAAATGAAATATCCCATGGTCTGGTCCATATGCCATTTCCCGGTTCGGGTCAGGAAAGCAAAGACATAATTGGTTGAACTGAAGAAATTATAGAATACCCAGTGAAACGCGATGATCATCAATGTTTCCATGAGCTTTTCCATGAGCGGCAGCAGGACCGGTAAATCCACTGGCGCCGATTTCAGCATGAAATACAGGCCCCCGGCAATGATGGCAAGGCGTCCGGGGCGATAAAGAGCCGTTGCAATGTTTTGGTCCGCATCATCCGGTAATTTGTCCAGAATAAAATGAATGACCCGGGTTGAAATAATGCGGAAAAGAGTATAGGCCACCAGCGTCATGACCAGAATCGTCAGGGACGGGAGCCAGGCTTTCCATAGATTGACGTCCATGGCAGTTACCTCCTGTATCAAGGGAAACATGAATGCTGGCAACCAGTGCTTCGGCCTGTTCCGTTTTGGCGGTACAGCACGGTCTGCGGCATTCATTTTATTTGATTCCATTAAGTCAGTTAATCGAATTGTACCATTAATGACGGGTTCCTGTTAAGTAGAAAATCAATTTCATTATCCTCACTTTTGAAGTCGCGAAATGCGGCGCTTCCCGCAGGGGCGGGAATTTTTACTGGCGGCGGATCTGCTGTTCCTGCAGCTGAAAAGACCGGTTGGCCGCAGGTATGGTGCCATGATGCATTCCCTTTTTACGGAAATTCCAGGATGATGGCCATGGGGCCGATATTCTCCCCGCCTTGGTTGTCTCCAGGTGCTATAATGAGTTATCATAACTTGAAAGCGAAGGGAAGCCGGGAATGTGCCTGGGACCGCTCCCGTCCCAAGAGGGCTGTCAGGAAGCTGCTGTTTTCTGCCCTGGCATGATGCTGGATGCGAAGGAGAGAGGACAATGTCATTGCGAAGCGATGCGGATTTCATTATGGAAGCGGCTCTTGAAGCGGCGATGCCGGATACTGCCGTGGAAAAGGCGCTGAAAGGGCGGTGCTTTGGGAATGGCCGGATCCTGGTTGTCGCCGTTGGGAAGGCAGCCTGGCAAATGGCAAAAACGGCTGTTGACCTGATGGGCGACCGGATATCCGGTGGTATTGTCATCACGAAATATCATCACGCAAAAGGCGCACTGCCCCCTCTTGAAATCTATGAAGCCGGGCACCCCGTCCCTGACATGAATTCAGTGAAGGCGACGACCCGGGCCATTGCAATGGTGAGAGGGCTGCAGCCCGATGACACCGTGCTGCTTCTCATCAGCGGCGGTGGTTCCGCCTTATTTGAAAAGCCGCTGCTGCCGCTTCCGGAACTGCAAAAAGTTACTTCAGAACTGTTGGCCTGCGGAGCTGATATTGTTTCCATGAATGTTATTCGTAAACGGTTCAGCGCGGTGAAGGGCGGGAAGTTTGCCCAGCTGTGTGCACCCGCTTCGGTCTATGCCATTGTTCTTTCCGATATTATTGGGGACCCGCTGGATATGATTGCTTCCGGACCTGCCTATCCGGATTCATCAACCTGTCAGGATGCGGAAAAGATTATCCGGCGTTTCCGTATCCAGCTTTCCCCGGAAGCGGCAAAACGGCTGCAGGAAGAAACTCCCAAATCCCTTGAACGTGTGGAAACCGTAGTCACTGGCAGTGTGACAGAACTGGTGGCAGCGGGCAAAGCGGCCGCGGAAAAAAGAGGGTATAAAGCCGTTGTCCTAACTTCCCGTCTTGACTGTGAAGCCCGCGAAGCGGGGCGGTTCCTGGCAGCGATTGCCAGGGAATACGCTGGTCGGGGTGAAAAATTAGCCTTTCTTGCCGGCGGGGAAACGGTCGTCCATCTCAAGGGAACCGGCAAGGGCGGCCGCAATCAGGAAATGGCCCTGGCCGCGGCAGAAGGCCTTCGGGGAATTCGAAACGCGGCCATCTTTTCCTTTGGCAGTGATGGCACGGATGGTCCCACTGATGCGGCTGGCGGGTATGTGGACGGAATGACGGCTGACAGGCTTGCGGAGGCGGGAATTTCCATTCCGCAGGTACTAGAAGAAAATGATGCGTATCATGCGCTTCGGAAAGCAAACGGTCTCATCATGACAGGGCCGACAGGAACCAATGTCAATGACCTTTCAGTGCTGCTCATTGATTGACAATATGGAAGAAGGACAAACGGAAATCGGAAATAGTGCCCAAACTGTCATCCTGAAAATATCCAGCGCCCTGAGGTCGCGTATACCAATGGAATTGGTGATGTCAACTTGAATTCCATCGGGGTTGGTTCTTCCCAGGACTTCATTGTCGGGGTGACCGGCATTTTTGGTACGCAGCAGTCGGTCCGGTCGGCCCGTACGGTTCCTCCCACTAAAAAATCAATTTTTGACGGATTGATTGGCAGTCCGCTCACCGGCGGCATTGGGGACTTTATCCTCAGTGTATTTGTCGGCTGGCCTCGACTGGGAACTATCTGCTTCGATGCTTTTTCTGCTTTTGGCTGCGATATTGCCTGTGGGACCTGCCCATGGAATGAATTCGTGTGGCCGCAGCTGATGAACGAATGGCGGCATTCCTATGTATGTCTGCGTGGCTATCGGTTCCTGCTTTGAAAAGCCCGGAATGATTTGATCGGAACTGCCTGTTGACGTGTGCCTGTTTTTTATGGCCACGTCATTTTTTTGGGTGAACAGGATGTTACAAACAATTGCGTTGAAAAAATTTTATAACAAACATTTGAAAAGTTAATGAAATGAGAGTATGATAGTAACATATAAAATTTTTCGATGGGAAGTGGAGATTACGAACCATGCAGCAATGAAACAAAAAGTGTTTGAAGCCATTGATCAATCTTCCGGGGAATTAAAGGCCTATGCAGCCAGTGTCGCTGCCGAACCGGAATTTGGATTTAAGGAATTTAAGACCGCCCAAAAGGTTCAGGATCAATTTGATAAACTGGGGATTCCCTATCGAGCCGGCCTGGCTATTACGGGCGTCAAGGGAATTCTCAAGGGCGGAAAGCCCGGACCGACCATCGCAATCCTGGGGGAACTGGACGCCATTGGCTGCCCGGAGCACCCCATGGCAAACCCCGATACGGGTGCTGCGCATGCGTGCGGTCATCATATGCAGCAATCAGCCATGCTGGCTGCAGCGTATGGATTGGTTCGTTCCGGTGTCATGAAGGACCTTGCCGGGAATGTGGTGTTTTTTGCGGTTCCGGCTGAGGAATACGTCCAGCTTGCTTATCGCAAGAAACTTGTCAAGGAAGGCAAGCTCCATTATATTCACGGCAAAGGGGAACTGATTTACGAAGGCGAATTTGACGATATTGATATGGCCATGCAGATCCATTCGCAGAAGAATGCGCCGGAACCGACCGTTGCTATCGGATCGAGCAGTAATGGGTTCATCGGCAAGACCATCCAGTACATTGGAAAAGCGGCCCATGCCGCGGATGCCCCGGATCAGGGAATCAATGCACTGAATGCGGCGATGCTTGGAATCATGGGAATCAATTCCCTCCGTGAAACCTTCCGTGATGATGAGCATATCCGGGTTCACCCGATCATTACCAAGGGCGGGGATCTTGTGAACAACGTACCCGATGATGTCCGGATTGAAACGTACGTCAGAGGGGCCACGATGGAAGCCATTGACAGGACGCACAAAAAGGTGGATGCCGCGCTCCGGGCCGGTGGGATGGCTATCGGTGCCGAAGTGAAAATCGATACGCTTCCCGGACAGCTGCCACTTATCTGCAATCCGACATTGAATGATTTGTTTGCAGAGAATGCGAAAACCGCGATGCCCGCTGTCAAGATCATCGATGCCGGCCATTTCAGTGCTTCCACCGACATGGGGGATGTTTCCCATCTGATGCCGGCCATCCATCCGTTCATCGGGGGCACGGACGGACTGCTTCACGGGGCTGATTTCAAGGTTGTGAACTTCAACGCTGCCGCACTGCTGCCGGGAAAGGCATTTGCCGGCATGATCATCGACCTTCTGGGCGATGGCGCGGCTAAGGCCAAGGCACTGCTGAAAGACTACAAACCCGCTCTGACAAAGGAAGAATATATCGCCAAACTGGACAGTTATTTCAGTGACAAGTAAGGGGGAGAAAACATGAAGAACATCAAACTTCATATACTTGTAGCCATTATGATTGCAATTGCAGAAGTGATTGGGGTTAAATCCTTCAAGATCGGTCCTGGCAAGGTGGTATTGCTGCCGATGTTGTACGCATTGATCCTGGGTGTTTTGACCACGCCGAGTTTCCTCAAGATCACGAAGCAGAAGGACATGGAAGATGCCGGGTCCCTGATCGGCCTTACCCTGATGTTGCTGATGGCACGTTACGGCACCTTGGTTGGACCGACGCTGCCGAAGATTATCAGCTCTAGCCCGGCCCTGATCCTGCAGGAATTTGGTAACCTCGGTACCGTCCTGCTGGGTGTACCCCTGGCCGTAGCACTTGGACTGAAACGTGAAACCATCGGTGCGGCTCACTCGGTGGCCCGTGAACCGAACGTGGCACTGATCGGTGAACGCTTCGGACTTGATAGCCCCGAAGGCCGCGGCGTCATGGGCGTCTATATTTCCGGGACGGTATTTGGTACGATTTTCGTCGGCCTGATGGCAAGTTTCCTGGCGGGTCTCGGTATTTTTCATCCTTATGCGCTTGCCATGGCCGCTGGGGTCGGCAGTGCTAGTATGATGACAGCTGCTGTCGGTTCCCTTTCAGTAATCTATCCGGAACTGGCCGATCAAATGGCTGCGTTCGGCGCTGCCAGTAATATGCTGTCCGGTTTGGATGGTCTGTATATGTCCATCTGGCTGGCACTGCCGATGACAGAATTCCTGTATAAGAAATGCTGCATCCTGAAATATGGCCATGTGCTGACAAAGGAGGAAGAACAATGAAAGAATACAGTTTAGGTGAAACCCTTGTAATCCTTCTTTTGATGGGGGCATTGTCCATGATCAGCAACACCATGTCTTCTAAGGTGGGCATTATGGAAGCGATTCCTGGTATGCTGATCCTGATTGCAATTTGTATGGCAGGGATTGCCCTCGGTAAATACATGCCAGGTCATATTCCCGGTGTTGCTTATGTCGTAACACTGGGCTGCATCCTGACCTACCCTGGATTCCCTGGTTCCGATATCATCAACTTCTATATGAAGAAAGTCGGATTCGTGGCTCTTTGCACCGTTATCCTGGCTTATGCCGGCGTTTCCATCGGTAAAGACATGGAAGCCTTCAAGCACACGGGCTGGCGAATTATGATCCTGAGCTGTGTGATATTCATGGGCACGTATCTTGGGTCTGCCATCATTGCCCAGGTCATCCTGAAATTAATCGGGCAGATCTAAAAGGACAGGGGTCTGTATTTCCCTTTAGCTGAAGTAAAAGGAATCTGCCAGGAATGACCGATTCCTTCCATAATGAAACAGCGGCTGTCATACCGGGAACGTATGACAGCCGCTGTTTTTTGATTATCGTCAGGAAAGAGGTTATTTCCTGTTTTTCTTTTCTTCCTTTACTTGATCCAGATATTCCCCGATGATGCGGACGGCACAGTAGTCGCCGCACATGGAGCAGTATTCATCCGTGCTCTTGTTCTTAGCTTTGCGGTATTCCGTAGCCTTGACCGGGTCAATAGCCAGTTTCAGCTGTGCATCCCAGTCAAGCTTCTTGCGGGCGCGGGCCATGGCCAGATCCTGTGCAACCGCAGAAGGAATGCCCTTGGCAACGTCGGCGGCATGGCCGGCGATGCGGGCGGCAATGACGCCTTCGCGGACATCGTTGATATCCGGCAGGCCAAGGTGTTCAGCCGGCGTCACGTAGCACAGGAAATCAGCGCCGCTGACAGCCGCCAGGGTACCGCCGATAGCGGAAGTGATATGGTCATAGCCAGGTGCAATATCGGTCACGAGGGGCCCCAGGACATAGAACGGGGCGCCGTGGCAGATGCGTTTCTGGAGCTGCATGTTGGCAGCAATCTGGTTATAAGGGACATGGCCGGGGCCTTCGACCATGACCTGGACGCCTTTATCCCAGGCACGCTGGGTCAGTTCGCCAAGATTCAGCAGTTCCTGGATCTGGGTCCGGTCGGTGGCATCTGCCAGGCAGCCGGGACGGCAGCCGTCACCCAGACTGATGGTGACATCGTAACGGGCGCAGATGTCCAGGATTTCATCGTAAAATTCATAGAACGGGTTTTCCTTGCCGTTGGCCAGCATCCAACCGGAAATGAAGGAGCCGCCGCGGCTTACGATATCCATTTCACGGCCCTCGTTGATGAGGTTGTGGAGGCACTGACGGGTCAGGCCACAATGCATGGTCATGAAGTCGGCACCGTCCCTGGCCTGTTCCTCGATGACCTGGAAAATATCGTCCTTTGTCATATCCGTCACTTTACCATGTGCCTTGATGGCCGCAACGGTAGCCTGGTAAATAGGTACCGTACCGACCATGACGGTGGAATGTTCGATGGTAGCGCGGCGGGATGCATCGATATTGTTGCCCGTGGACAGGTCCATGACGGCATCAACGCCAGCGTCAATGGCGGCCTGAAGTTTCTTCAGCTCCGGAGCGGGATCGGGATATGCCGAAGACGTCCCGATGTTGGCATTGGTCTTCGTGGTCAGGCCTTCACCGACACCGCGAGGTACCAGGTTTGTATGATTGATGTTGGCACAGATGGCGACCGTGCCCCTGGCAACGCGTTCCCGGATGACTTCCGGTTCCAATCCTTCCTGACGTGCCACCTCGGCCATCTGGTCGGTGATGACGCCTTGTAAAGCTGCTTGTCTTTGGGTCTGCATGATTCAATTCCTCCTAACTACATAAAAAAGACCGCTTTTTCGTAGAAAAGCGGTCTTCCGGTCACTTCCAATCAGTCGGCACACTTTCCTACGACGGTATTAACCGTATCAGGTACAAAGGGTCGGCCAAAAGGCCTCTCAGCGATTGCGCACCCCCAGTGTTACGAGTCGAATTGTATCAGATATGAAGAGGAAAAGCAAATCTTTTCATAAAATTGTACGAAAATCGAAACAATTAGGCGCCTATGTAAATTGTCAGGATTTGGGTAAAATTTTATTTGTGATTATATTAAATTTGTTATATAATACAGGAGATTAGGGAGACTATAGAAGATGAAATCGTTCGTCTCACCGTAGTCACTTTTCTAAGAAAGAGGGGCTTTGAACAATGGCAAAACAAATGAAGACCATGGATGGTAACACCGCCGCTGCGTATACTTCCTACGCATTTAGTGATGTTGCAGCAATCTACCCGATCACTCCGTCTTCTCCGATGGCTGAAGTCAGTGATGAATGGGCATCCCATGGAAAGAAAAACATCTTTGGACGTCCTGTAGAAATCATGGAAATGCAGTCCGAAGCAGGTGCTTCTGGTGCTGTACACGGTTCCCTGGCTGCTGGTGCGCTGACTACCACCTACACCGCATCTCAGGGCCTGCTGCTGATGATTCCGAACATGTACAAGATTGCCGGCGAATTGCTTCCGGCTGTATTTGATGTAGCTGCCCGTGCGCTGGCTACCAGCTCCCTGAACATTTTGGGCGACCACAGCGATGTGATGGCCTGCCGCCAGACTGGCTTTGCTCTGCTGGCTGAATCCGGTGTTCAGGAAGTTATGGACCTGACCGCTGTTGCTCATCTGTCTGCAATCAAGGGCCATGTTCCTTTCCTGAACTTCTTCGATGGATTCCGTACTTCCCATGAAATCCAGAAGATTGAACTGCTGGATTACGATGAACTGGCTAAACTGGTTGATTACGAAGAACTGGATAAGTTCCGTAAGCATGCCATGAATCCGGATCATCCTGTTACCCGCGGCACCAACCAAAACCCGGATATCTACTTCCAGACCCGTGAAGCGGTCAACAAGTACTATGATGCACTGCCTGCTATCGTAGAAGAATACATGGAAAAGATCAGCAAGCTGACCGGCCGTGAATACAAGCTGTTCAACTATACCGGTGCTGCCGATGCTGAAAATGTTATCGTCATGATGGGCAGCGGTGCCCAGACGGCTGAAGAAGTAGCCAAGATCCTGTGCAAACAGGGCGAAAAAGTGGGTGTCCTGAACGTTCACCTGTATCGCCCGTTCTCCGTAAAGCACTTCATGGCTGCTATGCCTAAGACTGTAAAACGGATTGCTGTTCTGGACAGAACGAAGGAAGCTGGCTCCAACGGCGAACCTCTGTACCTGGATGTTCGTGACGTTTATTACAACGCTGCCGAAAAGCCCCTGATTGTCGGCGGTCGTTATGGCCTGGGTTCCAAGGAATTCTATCCTGGCGATGTCCTGGCTGTCTTTGATAACCTGAAGCAAGCTGAACCGAAGAACCACTTCACCGTTGGCATTACGGATGATGTAACCAATACTTCCCTGCCGAAGGAAAAGGTTCTGGATATTACTCCGGAAGGTACGACCTCCTGCATGTTCTGGGGCCTGGGTTCTGATGGTACGGTTGGCGCCAACAAGAGTGCCATCAAGATCATCGGCGATAAGACCGATATGTATGCTCAGGGTTATTTCTCCTATGACTCCAAGAAGTCCGGCGGTATTACCGTATCCCACCTGCGTTTCGGCAAGACCCCGATCCATATGCCGTTCCTCATCAACTTTGCCGACTATGTCGCTGTACATAACTCTTCCTATGTACATCGCTACAATGTAATGGCTGGCCTGAAGAAAAACGGCACCTTCCTGCTGAACTGCCCGTGGTCCGATGAAGAACTGGATGCGCAGCTGCCTGGTCAGATGAAACGCTACCTGGTTGAAAACAACATCAAGTTCTACACGATTGATGCTGTCAAGATTGCTCAGGGCATTGGCCTTGGCGGTCGTATCAACATGATCATGCAGGCTGCTTTCTTCAAACTGACCGGTATTATCCCTGTTGATGATGCGGTTAAGTACCTGAAGGAATCCATTGTCAAGTCCTATGGCAAGAAAGGCCAGAAGGTTGTTGACATGAACAACGCGGCTGTTGACCAGGGCGTTGGCGCTATCCATAAAGTAGAAATGCCTGCTTCCTGGGCTACCGCTGCTGATACGGAACTGTATCCGAAGACCGGCAATGCCTGGGTTGACGAAGTCATGGTTCCGATGAACAAACAGGAAGGCCATAGCCTGCCAATCAGCAAACTGATGGGCCAGGTTGACGGTACGTTCCCTGCTGGTACCTCTGCTTATGAAAAACGCGGCATTGCAATCAATGTTCCGGAATGGCAGATTGAAAACTGCATCCAGTGCAACCAGTGCGCAATTATGTGCCCGCATGCTGCTATTCGTCCGATCCTGTTCACGGATGACGAAGTCAAGGCGGCTCCGGCTGGCCTGAAGACCAAACCGGCTCTGGGTGCCAAGGGCCTGAACTTTGCCATGATGGTTTCCCCGATGGACTGCCAGGGCTGCAACAACTGCGTCGATGCTTGCCCGGCTAAGGAAAAAGCCCTCGTGATGAAACCGTTTGCTACCCAGGAACCGAGAAAAGACCTCTGGGCTTATGCCATGAAGGTTTCCCACAAGGACAACCCGATGAACAAGTACACCGTAAAAGGCAGCCAGTTCGAACAGCCGCTGCTGGAATTCTCCGGCGCCTGCGCAGGCTGCGGCGAAACTCCGTATGCCAAACTGGTTACCCAGCTGTTTGGCGATCGCATGATGGTTGCCAATGCTACGGGCTGCTCCTCCATTTGGGGTGCTGCTGCTCCTTCCATGCCGTACACCACGAACTACAAGGGTCATGGCCCTGCCTGGGCAAACTCCCTGTTCGAAGATAACGCCGAATACGGCTTGGGTATGTTCCTCGGTGCCAAGGCTGTCCGCAACCGCCTGGCTCAGGAAATGACGGCTGCCAAGGATTCCTGCAGTGCTGACCTGAAGGCGGCTATGGAAGACTGGATTGCCAACGTAAACGAAGGCGAAGGTTCTCGCGAACGCGCTGAAAAGCTGACTTCCCTCCTGGAAGCTGAAAAGGCCGGCAAGGCTGATCTGGAAGCGATTTACAATGACAAGCAGTTCTTTGTAAAACGTTCTCAGTGGATCTTCGGCGGTGACGGCTGGGCATATGATATCGGTTACGGCGGACTGGACCATGTCCTCGCTTCCGGCGATGATGTCAACGTTCTGGTCTTCGATACCGAAGTTTACTCCAACACCGGCGGACAGTCCTCCAAGTCCACCCCGGAAGCTGCTGTAGCTAAATTTGCTGCCAGCGGTAAG